>NZ_JBQCIT010000021.1:0-39885 GCF_051953455.1 Parafilimonas sp. | reverse complement strand
GGGCAGAATGCCTTTTTGGAGGTTGGTTATCTTTTCTTTGTTTACATCTATGCAAATAACTTCGGTGCCTACTTCCGCAAGGCATGCACCGGTTACAAGTCCAACATATCCTGTACCTACTACAACTATTTTCATAATTAACAGTGTTTAATGTTTGATTTTTTAAGTGATGTTTTGTTTTTAATAATTGTGATTGATAGCATACGTTGAGGTAAACATCCGGTAATCTCGAGGCTTCATAGATTTAATTGCATGTAAGAGGGTAAACCTCTTATTAAAATTTAAATGAAATGAGCCAAGATTTTCTCAGCCCTTCAAAAGAAGGTGCAAAGAAATTTAATTTTTTTTAAAACTCAAACCCTGCCAATGCTTTTTCTCAAAACAATATTAATCATCAATACAATTATGCTGAATGATACAGTACATTATACTTATCAGCACAGCTCTGCATACTATATTCTTTATTATATAATGCCTTCCCGTTGCTTTTTAAAGTTTGAATAATTGCTTCATCCGAATGAAGATAATTTTTCAATGCCTGCAGAAATGATGCTTCGCTTATATCATCGCTTAAGAAACCTATATTTTTCGTTACAATATTAATAATACCGCCAACGGGTGTGCAAACCGGCACCACACCGGCGGATAAGGCTTCGAGCAGGCTTATCGGCAGGCCTTCAAAAATTGATGTAAGCACAAAGGCATCTGCATTTAAATAGTAATCGCTTACGTTGGCAACTTTACCTAAAAAATAAACGTTGGGAGGTTTATTGGCAATAAGCTCATCATAAACGGTTTTATCATCGGCAACATAATCGCCTAAAATAACAGCGATAACATTTTCACCTGTAAGGTTGCGCATCACATCAAGCAATAGTTTCTGATTCTTTTGCTTTGTTATCCTCGCTACATTCAGTAAAACTTTTGTGTGGCTGTCTTTTTTTAAACTGTTTATTTTTTGAGTTGTTTCCTGCAAGGCTGCCGTAGGCTTAACTTCATCCGACCCGTTTGGAATGAGTGTTTTAATATAAGCGCCATATTCTTCAAGTGCGCTTTTATGTACTTCTTCAGATATGGTTACTGCTTCAATAATATTTCTCTTGAAAAAATACTTAAACATTTTACGGCCATGCGGAGGTGCATCCTCCTTTGCCAGGTTATGCAATGTGTGAACTCTCTTATAAGAATATTTTAAACGCAGGTAAGTGTAAAAGCAATAATAGCCGGCATGCAAATGTGTGTGCACCACATCGGGCCTGATGTTTTTAAGCGTTTTATAAATCTTTAAAAACATGGAAGGATCAATGCCAGGTTTTTTGCCGAGTGTGATGAACTTCACTTTCTCATTAAGCATGGAAAGCGGGAGATGTTTTTGAGGATCGTGATGGTACATTGAAATTAATGTAACTTCATAACCATCTTTTTTTGCAAATTCATTACATAACTGAATGCAAAAAACCTGCGCTCCGCCCCAGCCTAATGCAGGCACCATTTGAACTATTTTATACATAAGCAGCCTGGTTATTCTTTAGGTATTGTATTATGCGCAAACCATTTTGAAAAAAAATTTGTGTTAAGTAATTCGTCAAGTTTGGTTGTATCGTGCAAATAAAATTCAGTTAACCTTTCTCTTATTTTTCTTAATGTTTCTTCTTCCACAAAAATGTCAGCGGGCTGCCTGGCTGTTTTTGATGTATTCATCTCAAACATTTTATTCTTCAGCAATTTTCTTTTATTAACCGGCAACCAGGGATCAATCAGCTTATCAACAACCCATTTGCGAAAGCCACTTTTATTTACAAGTCTTTGTTGTAAATATTTACTTTTTAACTCACCGGTAATATTTTTTGCAGTTAGGTCTGGCTTAAAGGTTTCATCAATATTTAAAAAATGAAAGACTTCCTGTAAAAGTTTTCCCGGATTATTTTTCAACTCATCATAATCCAGTACCAGTAATTGTTCTTTTGAAAAATATTGAAGGCAGTTTTTCAACTGTTCATAATAAAACCCATGTTCTATATAAGTAAAATCGTTGTTATCCCTTGTTATTTCAAAATCCTTTTTGGCTTGATAAATAAGCGCTGTTTCTATATCCCTGGTTTCGCGAATCATCTTCCTGAAATAAAAATAAGAAGAGATAGCCCTTGCCACGGGATTGCGTAATATGAGTAAAAGCTTTGCAGCAGGCTGTTTTGCGGCAATCTGCTGCAATAATGATGGATAGAAAATATAATTTACTGCAGCATGAAAAACGACAGGCTCATTTTGATACGCAGGTGTTTCGAGCAATAAACGTTTATTAAGTTTATCAGGTTCCGGAAACTTTACAAAAAGCGGTATATCCTTTAAAGAATTATAGCAATACACCTGCGGATGCTGGCTGATCCAGTCATTTAAAGTTGTAGTGCCCGCCTTTTGTATACCTATTAAAAAGGCGTTAGGAAACGGCGCCTGTTTTTCACTCATGCAGCAGTTGTTTGTTACTGATTAATTGCGTTCAACCACAAACCACGGATTCAAAAGATTTTCTTTATTATACTCCAGCTCTTTGCCGGTTTCAGAATTATAAACATTGCAACCAGCGAATTTGGCAACTGCATGGCCCGCAGCAGTATCCCATTCCATAGTGGGCGCAAGGCGCGGATACACATTTGCTTTGCCTTCTGCCACCAAACACAATTTAATGGAACTCCCCGAACTGATACACTCAACCTGGCCATGTTGTTTTCTTTTTTCTTCAATAAAATTCTCTGTTTCCGGCGTATTATGACTGCGGCTGGCTACCACTGTATAAACCGCCGGCGCCTGGGCATCCGGAAGTTTTGATGCGCTGTTAATATAATCTTCAATTGAAGCGGAAGAATGAGGATCATAAGTAAATGCAAAGCTGCCCGCTTCTGCTGAACCATAATAAGTTTTGCCTGTAACCGGCACGTGCACAACGCCTGCAACCGGGTAACCGTTTTCAACAAGTGCTATATTTACGGTGAACTCTCCATTGCGTTTAATAAATTCTTTTGTGCCATCAAGCGGATCTATCAGCCAGAATTTTTTCCAGTTTTTTCTTTCTTCATAGGAGAGCAGTTTACCTTCTTCACTTAACAGGTCAATATTAAGCGGTTCCAAAGCATCTTTAATTGCATGATGGCTTCTTTTATCAGCTTCGGTTAGCGGTGAGTTGTCGGTTTTGGTTTCTACTTCAAACTCGTTTTCATAAACTTCCAGGATTTTTTTGCCGGCATTGATTGCCGCTTCAATGGAGATTTTCAGTAAATCATTCATATTGGATGAAATATTTTTGTTATGGGCGAAAGATAATGCAGGAATGTTTAATAAACAATGGAGGCGGCACCAGCCACCTCTGAAATAATTAAAAATCAATCACCTTTTTTATTCTGCCGGCCAGTAAAGTTGTGCAAAAGCCAAGTATTGCAACCACGGCAAATGACCACCTTAAATTTGACGCCTGGGCAATAAAACCAATTACAGGCGGGCCAATTAAAAAGCCAAGAAAACTAATGGTGGAAACGGCTGCCAGTGCAAACTGCGGCGATATACCTTTTAATTTCCCTGCCACCGCATATACAAGCGGCACCACGCACGAAACGCCAAAGCCCACCAGCAAACAGCCCGTTATAGCTATTTGCAAAGCCGGAAATAAAATTATCAAAGCAAAGCCGGAAGCAATAAAGACACCGCTTAACTGCAATATTTTTTCAACGCCAAATTTTGTAATAAGCTTGTCTCCAATAAACCTGCCGGTTGCCATAGTGGCCATAAATGCCACATAGCCGAGCGTTATGTATTTTACAGGTGAATGGATAACCTCATGAAAATAAATACCGCTCCAGTCGGCCATACAGCCTTCGCAAATCATACAGCAAAAACCAATGAAGCCTAATAACAATATGCGTTTATCAGGTTTTACAAAAAGCGCCTCCTTTTGTTTAGTTGCTGTGTTATGTTGCGGTAAAGTGTATTTGTAAAAAAATGAAACCAGCAATGAAACTAAAATGGCTATAATTGAAAAATGTATAAGCGGGGATATCTTTCCAGATACAAAAAAGTTACCCAAAGCAGCGCCCGTAAACCCGGCAAGGCTCCACAGGCCATGAAATGAAGCCATGATTGATCTTCCATATAACGATTCAATGGCCACGGCCTGCGTGTTCATAGAAATATTAAAAAGATTGCCCCAGAAACCGAAAAAGAATAGTACGCCAACCAGTTGCCAGGTTGATGCTGCCAGCGAAATCATAACCAAAGTGAGCGGAAAGAATATTGATACATAAATCAATAATTGCCTGCTGCCAAATTTGGAAATGAGCCAGCCTGATAAAGGAAGGCTAACAATCTGCCCGGCAGGAACAGCAAAAAGAACGCCTCCCAAAGCTGCTTCGTTTAATTGAAGGCTCATTTTTACATCCGGTATCCTGCTTGCCCAGCTCGCACTCACAAGCCCGGCTATAAAAAAGAATACGCTTATTGCTATTCTGTGTGCACGACTGTTTGCTGAAAGTGTAATGTTCATAAAAGACCCCTATATAGATGTTCAGCTCGCTTTTGCCAGCGGGTATGTTTTAGACACTGCAAAAGTGTTTTTATCGGTTATTTTTTTTTCATCTGTGCTGATTTTATACTCATTATCAATCAATTTCGAAGTGATCACAAAATCAGCAGTTGTTCTGTTTGTTGCAATGATGATGTTATTTCTAATTGCCGTTTCCATAATACTATATAAGCTCCTGTTATGCATGATTTCTCCGGCGTCATCAAAAATTATCACAGCGTCAACTTTATTTTCTTCTATAAGATTACGCAAAGCTGAATACTCTCCGGGCTTTCCTGATTCTAAAACATTTACTTTTTTATTTAATGTGCCTTCGAGAATGTTTGCGGTACTACCCAATGCCAGTATTTGATGTTTCGCAAGTGCTTCTTTATTAAAATAAGACCATTCGATAAGATCGGTTTTATTATCGGGTGAAGCAATAATTGCGATGTCTTTTATTTTGTTCATAATTATTCGCGTTTTATTTGTCCTTATAAAAAGAAAGCATCAATCTCAAAGAAACTGATGCAATCAATCGTACGGTGTATTTCGTACACATTAATACCGAAAATGGAAAAAAGTAACCTATTGAATAAGTTTAGGATTTGATAACTAATAAGTTACATTAAAATTCCTGCAATAGTGGCTGACAAGTAAGATGCTAAAGTGCCGCAGAACAATGCTTTTAATCCCAATTTGGCTAAGTCAGTCCTTCTTTCAGGCGCAAGCGCACCAATCCCGCCAATTTGCATGCCCACACTGCTGAAATTGGCAAATCCGCAAATGGCAATGCTAATGATAAGCAAGCCTTTGTCTGTTAAAATGGGAACGGATTTATTAGTGAGGTTTTGAAAAGCTACAAATTCATTAATGGTCAATTTCTGGCCTAAAAGTGTGGCGGCATTGTTTACATCCTGCGCCGGTACGCCCATGCTCCAGGCAAAAGGATAGAATATCTTGCTGAAAATATAATTTAGTGTAAGGTCAAAATCTTTATTAAATAAATGGCCTATATGCAGCAACATATAATCCAATAAGGCGATCACAGCAATAAAGCCAATCAGCATGGCGATAACATTCATGGCGATTTTAAAACCATCTGCCGCTCCATGCGAAATGGCATCAATCACATTTGTGTAGGTACTGTGTACTTCCAGTTTTACACGCCCGTAAGTTTCGCTTTCTTCCGTTTCGGGAAAAACAATTTTTGAAATTACCAGTGCGCCGGGCGCTGCCATTAAACTGGCAGTTATAAGTTTTGGCGCAAGGTCAAGCCCGGCCTGTGCGCCCATATTTGCATATACCACCATTATACCTCCGGCAATACAGGCAAGGCTGCCGCTCATGCTTGCCAGCAGTTCACTTTTTGTCATACCTTTTAAATAGGGGCGAATCATTACCTGTGCCTCCACCTGGCCCACAAAAGCGCTGGCTACATTGCTGAGGGCCTCAGCGCCGCTAACCCGCATTACATAGTTCATGGCCCGCGCAATAAGCGATACTATGTGCTGCATAATATTAAAATGATATAACACCGCCACGATTGCGCAAACCAATATAATAGTTGCCGTAACATTAAAGGCAAATACAAAACCGCCTTTAAGATAATCTGCGGCGCTTCCATCGGGCTGGGTTACGTTTATACCGGAATAAACGAATGATGCACCCTGCCTTGCAAATGTTTCAAGCCTGCCCATGCCATGCCCGAGCCATTGAAAAAAATTACCAATAAAAGGAACTTTGAATACCAATATGGCAATAGTAACCTGCAAAGCAACCCCGCTTAACACAAGCCTGTAATTAATCTTCTTTTTATTATTTGATACGAGGTAGGCTAAACCAAGAATTAGTACAATGCCTGCAAGGCCCTGTAATCGTTGCATTAAAGTTGCGGTTTAAGCGCTCAAATTAAAATAAGTTAACGAAATCTTTATCTTATGACCAGATTATTTAAAACAAAAAAGGCCGCCTTGCAGCAGCCTTTCTTTGTAAAGAAAGAATTAATTACAGGTTTGCCTGTATTTTTTTATCCAGTATAGATTTTGGAACTGCACCAATTTGTTTGTCAACAACTTTACCCCCTTTAATAAATAAAATTGCCGGAATAGAAGTAATACCATAGTTCATGCTTATGTTAGGATTAAGGTCAACATTTACTTTTCCAACATTTACCTTTCCTGCATAATCTTTTGACAGTTCTTCAATAACAGGGCCGATTGCACGGCAGGGGCCACACCATTCAGCCCAAAAGTCAACTACAGTTAATTTATCGCTCTTCAGAACATCTGTTTCAAAGTTCGTATCTGTAAATTCAAGTGCCATATAATTGTTTTTATGTGAGCTAATATGAACAAAAATAAGCCCAAATCTCATTTTAATAACTTAATGACTTATTAAGCTATGTGAACAACTAAAATGCTGTTAACAAACTGACAGTGCGGCAGTTTGTTTAGGAAAGAAGGCTTTGGCGGGCTAAAAATTCCAGCTTGCCATTTGCAACCATAAGCTTTTGGGTAAGTTCTGCATTTTCCCTGCGTAACATAAAAACTTCGTGAGCAGTTCTTACAAAAATGCGAATATCATTTTCATTCCAGGGCTTGGTAAGGTATTTGTAAACCTGGCCGCGGTTGATGGCATCAATTACAGCGTTTATATCTGTATACCCGGTTATTAAAATACGGATAGGCTCGGGATGTGTTTCTAAAATTGATTCAAAAAACTCTATGCCTGTTACTACGGGCATACGTTGATCGCTTAAAATAACGTGAATGTCGTTTTCGTCTATTATTTTGCGGGCTTCAGAAGCAGAGTCAGCAATGAAAATATTGAAATCGCGCCGGAATGCAGCTTTGAATGCTATAAGATTATGTGGTTCATCATCTATGTACAATAAATTTATTTTTTTGTCATTCATGTTGCTTTGGTTTTAAAAAGGATTATTGGAACAAGGATAAAGTTACTGAATAAAAGATATTTTTTTTATTATCGCAAAATATAGCGTAATTGTAAATATTCTGAAGTTACTGCTTAAAAAATTTTTCATAAGTACCGATTAATTAATATTTCGCAATTGAATTTTTAACTCTCTGATGGAAACAGAAGTAAGAATCAGGGCTTTTAGAGCCACCGATGATAAAGAAACATGTATAAAGTTTGTTTTAGGGCATCAAAAAGTATTGGAAAATCATGGCATTCAAAAAGTAACATCTTCAACCAATGCATGGATAGATAGCCCTTCTGTTATTGTTATTGTAGTAGAATCGATTGACAGGCAAAAATTATATGGCGGCGCCCGTATTCATATTGCCAATGGTATTGACCCCCTGCCGCTGGAAACGGCTACGGGCGATATGGACCCCAAGATTTATGACTACATAAAGCAGTATTCAAGAACGGGTACCGCGGAATTGTGCGGTTTATGGAATTCAATTGAAGTGGCAGGCCTTGGCATAGGAAGCTATTTTCCTTCAAGGGCTTCTATTGTTATTCTTAACCAATTGGGCTTAGGTTCCCTGTTTAGTTTATGCTCGCCGGTTACATTAAGATTTAACCAGTGGATTGGCGCCAGGGTATTTACGGAAGTGGGCAACCAGGGCACATTTTATTATCCCAAAATTGATTTGCTGGCAACCATTATCTTTTTGGAAGACCCACTTACTTTAAACAAAGCCCATCCACGTGAACGGGTAAAAATGTTCTGGATGCGTGAAAACCTTTCCAGTGTGCACGAAGAAAAATCCCCATTCAAGAACCTAACCGTTAGAGTGCATTATGAGCTTGAGGTTAAAGGAATTAAAAAAAATGAATTTAATGTGGTATAGTATAGCTGAAGTAAAATATTATTTTTTACGAACCTTTTTATACTTACTGAATAAGTACTTTCTTTACAATTTACAGTAATATTTAATATCTTATAAACCGATGTGCATAAAGCGGGTTTGCATTTGTATAGCTTTTCTCTTTATTGTTACAAGAATTTTTGCGGGTGACATTGTTTTAACCAATGAAACAAATGTCCAAAAACTGGGAGGGTATCTCGAAATACTTAATAACAGCAATAAAAAGTATAACAGCAGTAATGTAATTGATGCGAAGGAATTTTACACCAGTACCAGAAAAATGCCGGTGTTTTCGTCATTGGATGTGAATATATGGATCAGATTTTCTGTGCTCAACCAATCAGGCAGTATTGCCTATCTTAATTTTGATCATCCAAACACATCAGTTATAACGCTCTATAAAGATTCTGCCGGCAAGCTGGTTAAAATTTACACGGGCGGAAATGCATTGATGCAGCAGAATAAAAGCGAGCTGCCGAATTACATAGTCAACTTACAACAGGGTCCAAATTCTGATATTACCTATTATGGCCATATCGAAAGTTCGCACCCGGCAGTGCTGGATATTTATGTAGGTTCCTATGGTAAAGTGGTTGAGCAGTCAAACAAAAAACTGAACATTATTACTACTTACTTTGGAATTTTATTAGCTATATTTTTTTACAACCTCTTTCTCTATTTTGTAACCGTTGACCGGGGCTATATTCTGTATATATTTTACATTTTCTTTCTGGGGTTTGCGCAGTTTACCCTCGCTGGTTTCTTATTTAAATTTGTGTGGCTTAATAACCCATGGATTAATTATTATGCAGTTCCTGTTTCCTCATCCATGGCTATAATATCAGGTGTGATGTTTTCCATGAACTTTTTAAGAACAAAATTTTACACGCCGTTTATTCATAAAATATTTATCGTAATACTAGTTGCCTCATTCATATCAATAATAGCCAGTTTTATGCACTTCAATTCAATCAGTTATTTTCTGATTGTTTTTTTGCAGGTTGTAGTAAGTATCGTAGCTATTGTTGCCGCATTTATTATTATGTTTAAAGGCTATAGGCCCGCTACATTTTATGCTGTTTCGTGGGTATTGTTTCTAACGGGGTTGCTTATTTTCAGTCTTAGAAATTCAGATATATTACCTGCTAATTATTTCACGAATTATATTCTGTATATAGGCTCTGCTATAGAAACCGTATTGCTTTCCATAGCGCTTGCTGATAAAATAAACGTGCTGAAAAAAGAAAAAGACCAATCGCAGGCCGAGGCACTGGAACAATCCCGCAAGAATGAGCGCCTCGTAAACGAACAGAATATTATACTGGAAGAAAAAGTATCTAAAAGAACGGCAGAATTGCAAAACGCCAATCATCATCTTAATGAAGCGCTGATTAACCTTAAAGATGCACAAACACAACTGGTAGAAGCAGAGAAAATGGCTTCATTGGGCCAGCTTACAGCAGGCATTGCACATGAAATAAATAATCCTATTAATTTTGTTAAGTCGAATATAAATCCCTTAAGACTTGACATCCAGGATTTGCTGGAAGTATTAAATGCATACGGTGAATTGCATTCATTAAAAGATGATACTAATTTTAAATCCAGTCTCGATAAAATAAAAAATTTAAAAGACGAAATTGACATCACTTATGTAAAGGGTGAGATCGAAAACCTGATAGCGGGTATTGAAGAAGGTGCAGAACGCACGGCAGAAATTGTACGCGGCCTGCGCACCTTCAGCAGAATTGACGAAGCTTCGTTAAAAACCGTAAATGTGCACGACGGAATATTATCTACAATCGTGCTGCTTAAGAATACTATTCCTTATTATATAAAAGTGGTTAAGGAGTTTAATGCGGAAGGTGTGATAGAATGTTTTCCCGGTAAGCTGAACCAGGTTTTTATGAATATTATTACCAACGCAATACAGGCGATAAAACAAAAGGCTGTAAAGGAAGATGAAGTAATCACTATTAAAACAAGAGATACGGAAGAAGGCTGTATTGAAATTTCAATTAAAGACTCCGGCCCAGGCATGGAGGAAGCAACAAAACACAGAATTTTTGAGCCATTTTTTACAACAAAAGATGTTGGGGAAGGAACAGGCCTCGGCATGGCCATTGTTTTTAAAATTATTCAAAAGCATTTTGGAAAAATAAATATTAATTCTTCGCCCGGCAATGGTGCTGAATTTATAATAACTTTACCCCTTAAATATAAGGGCGATGATTAACCCTAAAAACTGTGAAAAACCATACTATGTTTGCTGAAGATAAAAAAATCAGGGTTTTATATATTGATGATGAGTTAAATAATTTGCTTGCATTCCAGGCCAGCTTTCGCCGTAAATACAAAATATTTATTGCATCTTCTTCTGCAGAGGGAATGAGCATTTTAAACGACGAAAAAGACATCCAGGTAATCATATGCGATCAGCGGATGCCGCAATCAACAGGCGTAGAATTTTTCCAGGTTATCCGCAAAGCCTTTCCTGATCCCGTTCGTATTTTGCTAACCGGTTATACAGATGCAGAAGCCATTATCAATGCCATTAATGAAGGTGAAATATTCCGTTACATAAAAAAGCCCTGGGACGAGTTTGAATTGCAAAATGCGGTTCAAAATGCTTTCGAATTATATACAACAAGGCTGCAGTTAAAAAGAAAGGTGAGTGAACTTCAAAAAACAAACGATGAACTCAACCGTTTTGTTTACAGCACATCGCATGACTTGCGTTCACCTCTTGCTTCCGCCATGGGCATTATAAACCTTGCCCGCATGGAAAATTCTGTTGATGACCCCAATAATTATTTGGGCATGATAGAAACTTGCGTGAATAAGATGGATGCCTTTATCCAGAAAATAATAGAATATTATAAGAGTATACGGGTAGAAGATGAATATGCGGAAATAGATTTTGAGAGCATGCTTTCGGAAACCATTGCAATTTGCCGCATGCAAAAGCCATCTGTTGAATTCGTGCTTAATGTTGACCAGCAAATGGTATTTTTTAATGATCCCTTCCGTGTATCCATCATCATGGATAACCTGCTTTCCAATGCGGTTAAATACTCAAAACCAAGTACCGAAGCGCCGAAAGTTGAGGTTTCCGTTAAGGTTGATGAATATAAGGTACAGATAGAAATCGCAGACAATGGCATCGGGATAGTGGAGGAGCATTTAAACAATATATTCAAAATGTTTTTTCGCAGTACCACGCATGTAAATGGGCTTGGTATTGGCTTGTACATTGTTAAAGAAGCGCTTTCAAGAATTGGCGGCGACATTTCCGTAGCCTCAGCTTATGGCCAGGGTACAACTTTTCATATTATGATCCCTAACTTCAAAAAGAAGAAAGAAGAACAGGAATCGAATTAGCTTTTTATTCTGAAAATTTAATTTTTATTTCGCTGAATTAATGCAGGGTCTGTAAAGCCTTTCAATATAAGGAAATATCTATAATGTCTTTTTTACCGGGGTCATTGAAAAACAAACTTGTATAAATGAAATCAGCACCACTTTATATTTTGCTTGCCGCAATAGGGCTTATTACAACCAGCTTTGTTTCACCAAGTATTATCAGCAATGAAATAAATTGTTCTTTATCAAAAGATGCAGAAGTTAAAAAAGATGGCGGCATAACATTTATAGAACAGGATTGGGAGAAAGCTTTAAAAACTGCGCAAACTCAAAACAAGCTTGTGTTTCTTGATATTTATGCAACATGGTGCGGACCCTGCAAAATGCTGAAACAATACACTTTTACAGACGCTAAAGTGGGCGAATTTTTCAATAAGAACTTTATAAACGTTTCTGTTGATGGTGAAAAAGGAGTGGGGCCTGGCCTTGCAGAAAAATATGCCATTGAAGGCTACCCTACATTGATTGTTGCCGATGCCTCAGGAAAACCTGTATTAATAACAGCAGGTTACCTGCCTTCTGATGTGTTGCTGAACTTTGCGAATGAAGCGTTGAAAAGAAGCGGAAAGCAGCCTGTGAAATAATATGCAGCTTCTTTATTGCACTTATAGTTGCCACGAAATATATATAGTTAAAGGGAATTCCGATGTCATCGGAATAAATTGTATAAGAATACTGCAACAAAGTGCCAGTTGCCGGCTACATAAAGAATGTAACTTCCTTTATATTTACCCGTAATTTAACCACCATGCAAACAAAACCTAAAATACCATTATTTAAAAGCTGGCGTTCCTGGTATATTTTGGTAATAGCGGTGCTGGTATTGCTTATTATTTTCTTTACCTGGTTTACACATTATTTTTCATGAGTAGTGCCGACTGGATAGTACTCGTTGCTACACTGCTGTTAATTGTTGTGTATGGCTTGTATAAAAGCCGCACCAGCCGCAATCTTGAAGGTTATTTTTTAAATAACCGCAGCATGCCCTGGTGGCTTGTGCTGCTCAGTATAATGGGTACGCAGGCAAGTGCGATAACCTTTTTGTCTGCACCTGGCCAGGCATTTACAGACGGAATGCGTTTTGTACAATATTATTTCGGGCTTCCCATAGCGATGGTGATATTGTGCATAACGTTCGTGCCTGTGTTTTCAAAGCTGAAAGTATTTACGCCGTATGAATTTTTAGAGCAGCGGTTCGATTTAAAAACAAGAACTTTTACGGCTGCATTGTTTTTGCTTTCACGTGGGTTCTCCACGGGTATCAGTGTTTATGCCCCTTCTATTATCCTGTCTTCATTATTTGGGTGGAATATTTTTTATACCAACATTTTAATGGGCGGTATTCTTATAATTTATACGGTAAGTGGCGGCGCCAAGGCTGTTGCTTATACACAACAACTGCAATTGATAATTATAATAACGGCCATGTGTATTGCAGGTTATTATATTGTTCACCTGCTGCCGCAAAATATAGGATTTACAGATGCTTTAAAAATAAGCGGTGCTTCAGGAAAGCTTAATGTAATAACAACGGGCTTTGAAGGCGATGGATTCGTTTGGAAAGATAAATACAACCTTATTAGTGGTGTGATAGGCGGCTTTTTTTTAGCACTCAGTTATTTTGGGACAGATCATAGCCAGGTGGGAAGATATCTTACCGCTAAAAATAATACGCAAAGCAAACTGAGCTTGTTAATGAACGGCCTGGTAAAAGTACCCATGCAATTTTTGATCTTATTATTAGGTGCATTGTTGTTTGTGTTTTATCAGTTTCAGCCATCGCCGGTGTTCTTTAATAAAACGGCTGAAACAAAAACTTATGCTGCGCCTTATAATGATTCGCTCAAGGCCATATCATCGGCATTTAATGATGTAAATGCCAGGCAAAAAAATACGGCGGCAGGTTATGCTGAAGCGTTAAACAAAAATGATGAAGCAACTGCAGCTAACTTAAAACTTCAACTGCAGCAACTGAATATGCAGGCCAATGAATTGCGCAGCCATTATAAAACAGTTCTGTCAAAAGCTGACCCGGCGGCAGATATCAATGACACCAATTACATTTTTCTGCGCTTTGTTACAGAGAATTTACCAAAAGGCCTTGTTGGTTTATTAATAGCAATCATTTTTCTTGCCTCGTGGGGTTCAATTGCAGCAGCGTTAAATTCGCTGGCAAGCTGCACGATGATTGATTTTTACATGCGTTTAAAAAAGCATCATCAGCATCCTGAAATATCAGATTATGAAGATGAGAAACGCTACCGTATTTCTAAATGGCTGACTTTTGGGTGGGGTGTTTTTTGCATTGTGATAGCGGAATTTGCTAACCGCATGGGTAGTTTAATTGAAGCGGTGAATGTGCTTGGCTCCTTGTTTTATGGCGTTATACTCGGTATTTTCCTGGTTGCATTTTATTGCAAAAAAATAAAGGGTACTGCCGTATTCTGGTCATCGGTTATATCGGAAATAATTGTTGTTATTTTATTTATACTTGATAACAATAATGTTATTGGACTCGGCTTTCTCTGGCTTAATGTAGTTGGCGCTGTTGCTGTTTTATGCATAAGCTTTTTGGTGCAGCGCATTTTACCATCGTCTTCATCATTACTCAAATAATTTATGTTTTATTAAGCAGCAACACAAACCATTCACTGTTACTTTGCAGCTTTAATTTTTTATGCGTTATATAAAAATTGTTTTTGGGGGCCTTTTAATATTATTTATACTGCTCACGCTTATAGGTTTATTAATGCCTTCTTCCGTAACTGTTTTTCGCTCTGTTGAAATAAATGCACCTGCCGATACCATTCATTATTACACTAATAATATTGCCCATTGGAAATATTGGATTAATGGAGCTGATACAGCTTATTTTAAACAACTCACCAGTTCTGCAACTGATAAAGATTCTAAAATTTTACTAGGCTCTTTTACGATTACTATAATTTCTGTTGATACTAAACACATAACTACTTTCTGGGAAGGCAGTAGTGGCGGCAAGCAATTAAATAATCTCGAATTACGCGATAATTCAAACGGTAACACAGTAATCAACTGGAGCTTTCAGCAAAAACTTAAATGGTATCCATGGGAAAGATTAAGTGCCATGCTGCACGATAAAGTTTTTGGGCCATCTATGGAAGTAAGCCTTGTCAAACTGAAAAGCGTTTGTGAAGGAACGCTCAATAGTGATTGATTCTACAAAATTTCTGTAAGCACAGCATACACTTTTTCAAGCTCTTCGTTCGTAATACAATAAGGCGGCATTATGTAAACCGTATTGCCAAGCGGGCGGATATAAACCCCTTTCTCCAATGCCCTTGCTGTAACAACCTGGCTGATATTGTTCAGGTAAACATCATCACCCTTTATAATTTCAAATGCGAGGATAGTACCTAACGTGCGCACATTTTTAATACCATTTAATTGTTTCAATTGTGCTGCAAACGCCAGGTTTTGCGCACTGATGTTTTCTATTTGCGCCAACACATTATTTTTTTCAAACAAATCAAGATTTGCATTGGCAGCAGTGCAAGCTAATGGGTTTGCTGTAAACGAATGCCCGTGAAAAAATGTTTTGCGGGCATCATCTATTATATATGCTTTATAAATTTTTTCTGAGCAGGCTGTAACGCCAAGCGCCATAACACCGCCGGTTATGCCTTTGCTCAAACAAATGATGTCCGGTTTGGTTTGCATGTATTCGCTGGCAAACATTTTACCCGTTCTTCCAAAGCCTGTCATCACTTCATCAGCAATGCAAATGATATTTTTTTGCTGTATAAAATAAAGGAGTTCGTCAAGCAGCGTTGCATCATACATTTTAATACCGCCGGCGCCTTGCACCAACGGCTCGTAAATAAATGCTGCAATTGAATTTTCATGTTTTGCTATTTCCTCTTTTATTGAACTGATATTATTTTCATCAGGTGTATCAATAAAAATTACGTCAAGCAATATATCATGAAATGCCAGTGTAAAAACACTCCTGTCGCTAACGCTCATAGCGCCGAATGTATCGCCGTGGTAACTGTTTTTAAAAGCGAGTAATTTGATCCTTCTTTCTGACTGCTGACCATCAGCCATTGATTGCATATTCCACCAATACTGAATTGACATTTTTATGGCCACTTCGGTTGAAGTAGATCCATCATCACTATAAAATATTTTGGAAAAATTCCCGGGAAGAATGTTTAGTAATCTTTCAGCAAGTTTAACAGCCGGTTCGTGTGTGAAGCCCGCAAAAATGATATGTTCCAGTTGTAAAGCCTGTTCATAAATTTTTTGGGCAATGTATTCATTTGCATGCCCGTGAATATTCACCCACCAACTGCTGATGGCATCAATATAAGCGTTGTTGTTTTCATCTATTAAATAGCTGTCTTTTCCCTTTGTAATAGCAACCGGCGTGCTCATGTTTTTTTGAGGCGTGAATGGATGCCATATATATTTCCTGTCGCGTTCAATTAAGTTCATGCGGCAAAGGTAGTGAATGGACTGCCGGTTGCGATTCCGGTTTGCGGAGGTCTACTTCTTCCTGAAAAATATCCTCACCGGTACGCCTTTAAAATCGAATGAAGCACGCAATTGGTTTTCAAGATAGTTTTTATAAGGCGTTTTTATATCATCCGGATAATTGGTGAAGAATGCGAATGATGGCACAGCCGTTGGCAATTGCATGATGTATTTTATTTTAACCGTATTGCCGCGAACCACCGGCGCATGATGTGCCGCAACCGCCTTCAGCATAACTTCATTTAATTTGCTGGTGGCAATTCTCCGTTTACGGTTTTCATATACTTTTAATGCAATTTCCATTGCCTGGAAAATGCGTGTTTTTTCTTTCGCAGAAATAAACAGCACCGGCACATCGGTAAATGGTGCAATCTTTTCTTTCAGGTGCTTTTCATAATCTCTTGCCGTATTGGTTGATTTTTCAAGCAAATCCCATTTATTCACTAGCAAAACAACGCCTTTACCTTTTCGTGCTGCCAGTGAGAAAATATTTACATCCTGCGCTGTAATTCCTTTTTCAGCATCAAGCACCAGCAGGCAAACATCGGCTTCATCCATGGCATTTACAGCGCGTATAACAGAATAAAATTCGAGATCATCTTTTTCTTTATTCTTTTTGCGCAAGCCGGCTGTATCGATCAGTATGAAATCTTTCTGAAATAAATTATAATGTGTGTGAATGGTATCTCTTGTTGTGCCGGCAATATCACTTACAATGGTTCTTTCCTTGCCAACCAACGCATTCAATAAAGATGATTTGCCAACATTCGGCTGGCCAATAATAGCAAACCTGGGCACTTCGTTTGCTGCTTCATCGGTTTCATCTTCCGGTGGTATCAGCTCGGTTATGGCATCCAGCAATTCACCGCTGCCGCTGCCGCTCATGCTGCTGATGAAAAAGATATTATCAAATCCAAGGCTGTAAAACTCTGTGGCATCTAATTGCCGTTCAGCATTATCAACTTTATTTACAGCGAGAAAAACAGGCTTGGTTGACCGGCGCAATATTTCAGCCATGCTTTCATCCAATGACGTGATGCCGGTAGAAACATCGGTCATAAAAATAATCGCATTGGCTTCTTCAATAGCAATTTTAACCTGCTTGCGAATTTCTGTTTCAAAAATATCTTCGCTATCGGGCACAAAACCACCGGTATCTATTACATTAAAATTCTTTCCATTCCAATCGGCAACGCCATACTGCCTGTCGCGGGTAACGCCGCTTACATTATCTACAATGGCTTTGCGCTGTTCAAGCAAACGGTTGAACAACGTGCTTTTGCCAACATTTGGCCTTCCTGTTATTGCTACTGTGAACCCCATTTTTTTAGTAAAAAGTAAAAATTAAAAAGCCAAAAAGTAAAACCCTGTATGACTTTATAATTCCTGATTTTGAAATAAAATTTGCAAGTAAAAACCAGGCTTTTGGATTTTTACTTTTGAATTTTGATTTTAATACCCGTATTCCCTCAGCTTCAAGTCATTGTCTCTCCATTTAGGTTTTACCTTAATAAAGAGCTGCAAAAATATCTTTTGCTGTAGAAAATTTTCAATTTCTGTTCTTGCCAAAGTGCCAAGCTTTTTAATCATTTTACCGCCTTCGCCCAATAAAATAGCTTTCTGGCTTTCGCGTTGCACAATTATGTCTGCCTGTATTTTTATCAGCGATTCTTTCTCTTTATACTCATTAATGATAACCGCCGTTTGATACGGAATTTCTTCGCTGAACAATTCATATACTTTTTCGCGGATGATTTCACTTACAAAGAATTTTGTGGGTAAATCTGTTAACTCATCCTCGTCATAAAAAGCCTCGCCTTCCGGCAATAATTCAATAATAGTTGATAAAAGCTCATTAAGATTACTATGTTTTAACGCAGAAACCGGGATTATTTTTTTGTACGATGCTGATTGTTTGAAATTTTCCATGGCAGCTTCCACCTGTGCCGGCTTTAATTTGTCCACCTTATTCAACACAAGTATGGATGGGACTTTTAAACGAAGGCTTTGAAAAATCTCTTTCGCCTCATCCAGGTCTTTTGTAGCATCTGCAATCAATAACGCGATATCAGCGTCTTCCAGAGCGCTTTTTACGCTTTGCATCATGCGCTCATGCAGTTTATATTTCGGTTCGATGATGCCTGGCGTATCCGAAAAAATAACCTGGTATTCACCAGGCTTGGTAAGAAAAGCTTTTATACGATGCCTTGTAGTTTGCACCTTACTTGATACAATGGCCATTTTTTCGCCCACCAATGCATTCAGCAACGTGCTTTTGCCCGCGTTTGGTTTACCGAAAATATTTACAAAGCCTGATTTCATATAATTTTCAAAAATTGAAACGGCAAATATAAGCTGATGTAGCCTGAAGTAAAGGCAGGCTTTTTAGCGCTTCTTAACAAGGTTTAATTTTTGAAGTAAATGGATAACCATTAATTTTAAATATAAACCTGCAGATCTTGATACAGAAATCCACCATACAACTTCTCCGTATCCCGTTTTCTTTTTTTTTAATGCCGGTTTTTTGGTTTGCTTTATCGTTTGTTGAAAAAATTAATGTGGCCAATGCCGCATTACTGTTCGTCATAATTCATTTACTCGTTTATCCTGCCAGTAATGGTTATAACAGTTATATGGACAGGGATACAACAAGCATTGGTGGTATAAAAAACCCTTTGCAGCCAACCAACCAATTATTTGTTTTTACAGTTATAATGGATGTTGCGGCAGTATTGTTATCATTATTGATTTCGCCACTTACGGCAGCATGCATTTTCATTTATATCATGTTTTCAAGATTGTACAGTTACAGAAAAATACGATTAAAGAAATATGCGCTTTCTGGTTATCTTATTGTAATTCTTAACCAGGGTGCACTTATCTTTTTTACCGTGTTTAACGCTTCAAATAATGATACCGATGCTGTAGTACCATGGGCCGGCAGCATTTGTGCAACCTTATTAATTGGCGGATTTTATCCTATTACCCAAATCTATCAGCATAAAGAAGACAGGAATGATAATGTAGAAACCATAAGCATGCTGCTTGGAGAAACGGGAACATTTATTTTTTGCGGCATTATATACGCTTTGGCTTTTTTAATCTTGTTTATTTATTTCCTTTCTGTAAATAAATTATTATTGTTTTTTATTCTATTTATATTCTTTATGCCGGTGGCTATTTATTTTACGGTATGGTTTTTACAAGTATATAAAAATGCAGCTTGTGCAGACTTTAAACATACCATGCGCATGAATAAAATTGCATCGGCCTGTACCAACATGGCATTCATCACTATATTAATATTAAACCAGCTTTGATTGAAATTATTTCGATAGGAACGGCAGTACCCAGGCACAGCTTTAATCAACGGGATGTAATACCCATGATGCAAAAAATTTACGGACTGGATAACAAAGAAGCGCGCAGGCTTGCATTTATGTACAGGCAGAGTGATATTGAAACCAGGCATACCGTGCTTTCTGATTACACACAACCCGACGAAAAGTTCTGGAATTTTATTCCGTTATCTCAGGACGAGCCTTTGCCAAACCTTGATGAGCGGATGAAAATTTATAACCGCGAGGCACTGCCCCTGTCTATCTCCGCGATAAACGATTGTTTAAAGAATCATCTATCGCCTGCTGATATAACACATCTTATTACAGTAAGCTGCACAGGTATGAGTGCGCCCGGCCTTGACCTGCAAATAGCGGAAGCGATGGATATGCAGCCACAGGTTTTCAGGACATCTGTAAACTTTATGGGTTGTTACGGTGCGGTGCATGCTTTGAAACTTGCCAAACTTATTTGCGACAGCACGCCCAATTCAAACGTGCTGATTATTGCAACTGAAATATGTTCCATTCATTTTCAAAAAGAATATACGCCAGACAGTGCTTCAGGTGCTATACTTTTTGCAGATGGCAGCGCCGCTGTTTTGATCTCCAATAAAGTTCAATCTGAAAAAAAATTACAGTTGAGTAACTTTTATTCCAAAGTGGCTTATAAAGGAAAGAAAGATATGGCGTGGGAGCTAAGCCATCGAGGGTTTATCATTACGCTTAGCAGCTATGTTCCGGATTTGATTGAACAGGATATTGCATTGCTCGTTGAGGAAGCTGTTCAGCATTATGGTTTATCAATAAAAGATATAACACACTGGTGCACGCACCCCGGCGGAAAAAAAATATTAAACGCTATACAAAAACAGTTGGGTTTGGAGAAAGGTGACCTGCGTTTTTCAAGAGATATTTTAAGCCGGTTTGGAAATATGTCTTCCCCCACAGTTTTATTTGTATTGAAAGAAATTTTGGAAAACTTTGATGATAAACCTGCGAATATTCTTGGCACCGCATTTGGCCCCGGCTTAACCATGGAAACATTCTTATGCGTCAAGCAATAAACCTGCGTTACCGTTCTTACCGCAAGGAATTGTTGGATGAGGACAATATTCCGTTTGAAGCTATACAACAGAATATGCAGGAAATTAACATTATTAATGCATGGCTTGGCGGCCATACAATTACATTAAATGGCTTCAGGAAATTATTGGGCAATAAAAATAAAATTCATATTTGTGAAATAGGCTGTGGTGATGGCAACAATCTTTACCAGTTATACAAATGGTGCAAAAAAAATGATGTTCAATTCAGTTGCACGGGCATTGATATAAAAGCTGAATGTATTGAAGCGGCTAAAAAAGATTATGCCATAGAGAACGCGGTTTGGCTGGTACAGGATTACAAAACGGTGAAATTTGCATCCAAGCCTGATATTATTTTTTCAAGCTTGTTCTGTCATCATTTTGACGATAGGGATTTAGTAGCGCAGCTTCAGTTTATGCAGCATAATTCGGTGCTTGGGTTTTTTATAAACGACCTGCAACGTAACAGGTTTGCCTATTATTCCATAAAAATTATAACACGGTTTTTTTCATCTTCTTATCTTGTAAGAAATGATGCGCCGCTAAGTGTTGCACGGGGGTTTCATAAAAAAGAATGGGCTGCTATTTTTAATAAGGCCGGTATAAGAAATTACACTATCAAATGGAAGTGGGCCTTTCGGTATCTTATCATTTTTAAGCATGGCGAATGATTACGATATAGGAATTGTTGGCGGTGGGTTAGCAGGCCTTTGCCTTTCATTGCTTGCTGCCGATGCCGGCTATTCCGTTGTATTGTTTGAAAAAGAAAAGTACCCTTTTCATAAAGTTTGCGGTGAATATATAAGTTACGAAAGCTATGATTTTTTAATGCTGCTTGGATTGCCATTGGCAGATATGAATTTACCTGAAATAAAAAATTTGCAGGTGAGTGATGTAAGCGGGAAGCTGTATAATTTCAAACTTGATTCAGGTGGTTTTGGTATCAGCCGTTACACTATAGATGATATGCTTTACCAGCTTGCTTTAAAAGCTGGTGTTACTGTTTTTACTGAAGAAAAAGTAACTGATATAAATTTTGATCATAACAACCACATCATTCAATCAAACAAAAGAAAAATTACAGCGACTATTGTTGCGGGAGCTTATGGAAAACGCAGCAATCTTGATGTAAAATGGAAGCGTTCTTTTATTGAAAGGAAACCTGATAAACTCAATAATTATATTGGTGTAAAATATCATGTGCGCACAGATTTTCCCAGGAACTATATTGCTTTGCACAACTTTAAAAATGGTTATTGCGGCATTTCGGCTATAGAAGATGATAAATACTGTTTATGCTATTTAACTACTGCGGATAATCTTTCTGCCAATGACAATTCAATTCAAAAAATGCAGGAGCATATTTTGTATAAAAACCCTGTTTTAAAAAGGCTTTTTACAGCATCTGAATTTTTGTATGATACGCCGCTTACCATTTCACAAATAAGTTTTGATAAAAAAAGCCAGGTTGAAAATCATGTTTTGATGCTTGGCGATGCTGCAGGTATGATAACACCTTTATGCGGTAATGGCATGAGCATGGCCATGCATGCATCCAAACTTGCGTTTGTGGAAATAGATAATTTTTTAAAAGGAAACATTTCAAGACTTGAGATGGAAACAAATTATACATTAGCCTGGAAAAAATGTTTTGCTTTAAGACTTACCACCGGAAGACTTGTGCAAAGATTTATGGGGAATAATTCAACTGCTTTTGTTTTAAAGCTGTTGCGTGGCCTGCCTTTTCTTGGTAAAATCCTCATACGCGCTACGCATGGCAAGCCTTTTTAAAAAGTAGCTGGCTATTATGTTCTAACATAGCAAAGTATTAACACCTGCCATATTACTTTTGTTTAAACCAACATTTGAAGCAACACTTAATTTACATCAATGAGAAAAATTTGTTTCGTTTTTAGTTTTATTCTTGCTGCTGCAGTTGCGCATGCACAAACAAAACAATTCACAGTTATAAAAAATAATGCAGCCACGCCTGTAAAAAACCAGGGACAGTCCGGCACGTGCTGGTGTTATTCTTCAACAGCCATGACAGAAAGCGACTTGTTGGTAAACAAGCAACCTGAACTTGATTTATCAGAAACTTACACTGTTTATAATTTATACATTGATAAAGCGGTGAAGTATATCCGCCGCCGTGGTAACACCCGTTTTACAGAAGGCGGCCTCGGGCAGGATATGCTGAATGCCGTTGCCGATTTTGGTGCAATGCCGCAGGAAGTTTATCCGGGCATTGGCGGCGACACCATCATGGCGCATAATTATAAAATGGCCGGGCAGTTAAAAGATTATCTTGACAGTGTGCTGGCAGCCAATACTGATTCCATTCCTTCAAACTGGAAAGATGGTTTTATTAAAATATTGAATAGCTATCTCGGCCAGCCGCCTGCTGCATTTGATTATAAGGGAAAGCATTATACGCCTGAAAGTTTTGCTGCCGCATATATAACAGAAAAGCCTTCTGATTTTATCGGCCTTACTTCTTTCACGCATCATCCTTTTTATACAGAATTTGCAATGGAAGTTCCGGATAATTATAACAGCAATACTTATTATAACCTTCCATTGGATGAATTGATAAATGCAGCAAAAGGAGCTGTTAAAAAAGGCTACACTTTAACCTGGGATGCAGATGTAAGCAATGTTGGCTTTCGCCAGAAGTCCGGCATTGCCAAATGGACAACGAATGCTGATGCTGCTTCATTTTTATCGTTTCAAGAGCCCAGTTACACACAGCAAATAAGGCAGGATTTATTTGACAGGCAGATAACTCAGGACGATCATCTAATGCAGATAACCGGTATTGCAAAAGATGATCAGGGCGCTGAATATTTTATCGTGAAAAATTCATGGGGAGAGGTAGGGCCTTACAAAGGTTACATCTATGTGAGCATTCCATATTTCGCCATTAATACCATCTCGGTAATTGTAAATAAAAAAGCTTTACCGGCTAATGAACTTAAAAAGCCTGTAATGAATTGAAATGGCAACCATTATTTACGATTTTTAGTTTTTTGTTAATAACCTTTAAGGGATTAAGGCTATCGAAGCAAAAAGGATTAAAGAAACCGGGCATGATAATTTTTCCTCATACCAGGAAAAGGTATATAGCGAGGTTTCATGAGACTATTGAAAAATAAACATGCACGAATGAAAGCAGTATTTACAGTAATAATTTTATTGACAGGGCTTTTTGCGCTAAACGCTCAGCAGTATAGACCGGTTGATGAACAAAGCGAGGTAAAATTCACAATTAGGAATTTTGGCATTAATACAAATGGCACATTAAAGGGTTTGAAGGGCTCCATAAAGTTCGATCCGGCCAATCTTTCTGCATCTTCTTTTAATGTCACCGTTGACGTAAATACTATTAATACCGGTGTTGACGGAAGAGATAATCATCTCAGGAAAGAAGAATATTTTGATGTTGCGAAATACCCGCTAATCAGGTTTGTATCAACCGCTATAGAAAAAAATGGGAATAGTTACATTGCTAAAGGAAATTTAACGATAAAGGCTGTAACTCAATCAATATCAATTCCTTTTAGGGTTGACCAAAACGCAGATAAAATTATATTTTCAAGTGTGTTCAACATCAACCGGAAAGATTTTGGCGTGGGCGGAAGCAGTGCCGTTATGGGAAGCAATGTGGATGTGAGCCTTAAAGTTTCTGCGGTGAAAGAATAATGCTAATTAATGTCCGGATGTTTGCTATTGGTCAGACGCTATAAAAGCGTCTGACAAGGTTAAATGCACAACTGTTAACCTTTTATAGAATAGATTTTACAATTCAGCTTTCTTTCTTACCTTCGCCGCCCAAAATTTATTTATTAATTAAAACAATCAGGGTAATGAACAATTATGAATTGATGGTGATTTTTACCCCTGTGCTTTCTGACGACGAATTTAAAGCTGTTCAGAAAAAATATGCTGATTTCGTTATAGAAAACGAAGGAAGCGTTGTGCACAGCAATCCCTGGGGCCTAAAATCACTGGCGTATCCTATCCAGAAAAAAACCACAGGTATTTACTGGGTTCTGGAATACACTGCGCCATCCAGCTTCAATGAAAAGTTGAAAATTCAACTTTTACGTGATGAGCAAGTGCTTCGTCACTTGGTAACTGCACTCGACAAATACGCCGTTGAGTACAATGCAAAAAAGAGAAGTGGCGTACCTACCGGAATCGAAAAAGTGGAGGGTTAATTTATGGCTAAAGCAAACGAGATAAAATACCTTACCGCCATAAAGACGGAAAAGCCCAAGAAGAAATTCTGTCGCTTTAAGAAATATGGTATTAAGTACATAGATTACAAGGATGTAGAATTCCTGAAAAAATTTGTGAACGACCAGGGAAAAATATTGCCCCGCCGTTTAACAGGCAATTCTTTAAAATATCAGCGTAAAGTAAGCGATGCAATTAAAAAAGCACGCCAGATGGCGCTGATTCCGTATGTAACTGATTTATTAAAATAAGCTGAAAGCTGAAAGCTGAAGGCTAAAAGCTAATTAAAATGCAGGTAATATTAATACAGGATATAGATAATCTTGGCGCTGCTAATGAACTGGTAAACGTAAAGAACGGTTATGCGCGCAACTATCTTATTCCGGGCAAATTTGCCGTTGAAGCTAATGCTGCCAATAAAAAGCAACTGGACGAGCGTATGAAAGTTCAGGCTAAAAAAGAAGCAGCAATGCTCGCAGAAATAAACAAAGTGATTACGGTGCTTAAAGAATCTCCAATTAAAATTGGCGCTAAAACCGGCACCAGCGGAAAAATATTCGGCAGTGTAACTTCCTTACAAATTGCCCGCGCTATCCGCGACCAGAAAGGTTATGAAATTGACCGCAAGCGCATTACACTTCCAGATGAAGTGAAAGAGCTTGGCACTTACAAAGCAACCATCGACTTTGGTAATGGCAACAATACAGAAGTTGAGTTTGAAGTGATAGGAGAGTAACCTGGTAAAAACTTTAATAAAAAGGCCGGTTCATAATTGAGCCGGCTTTTTTTATGTCTTATAAAGCATTCGAATTGAAGCTTAAATCATCAGGCTTTTTTCTTAACTGCCGCCCCCTTGATATTGGCTTTCTTTAAAGCCTTTGTTTGTTTATGAACTGTTTTTATTTGTAAAGGCGCTTGTTTTATTTTGCCTTCAAGAGGCTTTGCTTCCTTCAAAAAATCTTTTCCATGCAACCCCTGCGTGAGTATTTTGACAGCTTTTTTTAACCTGTGCTGAAATTCTTCTTCATTTATTAAACCTTTCAATTCGGCTAGTACAGTTTCAAGTTTAGCGGAAAGTTCTTTTCTAAATTCTCTTTTTGGGTGTACACGTTTATCTGCGGCCTTTTTCATAATGATTAGAATTTACATTAAATGATAATGCAAAATTAATATCGGATTACGCTTTCCAATATTAATTTTTAATATTATGGCTGCCAGGTGCGTTATGAGTCGTCAATCGTGAATTGATTGAAGGCCTACTATTCACTATTAAAAATGCACACTTAGCTTAATATTAGTTGTACTTTATCATCTTCTTTTTAATTACAGTCTTCCCTTTCTCATCTGTAATCCGCAGAAAATAAACACCGGCAGAAGTGTTTTTTATTGTAATGCTAAAAGTTTGGGTGGGAGAAGTTACGTCTAACCTGCCGGTTAAAACCTGCCTGCCCACAGCATCAAATAATCCATATTGATAATAAGCGCCTGTAGTATTTGTGATGGTAATATTTGCAGATCCGCCCGTAACCGGGTTAGGCGTAATACTAACCGTGGTTTCAATGCCGGGGTTTGAACCGTTTGCATTAAAAGTGGCATAGAACGTGGCTTTTGTATTTCTTATTCCATCGAAATACAAAAGATATTTATGATTCTTTTCAAGCCCTGTAATATTAATTTTTCCATCGGCATTAAATATTTGACAGAAAACAGGAGATGGATATGATTGTCCTTCAGGGCAGGTTTGCACATCATATAATGCAAGCCTGATACCTTGCCCTGTACATGAACTTAATTCAGCAGGTACTGTTGTATACTTACTTATATCAATTTTTACTTCCGTTTCCGGGCCGGTTGAAAAAGCGTAATACACATTATTGGTAACCGAAGTGCCTGTGCCATCGCACATAACTTCCCTAAATGAGGGATCTTTTAATTTATTGCTGGTGGCATGCACAAGGTCAAAACTTAGGGTAGTATTAGCTGCTATGGGAGACGATGGGAAAGTGGAAGGGCATTCATCTGTGCTGAGCGCTGTAACGGATAAGGGTGCCATTTCCTGGGCATACAATCCGCAATTACCATAAGCATTGTGCTGAGGTGTAATATCATACAAAACACCCTGGTAGGCAGAAGCATCGGGCGATCTCCTTCCTACATAATCCAGTATAGCATAATGCATCAATTTTGATGGATTGACGGTTGCATATCCGCCGCCGCCATTTTCAAAATCATCATTGATGTGCGAAAGATTAAGCGCATGGCCAAGTTCGTGCAGGATGATCATCTCCAGGTCATAAGAACTTTGTGCAGGGAAACACGGGCCGTTTTCAATAGAAAGATTATCCCCCGTGGAAACAGCTTCATTTCTTAAAACAATATCAAAACCTGTTTTCTGGGCATCCAGTATCTGCCCGTTTTGCTGGCAGGCAGAAAACCAGCTAAAGGTTGATTCCAAAACACCATCTGCCATGTGTGCCACGCCTGAATTGGTGTTATCAAAAACCACCAGGTTCAGGCTATCATCAGCAACTTTCTGGTAAGTAGTTGTGTTGCCGGAAATAATATTAGCACCTGCAACTTCCTTCCAGGTTGCAAGGGCGCGTTCAAAAGCTGCCTTAGCCGGAGACTGGGAAAAATCAATGCCTTTGCCTGCCGTGCTTATGCTGTATGAAATTGTATAACCTCCGCTGCCATTAGTGTTCATTAACCTTGGTTCTTTTATTACATAGTCGCCTGCATCGTTTTGAAAAAGCGCATCAATTACAGAAAAGAAAACTTCTAAAGGCCCGGCACTTGTTGCTGTAGAACCATCAGTAACAACAACCGAAAATTTGCCGGTACCTGCACGATCCGGCACATGCAGTTTTATCTGTGCATCCGTCCATGAAATAATATAAGGAGAGTTATAGGCAATTTCATAATCAGGGGTAGCATTATCGTTATTGGCATCTTTAAAATTAATTGCTGCACTACCGGAGGGATTATTGCCAAAGCCAGAGCCATTAATTGTTAGAATGTTATTGGCCTCATCATTTATTGCCCCGCCGTGCACCGTAGCTGGCGAAAAAGAAGTTATGGCAACTGCGGTTGTGCCGTTACTTATAACAGGCCCGGTTGTTTCTGCCTGGGCCAAATGGCTTTGAAAACTATTGTCAATTATTTTTTCCCTTGCACCCGTATATTGGTTTATTAGTTTATAAAGTGTTTGCTGAATATTATCGTACGCGGCAAAAGGAGCAAATGCTTTTTGATGCGTTTTATCGTATTGTAAAAAACCCTGGGAACTGCTGTAAACATCAAATAATATATTTTTTGTTTGGGGCGAACGCAATTTGCCTGCCTGTTCATACAAAAAGAACATTCCTGTTTTGCCTTTGTCCAAGTGTAAAACGTCGCTCACTTTAAGGCACCTGTTGCCAACGGTGCCGCCAAGCGTTAGTACTTCAATCTCTTTATCAATGGCCTGGCCCTTAAAAAGTTTATAAACATGTATTTTGTTTGAAGTATAAATAACGGTGTGTTCATCGTTCCAGAAGGAATACTGTTCTGTAACTTTTCCTTCAACAATATGCGATGCTTTTTTTATTTTATCGGCAAGTTCAATTTTATAAAGCTGGGCGTGAGCAGTTGAAAAAGCAGTTGCAAGCAGCAGCAGACTTGCGAAAATTTGTTTGGTATATTTCATTCGTGCATATTTGTTTCTTCAATGGTCTCATGGAACGCCTTGGTGCATATTTTCCTGTGTATAAAAAACATTTTACATAGGCGTTTCATTCGTGCATATTTGTTTCTTCAATAACCGAATGTAACCTTGCTATTTTTCTGGTGTGAGAAAATTATTTATGCCCGGTTTTATTCGTCACAATTTATACGTAATAAAAATACGACTGAAATAAAAAATTGTTTTATGGATTGTGTAAAACTTTTATAATAAAAAAGGCTGTTTGATCAAACAGCCTTTTTTATTAGAGAATATCATTTTTTACCATTTATCCACTTCTTCGCCTGAGGAAGGAGCGCTTGGAATATCTTCTGTTTCTACTTCAATTTCTATTTCAACCGTTGCAGAATCTTCTGCCAATGTACCATTTTCAGGGTATTCATGGTTGAATGCATCAAAATCAAAATCGGGCATTAATTCTGTCTTCACATAATCAACGGCTTCATTTAATGCCTTGGTAAACTTGTTGAAATCTTCTTTATACAAGAATAATTTGTGTCTGTCATAGCCACCATCATTAAACCTTTTACGGCTTTCTGTAATTGTAAGATAGTAATCGTTACCGCGGGTAGCTCTCACATCAAAAAAATAAGTTCTTCTTTTCCCTGCTTTTATGCGTTTACTGTAAACGCTTTCCATTTTCTTGTCGTTATTTTCGTAAGCCACTTTTTCGTTTGGTTTGATGATTAATGTTTACTTATAGCAGCAAATATAATATTGTTTTACAATTACCAAAATTTTGATAAACTTTTTAAATACAATTGCTGCCGGCTATTTAAAACAAATTAATTAAGGCGACGTCCTTTCTTCGCTCATTTGCAGGTTATATAATTCGGCATAATAGCCGTTTCTGCCCAATAATTCCGCATGTGTACCTGCTTCGGCAATTTCGCCATCTGCGAGTATTATAATCTTGTCAAATTGTATGGAAAGAAAAATGCGATGCGTGATTATAATGGTTGTTTTGTTTTGAAGAAAACTGTTCAGATTGTTTACAATTCTATGTTCTGTTTTAGCATCAACGGCGCTGAGGCAATCGTCAAACAACATTACAGGGCTTTCTTTCAGCAGTGCTCTTGCAATGGAAACACGTTGCTTTTGCCCACCGCTTAATGTAACGCCGCGTTCGCCAACCATTGTTTCATAACCCTTGTCCAGGGAAAGTATTTCGGTATTAACGGCAGCATATTCCGCATATTTTCTTACATCAATATTATTGTCATTATTACGCAATCCAAAGCGGATATTATTATCAACCGTATCGCTGAAAAGAAAAACATCCTGCGGCACATAACTTATATAATTGCGCAATGCAGTTAAAGAGCTATATCGTATATTTTTATCACCAATAAAAATCCCGCCTTTATCCGGATCATAAAAACGCAGCAACAATTGCGCAAGGGTTGATTTACCGCTTCCTGTTTTACCAAGAATCATTACTTTTTCACCGGGCTTCACTTCAAGTGAAAAATTATGCAAAGCCCGTATGCCCGTATGCGGGTAAGTAAAGGTTACATTTTTAAAAGCGATGCTTCCGCTGAACATTTCATCGGCATTATGTTTTACAGGATTTGTAACCAGTGGTTTTGTGTCTAAAAACTCATTAATTCTTTTTTGTGAAGCCGCTGCTCTTTGCACCATGCTGGCAACACTGCCAATGGCGCTCACAGGAAACATGAGCATATTTATATAAATAACGAACTCCACAATAATGCCCACTTTATCAGGATTGGTTAACGCCATTTTACTCCCGATGAGAATAGTAAGCAGTGTGCTTAAACCAACCAGTAATGTCATGCTTGGAAAATAAATAGCTTCAACTTTAGCAAGGCTTACGGCATTTTTTCTGTAAGCTTCGCTGTTTTTGCTAAAGAATCCAAGCATTGCCTTTTCCTGAACAAAAGATTTTATTACACGTATGCCTGAATAAGATTCCTGTGCATTGGTAGTAAGGTCTGAAAGCAATGCCTGCACCCGCTCACTTTTTTTATGAATGATGGTATTTACAAAATAAATAGTAATAGCCAGCAGGGGCAGGGGTGCTACTACAACCAGCGTTAAGTGAAAATCTTTTCGCAGCATATTTACCAGGCAAAGGGTAATAAGTGCCAGTAAATTTACGGTGTACATAACTGCTGGCCCGCAATACATTCTTACGCGGCTTACGTCTTCGGCAATACGATTCATCATATCACCGGTGCTGTGCGTTTTAAAGAAGCCCATATCAAGTTGCTGGTAATGCGTATAGATAGCATTCTTTAAATCATATTCAATATACCGGCTCATCACAATAAGCGTTTGCCGCATAAGAAACATAAATATGCCGCGTAATAAGGCCAGCAGCAGAATAACGATACTGCTTATTAAAACAATTTTGCTAAAGCTAAAATCTCGCAGCCAGTTAATTAAGGCCAGCACAGAGGCGGAATAATTTTCGGTTGTTTCGCCGGGCTGACCGGAAATATACTGCTGTACCTGGCTTACCACATAGCCTGTAACTTCAGGCGCCATTACCGTAAAATAATTGGATAATACAACGAAGAAAATTCCCGCCAGTAAACGAACCTTGTATTTCCAAAAATATTTATTTAAAGCTGCAAGATGTTTCATTTAAGATGGACAAAGGTAGGCGCTAAATATTTTTATATGAACGGGATGTTTTTATTATTCAAAGCATTTCATAAAATGGTAATACATTTTTTTTGCTGATAAAATTCGCATCTTATATTTGCGCCGGAGGGATGTCAGAGCGGTTTAATGAGGCGGTCTTGAAAACCGTTGACTGTAACAGGTCCGGGGGTTCGAATCCCTCTCCCTCCGCTGAAAGCTATATTTCAACTTACTTCAATTAACTAAAAGCTCGTGAAACTTAAGTGTGACGGGCTTTTTGCATTTTTAGCACTTTTTTACTTTACGCAGTTTTACCCCATTTTACGTATAAGTTCCGTGAGCAATTCCCGGCTTAGCGCCTCGTCCTTTCTCTCGTGGCAACCCGGTCCTTTGCCGGGAAGGGATAAAAAGCAAGGTTTTTACCCGAAAAAATTTTTGACCGTGGAATAAAAAGCGAAGCGGTTTATGCCGCGAAAGCAAAAAGCCCAACGGAGACAGGGCGTATTTTTTTGAGTAAAACCTGTGGCCAGCCGCAGTGTACGGAGGCGCAGACCTTGTTTTGAGTACTGCCTGCCAGGATCTTCGCGCAGGAATGGATAGACGAGTATTTCTTATATTAAAGACAAATCAAACAAACAGGTATAGTGGTAAATAAATGAAGACGGAATGTTGTCCGCAAGTAAAGTGAAGCATGGGCGGTGCGCGGGCAATTATTAAGGAAAGAACTGCCTGCCTGCATACACCTTTGAAGCAAGACAGCGAATGTGGTTTAATCAAAAAATAAAGAAAGCCACCGCATGGGCCAGATGGCTTTACCTAAAAAAAATTTGTTATCAAGCTATTGCCAGTACTTGTTTCACAACGGGCCTATCTTCATTTCATTGAATCTGCTATAACAAAGGGTTAAAACATTTTTCCTGCTACATTCTCTGTAATTTTCAATTGCGCTTTTCAGTACCAAACATTATGGACCCCTGTATATTTTAAAACTGGCCCATTAAGGCAACCAAATTAAAATTTAATTTTATAGTCCGGTTTAGAAAAATCATTGTTAGTATTAAATATTGTAAATTATGCTGAGAACCAAATTCACAACATTAGCATACAGCAATATCACCTCACCAGGTGAATTTTTGCTGTTGAATAAAAAAGGAGGCGTACTATGAAAGCGGTCATTGTAACTGACGAGACTGCAGGAATAGCCGGAATAAAACTGGCAGAGCGGCCTGAACCGCCGCAGGGCCGATTGATGCCGTTCCTGCCAACGGATCAACAATCGACTTTGTTGTAGAAGCAATTCCTTCCAATTGAGTGAAATTGTACAGCGGTTGCGTAAGGGAAGCTGAAAGTGAATATCGGCAGCATATCTTCTCTTGACGATGCCATTGCCACCTTTAGCTCACCCAACCGGGTCAGCGGAAAGAAGATCATTCGCGTTTGCTCTTAAAAGCAGCTACAGGAAGAAGTATTCAGGGCAATATCAATACTTTTGCTAAGAAGAATTAAGAATAATGGAGTATATATCTTCACGTTTCATAGGCATACTCCATTTTCTTTCTTTATTGGTAACGTCAATAATCCTCCAGGTTTTTGGAGCAGGGCGGAAAGTTGTAAATAATAACAATGATATAAAATTGTTAGAGTATGAGTGAACAACTACAAATAGAATTAGTGAACCCTCAAACTAATATATTGGCGTTTAGACTGGTACAGTTTAACGATGATAACTATTTTAAAAGCCTAAAAAGCTTCAATTGCTATAAAGTAATTTTAATCAGGAGAGGAAAAGGCCAATTGGCCTTTGATAAAGCCAGGTATAACTTCTCTGAAAATTGCCTGATAAGGTTTCCTATTTACCAACCTTTTCAAATTGAAACTGACGGCCAGGTGGATGGCATATTGTTACAGTTTCACCCAGACTTTTTTTGGAATCATAAGTACGAACTGGAGTTGACCAGTAAGCAGGTGTTATTTAAGAATATCGGGGAAGTGCCCTCCATTAAGGTCAGTAAAAAGGAAATGGATCAATTACTGCACCCATTGGAGCAGCTTATTTCAGAACTCCACAATGACGGTTTAGGCCGTTACGACATAGCGATCTCATGGGTAAAAATATTTATGATTTATGCTTCACGGATCAAGATGGAAAGAGGCTTTGTACCCTCAGAAACACTTTCGGCAGCTCATTATATGACGCGGAAATTGATCAATGCAGTAGAGCAGCATTTTCAGTACAAGCGCCGGCCGGCCGATTATGCAAAGTTATTGAACGTTACCGTTAAAACGTTAAACCGTACGGCTAAGCAACACCTGGGGAAGACTATTGGTGATATAATTTCAGAGCGTATTATAACACAGGCTAAGCATGAACTCTATTTAAGCGATAAATCGATAAAGCAAATTGCTCTCGGCCTTGGATTTCATGACGTTGCTTATTTCAGCCGCTTCTTTAAAGTACGAACGGGCACGTCTCCGGAGGCTTATCGTAAATCTTTCAGTAAAGCCATCGACAAAGCTGTAGTGGCACAAACATCTTCAACAGTTGAAATGTCTTAGTTCATAAACAGAAATAATAAGTGTTGGCTATTAAGCGGGATGGTTTCTACAACACATTGTCCTTTTCGTCCATTTGCCCGCTTTTCGTTGTGTTTTAATTTTATGGTTTTAATAGAAATAAGAAATATTCAAATATGAGCTGTGACTTTTTGTGGTTACAGTTATAGGAGAGTATAAAAATTTTTATCTAAAACAATCAGTTCTATATATTAATGCCTGAGGGTACATTTGATTTTTTTGAAAATTATATCAGAGCTTACGATTTGTTCTCTGACGAGGATATTGCAGCAATTAGGTCGCTGGCAATATCAAAGCAACTTAAAAAAAGGCAATATCTGCTGCGCCAGGGAAGCATATGCCGGTATTACACTTTTGTATGCTGCGGTTGTCTCAGGTTATATCGAATAGACGATGATGGCAACGAACATATCTTAGACCTGTCACCAGCCGGTCACTGGATCAGCGATCGTGCAAGCCTGCTGACCGGGATACCTTCCAATGAATTTATTGATGCCCTGGAAAACACCACTGTTATCCAGTTTTCAACATGTAGTTTTAAATGGCTGCTGGAAGAAATACCCAATTTTAATAAATTAAACACTAAACTTATTACGGACGACTGCGATATAAACCGTGACAGAATTTATACGATGCTCAGCCGCCAGGCAGAAGACAGATATCGCGACTTTGTGCAAAGATTTCCGAAACTGCATGAACGTATTCCGCTATACATGATAGCATCCTATATCGGCGTTTCAAGGGAGACATTAACAAGGATACGCAGTAATATATCATTGCCCAATGAGCCGCAATTAGCAGATCGATAACGAAATTAATGAAGAACCCGGCTTGGTTTCTTAAAAGCAGATACTGGCGGCAATCACGTCCTTCCTCATTTATTTTTTTGCATATGCCAGATGCAGGCAGGCTTTATAAATTTTTGGGTTGATTTTTTTGATCTTCCCCGTTTTGTACACAGGCTAATAACAGGCTGGAGAAACTGGCTACGAAAACAGAATAATTAAACGGGGCTCTGTATCCTACAAAGAACAGCATACTGAGTGCAAATATTAATGTAAGTATAAAGCTGCCGTAAGCCACAAATTTAATTTTATAACCAACGATAAGCAGTATGCCAATTAATGCTTCGGCAATGGTGGCTATGAGGCCAAAGAACGAAGCTGTTTTTGGAGAGAAGTAAGGCATCAGGCTATTTGCGTAAATGGCAAAATTGCTCCAGTTTCCCCATGATACATTCGCACTGCCCGGCGCTCCTAAAATACCAATGCGATCCAATACCGGTAGCAGGAAGCCAACCCCTAATGCAAAACGCAAGAGTATTTGTGCCGTTGAAGAATTCTTTTTCATAAACATTATTTTTTTAAAAAAAAGTCCGGATTTTTTTCTGTTCAGTATTACTGCAACTATTTAAACAACAAAGAACGATAGTAACTCTGTTTATGTTTGTGATATATGTCAAGAAAAATAAAATGTTTACTCCTTGCCTGTCGGAAAATATTTTGGTTTTAATAAATAAAATGTGACAAATGTCCTTGCGTTGAGATGTTCATTCCGTTTTTTTTGTAAGTTCTGTAAACGTTTAAAAAATAAAACTAAATATAGATGATGGCATTAAATGAAAACGATCTTGTCAAGGTAGTTGATGAATTACGGCTTAAGGGTTATACCGATAATTTTATCATCCAAGATAATCTGGTTTTTTCTACAAACATGAACCAGGGTTTTGTGGAAGATGAAGTAATTATCGAAGGAGCATATCAATTTGATATCAGCGAAGATGCGTTCGATACACAAAACCTGTTTGCGGTTTTTATACCTAAGTACCAGCTCAGGGGATTGATCATTGATCTTTTGGGGATGTATTTTTATATGGAAGATCAACCGATCACGAAGATACTTCGGGATGCGCCACTGGTGAGCTATGTTTTTAACAGCCAGCATCCGGATATGAAATATGGACTGAAAAAAATTACTCCGTCTGAATTTAATGCGGATAGTGACCGGTATGTATTGCGGATAGGATTCCCTGATTTTCCGGAATGCCCTGCAGGAACGGCATTCACTATGTTGGGGTTTGATAAACAAACACAGCAATATGTATGGCTTGCTACCAGCATCTTAAAAAAGGGCCGGGTTAAAAAAATTGAATTTAATGAATACAATAAAGAAATTATCTAACGCTCTTACATTGTTTCCGGACAGAAATTATTTTGATCTTTTTGTAAGATGGTTTATAGCCAAAGCCTTTTTCGACGATAGGCCATCTATACGGATGTGTGATTAAGAAGTTTCAAGTAGCAGCTCATCAACTTGCTCACCTTCTGCAATCAATTTAACAATGGATATGTGATAAATGTCAATATTTAAAAGAGTACCGCCTGTTACCTTGCCGTCATAATGGTTCGGGAAATCTGGCAAGAATTTATTTATCTTCTTAACCCTATAAATGTATGATATCGATAGATACAGGCGAATGCAGGCCTTCTGCAAAAAAAAACAAGGATTTTTATTTGGATGTCATCCAAAGTCTAAAAGAAACTCCAAAGAAATTACCCTCAAAATACTTCTACGACAAAGAGGGCGATAGTCTTTTTGAAGCAATTATGGATTCTCCTGATTATTATCTCAGCCGGTGTGAAATGGAGATCTTTACCAGGCAGGCAAAACAAATTGTGGATAGTATAACGGCACAAAATTTAAACTTTGAATTAATAGAATTAGGACCCGGTAACTGTGCTAAATCTATTCATTTATTGCACGCACTTGCAGCTGCAGATGTATCTTTTAATTATATACCTATCGACATATCAGAAAATGTAATCAGCAGGCTGCAGTTATTTCTGCCTGATAAGATTCCTAACTTACAGTTTAACGGTCTGGCAGGCGATTACTTTAACGCATTATCAATACATAATTTATTGCCTGCAACACGAAAGGTTGTGATGTGCTTAGGAGGTAATATTGGCAACATGACCATAGAAGAGAGTAATGCTTTCTGTAAAAAATTGCGCAGCTATTTACAGCCCGGCGATCAGTGTATTATCGGATTCGATCTCGTTAAGCATCCTGCTATTATCAAACGCGCATATGACGACAGAGACGGGTTGACCCGGAAATTTAATTTAAACCTGTTAGCAAGAATTAATCGGGAGTTAGATGCTGATTTCAGGATCGGCCAGTTTGATCATTATTGCAGTTATGATCCTTTAACCGGGTCAGCCAAAAGTTATCTCGTAAGCTTAAGTGATATAGCAGTAAATATTTCCGGTACCATAATTCCTTTTGAAAAAGATGAATGTATATGGACCGAGATATCACAGAAATATTCCAAAGACCAGATTCGTGAAATGGCAGTGAATAATGGTTTTGTTCAAGCAGCAGCATTCCTGGATTCAAGGTCATGGTTTATGGATGCTGTTTGGACAGCTGTTTAAAATAAATAAAAACGGGAGTGTTGATGTTATAATTAGTTCCGGCCAGGCACACAATTCCTTTGTAAGCGCGGTTATCAGTCTATCAAATTGATTCATATTGAACAGGAACAACGCTTGAGCCTAACCATATTGTACAGGCCTTAGCTAATAAAATAAACACATTCATTAAACAAAAAATACAACAATGGAAAAGAATCTCCAGGCACTCGCAAATGCGATGAATGAAATGGTATCCCAGGGCCAGCTTGTAGAAGCAGCCGAAAAGTATTACTCATCCAATATCAAAACCATTGAATTTGACGGCAGGATAACCGAGGGAAAACAATCAGCCATGAAGAAGCTAACTGACTTTGTCAGCTCCATTCAGAAAGTGAAAGAAATTACGCTTGTCTGGTCTGCATCTGATGATAATGCTTCTTTTTCTGAATTCATTTTGGATTTAGATATGAAGGATGGAAGCAATATTTACCTGCATGAGATAGTTCGCTCATTATGGGAAAACGGGCAGGTTATAGAAGAACGGTACTTTAAAGGATAATGCAAAGGCATTAATGTTAAACCGGGCAATCAATTTAAATACTGTTGATAGCAAAAAAATATACGACAAATGGATAAACTTACTTTAAAAGCGACACTTATAAAGCAGCACGAAGAAACTCTTCAGCAACTAAGGAATGATTATGCAGCTTACCAGGGCGATGGTAATCTGAACCTTGAGGATGTGCGTGACGCTGATGACAACTCACACAGGGAGCAGGCTGAAGAATTTTTACAGGCTTTGGAAAGGCAGATCCATCAGCGGGAGAATGAAATTAAAATGCTACGTGATTTAGATTTCGGTAGTAAAACCTCTGTAACAGAAGGCGCAGTTGCGTTGGTTAACGGCCTGTATTATATTATCGGGATACCCGCATGCCAATTTGATCTTGACGGAAAGCATTTTATTGCCATGTCACCCGATGCACCGTTTTACCAGGGGCTGATGAACAGGAAGCAAAATGATCTCTTTGTTTTCAATGGTAAGCGGTTTATGATTGAATCTATTTTTTAACCTTAAAATTACGATTATGCTAAGATGGCTTGATGTGATAAAATTCGCCAATAATGGAAATCCCACACCTGATAAAAGGGTGGAAAAAACACCCGAAGAATGGAAAGCATTACTTACAGACGAGCAATTCAGGATTACCCGGCTTAAGGGCACGGAGCGGGCATTCAGCTCTGATCTTTGTTCCTATTTTGAACCGGGGAGATATGCCTGCATCTGCTGTGGTACGGTACTCTTTGATGCAGATACAAAATTTGAAAGTGGAACCGGGTGGCCTTCCTTCACCCAACCAATAAAAGAAAATGCGGTTACTTATCATAAGGATAGTTCCTTTGGTATGGTACGCATTGAAGCGCTCTGTAATACCTGTGACGCTCATTTGGGGCATGTGTTCCAGGATGGGCCCAAGCCCAGCGGACTTCGTTATTGCATGAACGCTGTTTCGTTAAAAAAAGTTAATATGAGCGAAAAAAAAGTTGATTTTGGTGGAGGCTGTTTCTGGTGTACAGAGGCGATTTTTCAGCGGCTGAAGGGCGTCATAAAAGTTGAGAGCGGTTACAGCGGAGGGAAGTTCGTTAACCCAGGTTATAGAGAAGTTTGCAGTGGTGCAACCGGGCATGCGGAAGTGATTGAAATCACTTACGATCCGGCCGAAATTTCATTTGATGATTTACTGAGAATACATCTTACCACGCATAACCCCACAACCTTAAACCAACAGGGAGCAGACAGGGGTTCACAGTACCGGAGTATTATTTTTTACCGAAACGAAGATGAAAAGCAGGCTGCTGCTAAAATTATCGAAGAAGTGCAAAAATCATACGCCGATATGATCGTGACTCAGCTGGAAATGTTCGAACATTTTTATAAGGCAGAAGACTATCACCAGGATTATTATAACAAAAATCCGGATGGAGGATATTGCCAGGCTGTTATCAATCCCAAACTGGAAAAGTTCAGGCATTTGTATAAAGAGAAATTGAAACAGGCATAAAACTGTCTATCAAAAGAAGCGCTATGGAAGAATGTGTTGACATGTGGATTAATGAATAAATGACGGAACAAGATTATTCAGGCGAGCATTTTCAGTTTATAAGATGGTATTATTTTATAAAACATGAACACAAGCCGCAAATCATTTGTTTTTATCGAACCATGTCTTAAAGAAGCTTGGAAGAAAATAAAATCCTCTCGCAGTAATTCATAGAGGCACTAATCAGAACCCTTTGTGAATGAGGAGACATAGTATTCTTTGTGTTGGGTGCAAGGCTAAACCTACCACTGTACAGGCATTGAACGAGAGACTAAATCCCGACTACCACGCATACGGCAAGGTAATTTTTGGCTACAACAAAAGGCGTTTCACGTACATCTGTTTTCTGAATGTTGTGGAATTTTACACAAACAAAAAATTAGAAAATGGAATTAAAAAACAAAACGTTTTTAGTTACGGGTGGTACTTCGGGCGTAGGGAAAGCTATTGCCACAGGTATCGCACAGA
>NZ_JBQCIT010000020.1:0-12212 GCF_051953455.1 Parafilimonas sp. | reverse complement strand
GACAGGGGAATTGCGAAGCAATCATTGAGTTAAATGAAAAAAAATTTTTTAATCGAAATAAATCTCTCGACATACAACGGCTCTGAATTTTTTCAGCCAGCCTGAAATTTAGGAGATGTCTCGTTACCTCGACATGACGGTGCAAGCCGTTACTCGTTTACCTATTTTCTTCCTGTAGCAGCAAGATCTCAGTTACAAAACTAAACCACTCCGACCGTCATTTCGACGACAGGGGAATTGCGAAGCAATCATTGAGTCAAATGAAAAATCATTTATTATTGAAATAAATCTCTCGACATACAACGGCTCTGAATTTTTTCAGCCAGCCTGAAATTTAGGAGATGTCTCGTTACCTCGACATGACGGTGCAAGTGCTTGCTTAATTATCCAACTGCATTTACATTAAAAATTCTCAGAACAACCACAACCCTTTGCATATAATGCCCAACAGTCTGCTACCAAAAATGTAGGCTCTCCGACCGTCATTTCGACGATAGGAGAAATCTCCCGTACTTGAACCAGTCTGGATTTTTTCAACCAATCCAAACATTCAAGAGCAGGCTCCCGTTTACACGGGAATGACGTGTAAAAGCGTGTGTTACTACCCGCACCCAAAGCTTGTTAGAACAAACCACAATCACCAGCCCATTCCCCAACGGCCTGCTGCAACGAAGTTATTTTAGGACTATACTGCCCCCGTTACCGGCTGTTTCCCGGTACTTCCTTCATAGTTCCTTCATAGTTGAAGCATGGGCATTCATGACGGCAAGGGTAGCCCGCTGATAACGGAAATCTTTTCTTTGAATAATACAGCCGCCCGCTCGTGCAGGGCTTCAGCCTGTTCAGACAAAAGGTCAATATCATGGTCGCTTATTGTAAACTGGCTGTTGTAGCGGGATTCTTTATAGGCTTTTTCAAGCAGTAACAGCAACCGGTTTTCTTCCGCTTCATCAGGGGAAAACAAATATTCGATTTCCGGCGCACAGCGCTTTAATGGTTTTTTTAGCTCCCGCAGGCAGTGCGTTTTTATACAACTGCCCAGCAATGCCGTTATTAAACCCCTGAGGGTTAACTCAACTGCCTGCTGCAGCATAAACGCTGCCATGACATTGTCGCTTTCACCGCGGTAATTACTGGCGCCTTGTAAAAAGCTGCCTGCTTTTTTATGGGCTGTATCAAATGCAATAATCGCTTTTTTTGCCGGCACTTGTAAGGCTGCTTTATCCGGTTCAGGCAGTTGAAAAGCATTGGTGGCATATACGAGGTTTTCTTTGCTGCAGGCAATGGAAAAATAAATATGCCCTTCCTTCAACTGCTGTTGTATTATTTCTTCCTTATGCAAAGACACATGAATAACCGCATCATCCATATTGGCCATCGTAATAACCTGTTCGTACTGCGCAAACGATGTTTTGGAAGCCGGTGGAATTACTGCCAGCAGGTCAAAATACTGATGGGTATTGTCGTCACTGTTGTGATACAGCAGGAATAAAGCGGAGGGCGATAATGCTGTTATTAAAAAAGCAATTACCTTATCTTTTGTGGCAGGCGGTTGCTGCTCCGGCTGCTCATGAAGCCTGTTATGCATGTTGTATGCCTGCCATTCTTTAGCTGCCGCGTCTAATAAATCCAGCAGGCTGTTGAAAGGAAGAAGAAGCTCTTCCAGGTAAAGTGCCACGCCGGTTTTTAAATCATAATCAAGAAAATCAATGAACAGGCGCCGCAGGCTTTGGCTGAGTAATGCTGTGTCGTTAAAGGTTAAAAACCTTTGCAGGTCATCCTGCAGGTCTTCGCTGATGGTGTATCCTGTTTGCATGGTTATAGGTTTTATGCGTATGAAGTACGCCTTTGTGTTTGGGATAAATTATTCCTGCGGTTACTGTTTTATCCCATGCAGGAGGATTTTTTAGCACTACCTTTTTATGCTGTACTTTTTTATCTCATCCACAATATTTTTGATGTTTCGATGAATGCGCTGCATTTGCTTGTCCAAAAAAGTACCCCCGCCTGACCGGGGCCAGTCGGGCAGGAAAAAATCAAGAGCGGATGATATTGTTCAGTATCATGTTTGTTTTTTAATTGTCTTCACGAACTTCCTTCGTCGGTTTCAGCACATTCGCTCATTCGCCTTGATTTAGCTTTATGCTGATGATTCTTCAGCAGTTGAACCTTGATGCTGATTTCGATCCGTATTATCGTCGGCTATATGTAAACATACATATGCAGACTTATAACCTGCGTACCTGTTATTCAATATGCTTTACAAATAACAAAGTCGCTGTCATTATTTTATCTTTATACCCTTAAACCAGGTTATATTATATGGAAAAAACCATACACGAAGGCCGCAACGTAAAACGCATCCGCGAAATGCTGGGTATTAAACAGGAAACCCTTGTCCTTGAACTCGGCGACGACTGGAACCAGAAAAAAATATCTCTGTTAGAAGGTAAATAAACCATTGAACCGCAACTGCTGGATGATGTAGCCAAAGCGCTAAAAGTGCCCGTGGAAGCGATTAAGAATTTTGATGAACAAGCTGCAATAAATATTATTGCAAACACTGTAACAAACTATGACAACGCTTCTGTTTTCAACTACTATCCAACATTTAATCCTATCGATAAAATAATTTCTCTGTATGATGAAAAGATTGCTTTGTATGAGCGAATGTTGAAGGACAAAGACGGGATGATTGAGGAGTTGAGGAAGCTTACTAGTAAATAATAATATCTATATGCTGCATAAGTTTATTTATCACTTCCAATGTTGGAATTAATAACTATTGGGCCCGGAATAGTCTGATACGATTACTGCAAACTAGGTAAATGAATTTACTGCGTTGAAAAAACGCTGAATAATAAAATTTAATAACTTAGGCAATTGTTTAATGCAGGCTAACGAAAGCTGAATGTAATAAACCCGGGCTTTTAGATTGAAATATAACTGCTGAACCTGCGATAGCCCAAATTTTTACAAAGTGCAGAAAAAAAGCGACTTGCGCCGCTTTAAATGTTTTCACAACGGAATAATCCTTATTGTGATTTGCTTTCGGATGTAAAATCCGAAGATTACTTATTCAGCAGTAATTTTCTTTAGTTGATTAAGCAATTCATTTAGATAAGTTTCTTTGATCTGCCAGACAATTTCGTAATCAATGTCAATATAATTCATGCACAATGCGGTTACGGAAACCACGTATCTTATGCCATTCATATCAGGATACTTTTCTTTTAATGGTTCACTAACCCTGTTCGCTGCTTCACCTATTATTTCAAAGTTTCTTATGACTGCATCAGATGTTTTGCTGTCATCGCAAAATTGTTTAAAGAAAACCCTTCTGTATAAGTATATATTTTTTCGGCAGCATCAATCATATCCTGCACCAGTAAATTATCGGCGCGTTTAGACATATTGTATTTCTTCTTTAATAAAATCAAATGTTTTTTCTCTTAAGCCCTTTCGGGAAACAAGGTCAACTTTTCGTTCGAAAATCTTTTCAAGATCATCTGCCAGTTCAATAAATTCAATACCTACAGGCCTGGTAAATTCTACAATTACATCAATATCACTCTCGGGGGTAAAATCATTTCTTACAACAGAGCCAAATAACCCCAGTGTTTTTATGGGATAGTTTTTCAGCAATTTTTGTTTTTGCCGAGAAAGAATTTGGAGGTATTGGTGAGGATGATGCATTGTTTTACAAAGTAATATTTATTATAACAACCTATTGAAGCAAATGCTTCAATACGGAATAATTCTTATTGGATTTGCTTTCAGGCACAAATTTAAATTGTATAATTATTTACAATTACGGGTTCACGTATTTTTAATCTCTTGATTATGGAGAACCTTCATGTAGGCATTAATGAACTATGATTGTTCATTGCAAATCAGGAAAATGAATTTACGACGTTGAAAAACGCCGAATAATAAAATTTAATAACTTAGAGTTATTGCATCATGCATACTAACGATGGTAATAAACCCGGACTTTTAGATTAAAATGAACTGCTGAACCTGCGATAGAGTCCAACACGCGTTACAAAGCATATAAAATAAAATGCTCCCGTATTGTAAGACGAGGCGCTTAATGTTTTTCACAACGGAATAATACATTATTATGGATTGAATTTTAAAACCCTGTAATCGATGATTGTTAAAATAAAAAATCCTACGGAGTACGCAGGATCAAGAAATTCTTCGGCTTATAGCCTTGTTGTGATTTGTCTTTCAAATCGAAAATAATAATATTAAACTTTTAATCAAAACTTTTATGAATAATATTTTAGGAATTGATTTAGGCACAAACTCAATAGGCCTTGCGGTGCGAGAAAGCGATGATTTCAATTGGTATGGGGTATATACTTTTCGCAAAGGAGTAGGCGAAGGAAAGTCTGGCGAGTTTTCCTTTGCAGCAGAACGCACAAAGCATAGGTCTACCAGGCGACTGTATAATTCGAGGAGATATCGAAAATGGGAAACATTAAAAGTTTTGATTGAGAATAATTATTGTCCATTGCCATTCGATAAACTTAACGAATGGAAACACTATAGGAAAGGAATAGGCAGAATATTTCCCGTAGATAATATCGAATTTGGTAAATGGATAAAGTTAGATTTTGATGGTGATGGCATTCCTGATTATTCAAGTCCTTACCAACTAAGACGAGAATTAATTTCAAATAAACTTGACCTGACGAATCTGCAAAACAGATATAAAGTTGGAAGAGCCTTATACCACATTGCTCAAAGACGTGGATTTAAAAGCAGCCGCAAAATTGGTGCTAATGAAAAAACAGCGGTTTATAAAGGGAGCAATGAAACTAAAACAATTGGCCGTAATGAATATGAAAAACAAATTATTGAAAATGGCTCTTTGGGTGCCGCTTTTGCGTATTTAGAAGATCAGGGAATACGCATTAGAAACAGGTACACTTTACGCTCCGACTATCAAACCGAAGTTGATAAAATTTTAGAACATCAAAATATAACAAATATTAATTTTAAAGAAAATGTACAAAAAGCTATTTTCTTTCAGCGACCGCTTCGTTCTCAAAAAGGTTTAATCGGCAAATGCACCTTAGAACCAGGTAAACCTCGCTGTCCGGTTAGCCACCCCAAGTATGAAGAATACAGGGCTTGGTCATTTATCAACAATATCAAGTATCGTACAAACGGCAATGCAGAATTTGAACCTTTGCCACTGCCATTAAAGGAAAAACTATACAATGAAAAATTCTTTTTAAAAAGCAGGGATTTTGAGTTTTCTCAAATTAGGAAGTTCATAAAAACCCATGGCGGAAAAGATTGGGAATCGAATTACACCCATAAGATGGATGACATTTCCGTTTCTGCCTGCCCTGTTTCAGCTCGTCTGAAATCTGCTTTTGGTGATGATTGGCAAAACTTTGAAAAGACCATAATCAGAAAAAACAAAAAAGGGGAAGATGAATCTGTCAGATACCGTATGGATGACATCTGGCATATACTGTTTTCGTTTGAAGACGAAGAATATTTTGAAGAATTTATCGGGAGTGTTTTGGAATTTGATGAGGAGCAAGTTAAAGAACTGGCTACTTTGTTTAATTCATTTCCTGTTGGGTATGCTAATCTAAGCCTCAAGGCAATCAACAACATTCTTCCATTTTTAAGAGAAGGAATTATTTATTCAGAGGCTGTAATTCTTGCAAAAATTCCTGAACTAATAGGCAACGATCTGTTTGTAAGAGATAAAGAAAAAATTCTTGAAGGCATAAGATGCGTTATAAAAAGTAACAGAGAGGAAAAGATAGCTCTGTCTATTGTTAATAATTTAATCTTTAAATATTATGCACTTGATTATACTGAGAGATTCGGGTGGAAAGATTCATCTTATCAGTTGGTAGAAAGCGATTTAAAAGATGTTGAAACTACAATAAAAGAACATTTTGGCGAGAAAACATGGGAAACAAAAGATGAAAGATATAGGCAAAACCTCATTGAAACTGTTACTCAAAAATATCAGGAGTTTTTTGCATCCTCAAAACGAGAACATGTAAAACTTCCGCATTTGGTCAATCAGGTAAAGCAATTCATTGCAGATAATTTTGAAATAGACGAAAAGAGGTTAGATAAAATATATCATCCTTCACAAATTGCTATTTATCCTAAAAAGGAAGGTCAGGAATATTTATTAAGCCCCAAAACTGCTGCTTTCAAAAATCCAATGGCTTATAAAACTCTATACAAGCTTCGGGATGTGATTAATTATCTGATTGAAACCGGTAAAATTGATGCGGACACAAGAGTTGTAGTTGAAATAGCAAGGGAATTGAACGATAGCAATAAAAGGTGGGCTATTGAAAAATATCAACGTGATAGGGAAGTTGAAAACCGGTCATTTGCTGCCGCCATCGGTGAACTTTTGAAAGAAAAAGATTTTCAAGGATTAGCAAATCCTGAAAGCGATTCAGACGTTGACAAATTCAGGATATGGACAGAACAGCTTGAAAAATATGATGAAGTAAAAAAAGAAATAAACTCCATTGAGAATAATAAAAAATTATCTGTTTCTGAAAAAGATATTCAAAAATACCGTTTATTGAAAGAGCAAAACTGTTGCTGCATATATACAGGCAAAATAATCAGTCTTACAGATTTGTTTGATGCCAATAAAATTGATTTTGAACATACCATTCCAAGGAGTAAATCTTTTGATAATTCATTAGCAAATCTTACCGTTTGTTATGCAGACTATAATCGAAGTATAAAGAATAATCGTCTACCGGTTAACTTACCCAATTATGAAAATGAGTCCCATGGATATTCGGCTATAAAACCCAGATTAGAAGGTTGGGAAAAGAAGCTATATTCTTTACAAAAACAAATAGAAACCCAAGTCAAGAATTCAAAATATGCAATAGATAAAGAATCAAAAGACAGGGCAATTAGGGAGCGGCATCTTTTGCAAATGGAATACAACTATTGGAAAAACAAGTTAGACAGGTTTACAAGAAAAGAAGTGCCGGCAGGTTTCGTAAATAGTCAATTAGTAGATACGCAGATAATTACAAAGTATGCATTACACTATTTAAAAACAGTTTTTGATAAAGTAGATGTAATAAAGGGCAGTATAACTGCTGAGTTTCGTAAGATTTATGGAATTCAGCCGAAAGATGAAATAAAAGACAGGAGCAAACATTCACATCATGCCATAGATGCTGCTGTATTAACACTTATTCCTTCCCCAAAAAAAAGGGAAGAAATACTTAAAAAAGCATATGAATATGAAGAGCAAAACAAAAAGAAACAATATCGTGAAAAACCATTTGCAGACTTTAATTATTCAATGATTGAAGTAATTCAAAGAAATATTCTAATTAACAATATAGCTGATAAAGACAACGTATTGGCACCTGGTAAAAAAAATGTTAGGAAACGAGGAAGGGTAGTGTGGTTAGACAAAGAGAAAAAGATACCTAAAGTAGCAACAGGTGATTCTGTACGAGGTCAATTGCATTTAGATACTTTTTATGGTAAGATTAAAATTGCAGCTAAGGATGAAAATGGAACTTTGATTAGGAACGAAAGTGGTGTTATTCAATATGAAAAAGATAAGAACAGCCAAGATAAATTTAAGATGGCTATTAGAAAGTTAATTGATAACGTAAATTTCAAAACTGATATTATAATAGATAATCACTTGGCGGAGCACCTGAAAAATCAATTAGAGAGTGGCATTAAACAAAAAGCTTTAAAAGATTTTAATGGAAACACAATTCGTCATATAAGATGCGAAGCAAAAGCAGGTCCAGGGTTATTAAATCCAGAGAATGTAACTATTGTTAAAGGACAAACTAACAGGTCAAAAAAAGATTACAAAAACTATTATTACACTAACACTGGCGACAATTATATGTTTGGACTTTACGAAAATGAAAATGGAAGAAAAATAATATCAATAAATGTTCTCGAAGCAACAAGATATTCACTTGAAAAAAACAAAGACAGTAAAAGAGAAATATTTAAATCAATAGAACCAGTATTAATTGGAACTGGCAAAAAGGCAAAAGAATCCAATTTAGTTCACATCTTTATTTCTGGACAAAAAGTTTTGTTTTTTTTAGAAAGAAAAGAAGAACTGAAAGATCTCGCTCAAAGTGAAATAAGTAACCGTTTATACTTTATCAAAAGATTTCATCAGGCTGAAAGAGGTAACATAGTATTTCAACATCATTTAGAAGCAAGAAGTGACGAAGAATTATCTAAGGAGTTAGGTACACTCGGAAAGAATGGATTTTCTATTGATAAATTAACAAATACCTTTTCACCTCCGAGAATATTATTTACACCTAATAAAGATGTTTTTGTTGTTGAAGGAAAGGACTTTGAAATGAAACTAGATGGAAGTATTGAATTCAAATTTTAGCTTATGATCAAACGCACCATCTGCATAGAAAACCCCTGCCACCTCAAATGCCGCAATATGCAGATGGTGGTGAATTATGAACACATAAAAGGTTACGAAAACCTTCCCGAAAAAACAGTACCGATAGAAGATATTGGCATACTGGTTTTGGAACATCGGCAAATCACCATCAGTCATTTTTTATTAGATAAGCTGGTGGCCAATAATGCGGCGGTTATAATATGCAACGAAACCCATCATCCCAGTGGCATGATGCTGCCATTGGAAAGCAACAGCATACAAAGCGAAAGGTTCAGGGCGCAGATAGAAGCCACAGAACCATTGAAAAAGCAGTTATGGCAGCAAACCATCAAGGCAAAACTTTACAACCAGGCAGCCGTTTTAAACAAATGGAACATTCAGCATAACTATCTTACAAAAGCAGCACAGTCTGTAAAAAGCGGCGATGCCGGCAACAACGAAGCCAAGGGTGCGGCATACTATTGGAGCCATTTGTTTCCCGATGCCTGGCTGTTTTTCCGCAAACGTGAAGGGTCGCCGCCCAACAACCTGCTGAATTACGGGTATGCTATTTTAAGGGCAACAATGGCAAGGGCAATTAGCGGAGCAGGATTATTGCCGGCGCTGGGTATATTTCACCGCAACCGTTATAATGCCTATTGCCTGGCAGACGATATTATGGAACCTTACCGCCCGTTTGTAGATGCAATTGTAAGGGGCATTATAGATAAAACATCATCGGTAGAAGTGCTTACACAGGAACTGAAAGTGCAGTTGCTGAAACTGCCAACGGTTGATGTGTTGTTAGGAGACGAAACCAGCCCGCTGATGATTGCTACGCAAAGAACAGCGGCATCACTGGCGAGATGTTATACAGGCGAACAACGAAAATTGCTTTATCCTGAGATGCCATAAAATAAAACCCCGGGGGGGTTTGAAATTCTCGGGGTTTATAAACAATAGCTTTATGCGCCAATTCAACGACCCGTTTTTGCCTGATAAGTATTATCATGTTTTCAACAGGGCAGTGGGAAATGAGCAAATGTTTAATGAACCGGAGAATTACCGCTATTTTCTTGAAAAATTAAAAGACCATATTTTATGCATAGCTGATATCTTCTTTTATTCTTTTCTGCCCAATCATTTTCATTTGTTTGTACGCATCAAACCACAAAATGTTATTGAAGAAAAATTTCAGCTTTCAAAAATTAAAGCGCAACAGCAGAAATATGACATCAACCGTTCATTATTCATATCGGAACAATTTGGCAACTGGTGCAATGGATATACCAAAGCTTTCAACAAAAGGTATAACAGGAAAGGCAAACTATTTATGGACAATCTTAACAGGAGATTGATTGATTCCGATGCTTATTACAGTAAGATTATTCATTATATTCATGTTAATGCGGTGCAGCATAAATTGTGCAGGGATGTAGAAAGCTGGCCATATTCATCTTATCATAGCATTATTAATAATAAAGTGCTATGGCTTGCGGTGAATGAAGTGCTTGAATGGTTCGGGGGAATAAATAACTTTATACAATTCCATAAGCAGCCAATAAAACCCCGAGGGTTTTCGAAACCCTCGGGGTTTGACCATCTTCAATGAAATCAAACCGCCTAAATGCATATCGTATTATGTGGGTATTAGTTTTTTTTGATTTGCCTACAGAAACCAAAAAGGAGCGGAAGATATACGCCGACTTCCGCAAAAAGATTCTCCAGGACGGGTTTGCCATGTTCCAGTTCAGCATTTACCTGCGCCATTGCAGCAGCATGCAAAATGCAGAAGTGCATATAAAACGTGTAAAGAAAATTTTACCCGAAAAAGGCCATATAGGCATCATGACCATCACTGATAAGCAATTCGGGATGATGGAAGTTTTTTATGGAAAGAAATTGGCTGAACCTCAAAATATTCCCCAGCAACTGGAATTATTTTAACGTGAGTTCTGGATAAGAAATATTTAAACCCGAATTACCAAATTAAAGATGACTGCAATTATAAAACGCTTCGAACATCATTTCGACGATAGGAGAAATCTCCTGGATTGTAGAGGGTTTGAATAATATCTTACCATTTTTCAATTCAATCCACAAATAAAATGGTTGTTTTAAGGTATTTTAATTTGGCTCCAAACCTTAATTTCGGGAGATTTATTTCGTTTAATAATTGTTTTTCATTGGCCTCAATGATTGCTTCGCAATTCTCAGTCGCATGAATGATCCTGGTAAAAGAAAATGATTTTGAAATACTCCTTCGAAATGAGGATCACTGACTAATCTTATCCCGAACGCACGTTATTTTAAGTAAATCATTGCAAGGCACGGAGTAATTGGAGCTTTTAGGAAAGTTAAAACCCTGCGAACTTAAAATGTTCACAGGGTTTAAAACGCATTTTTTTGATCCTAATTTTCTTTGAAACCTTTGATACATAAGGCTTTCGGCTAAAGCTGTTGTATTCAAAGATCATCAGAATAAAGTTTGAAAGCAAATCACAACACGACATATGTTTGCGTTTCAACAGCATCTGTTGTATTCAAAGATCATCAGAATAAAGTTTGAAAGCAAATCACAACCATGCCGCAAGTATGGCATTCTTTTCAGCTGTTGTATTCAAAGATCATCAGAATAAAGTTTGAAAGCAAATCACAACACAGGTGAGCAAGTTTTCTTTATAAATGAGTTGTATTCAAAGATCATCAGAATAAAGTTTGAAAGCAAATCACAACTCGCTTACGAGATCAGTAACTTTTATCATGTTGTATTCAAAGATCATCAGAATAAAGTTTGAAAGCAAATCACAACTATCGCCTTCGTTTGTGTATGTTTTAATTAGTTGTATTCAAAGATCATCAGAATAAAGTTTGAAAGCAAATCACAACCGGATGTACAGACGACCTCTACATGGACAGGTTGTATTCAAAGATCATCAGAATAAAGTTTGAAAGCAAATCACAACATGAAGTGGAAAGTAGGCAACAGCACAACGGTTGTATTCAAAGATCATCAGAATAAAGTTTGAAAGCGCAGGAAAAAATGTGCTGAAACCGGCGAAGGGGTTCGTGAAGACAATTAAAAAACAAATATGATACTGAACAATATCATTTTTTCTTGATTTTCTTTCCTGCCCGATTGACATCAGTCAGGCGGGGGTTACTTTCTTTTATCAGGAAATGCGAAGCATTCATCGAAACAAATTAAAAAACATGTATGAATGAGATAAGTGTTTGCAGCAACTGCATTTCCTGTTTTTTATTCATCCTGGTGGAATTAACAATATCGGCAGTGATAACAGCCTGTAGCATCTTAATTCGTTTAATTAATCGAATTTATCAAATTTTCGTATAAATAACCGAATTGTTTTGCCCGTCATTTCTTTACCTCACTGTTGATTTAACCGTTTATTTCTTTCCCTTTCATTTTTTGCTTACGGAAGTTGATTATCAAGTGCATAGCAATCGTAACTCCAAACCCGGTAAAGTATCAGTTTGCGGGTCACATCTGTTTCACCAGTTCATACAAAAGGCGCCTTTTGCGGTTCAGTCACGCCGAAGGTGGGATTGAAAAAATCCAAAGGATATTTTTTTAAAGAAGCGCAGGCAGCGCCGTTGTATGAACGAGGCCATGCGGCCCTGAGCTATAAAACTTACATTACTTAAGAGAAAAGAAAGTAACAAAAGATTAAATAACAATTATTCATTCTCTAATTGATCCACGAGAAATATTGCCTGTCTGCAATGCCGGTTGGAGAGAACACCAACCGGTAGAAAAAGTGCATAGCAATCGTAACTCCAA
>NZ_JBQCIT010000019.1:0-109009 GCF_051953455.1 Parafilimonas sp. | reverse complement strand
GCGGCTATTAGGATCAATCACTTTACCCGCCGTTGTAATTTTTGAAGTAAGCGTATCACTAATATCGGGTAAAATGATCTTTACCGTGCTGCCCACTTTTACTTTTTCAAGATAATTATCGGGCACCTGTGCGGTTGCTTTTAAATCGCTGGTGTTTACCAATTTTATATAGCCGCCGGCAACCGGGTTGCCTGTAAATGTTTCGCCTACTTTTATAGTTACTTCATCGGCAACGCCGTTCATTTCTGCATACACATTTGTATAGCCGAGCTGTTCTTTAATAAGGTCAACCTGGTGCTGCGCCTGGTCCACATTATTCTTTGCCGTGGTAAGTTCCACTTCGGTGCCTATATTTTCTTTCCATAAATTATTCCTGCGCTGGTATATATCCTGCGCATATTTTAATTGTGTCTGCGCCTGGCTTAACTGTGTCTGATAAATAGCATCATCCAGCTTCAAGAGCAACTGGCCTTTCTTTACATAATCACCCTGTTTTACGTAGAGCGCTTTTACCTGGCCACCCTGGTTGCGGGGCGTAACATAAGCTATATTCTCTGCGTCAATTTTACCCTGCAGGTTGATGTAGTGCTGAAAATCTTCCGTTGATAATTTTTTAACGGCAACCAGCTTTGCTTTCTCCGGATTGGCTGAAGGATCAAGCTTAATAATTTCTGCCTGAAGGCTGGCTACCTGTTTAGTAATATCCTCCTGCTGCTTTTTCAATTGTTCCAGCTTTGCTTTTTTATCGGCAAGCGTGTTGCCAGTTTTTTTGCCACTGCAGGAAGCGAATGCTATTAAAGAAACTGCAATTACTATATGTTTTATGTTCATAAACTTAGTTTGATTAGTTATTTAAGTTCACCTATGGCATACAGGTAATCAATTTTGGCTATTGCCGCATCGTACATGGCATTTACATAATTGCTTTGGGCTACGCGCAAATCTGCCTGTGCATTGGTTATATCTAATGTTGATCCAAGGCCTGATTCATATTTCTTCTGGGCTTGTGCATATACCTGCTCGGCCAGGCTTACATTCTTTTTTTGATAATCGAGTGTTGTAATGGCAGTGTGATAATCATTCACTGCTTTTGCAATGGACTGATCAATTGAATCCTTAAGATTAGCAAGCTGGTTTTGCGACTGTTGTAACTGCAGTCTCGCTTTCTTTAAATCGGCATTCTTTTGAAAGCCGCTAAAGATGGGAACCGTAAGGTTAAGCCCGATATAGGAAGCCGTAAACCATTGCCCTTTACTGAATACATTGAATGCATTACCCTGCCCCGATCTTTGATAAATGCCGGTAACGCCGAGTGTGGGGTAGTAGCTTAGTTTATATCTTTTAACGTTGTATTCATTCAACTTATTCAGGGTTTCCATTAACTGGTAATCGTTACGGTTGTTGTAATCATATATGCCTTCGTTGAGCAACCCTTGTTTTAACTGTTGTTCTGTAACGGAATCTGTTAGCACCAGTGAATCTTTTTGAGGCATGCCCATCAGAAACTTCAAACCATAATATCCATTCCTGATACTGTTAAGCGCAGATGATTTTTCCGTTTCAAGGTTAGCGAGTTGCACTGAAGTTTTGTCCGCCTCAATTTTTTCAGCAAAACCGTTTTTATACATTTCAGAAGTTACGTGCAGCAAATTTTTTGAACGGGATATATTAGCATCCAACTGCTCTATTTGTGTGCGGCTCACTACAAGCTGGTAATATATTTTATAAATGTTTAACCGGATAATATCTTCAGTAATTGCCTGTGCCCTTTGCCTGTAATCGATAGACGCCCGGCGGGCCTGCAGGCCAACAAACACCTGCCCGTCAAACAAAGTTTGCTGTAAGGTAACCGTACCGGTTGCATTGTATTTTGTACCAAACTGCACCGGCACATAAGTACCGGCAGGTTGGCCAAAGAATTCGCCCGGCAATAATTGTGTAGGTATTTTTACATACCCGGTATAATTACCTGAGGCCGAAAGATTGGGCAAAGCCCTGGCGGTGGTGGAACGGTTATCTTCTTTCTGAATTTCAATATCCAGCAAGGCATTTTTAACCTGAACATTATTCTTCATAGCATAATCAATACAATCTTTTAAGGAAAAGGTATGTACTGCGGGTTGCTGTGAAATTGCCTTTGCTGATATTAATATTAATCCTGTAAACAACACACTCTTCAATAAACTCATGTTGATTTTTTTTGACGTTGGTGTTTATATTTCGATAAGAGGGTCAGCCCTTTTTCGGTGCAGATGCCATGAAGAAAGAACTCTTTCATTACGTCATCGAAATAATGCGGTTTTGTTTTGCCGCTTATAACTTCTTCGTTATGAAAAATACCTGAAATCATTTCCAGCCTCAGCCAGGTAATGATGTTTACATCGATGTCTTTCCTGAACAGGCCTTCCTTTATGCCACGCTGCATGTTTTCTTTAATACAGTTGAAAAGAAACTGTTTTTTAAACTTTTCAAAATCTGCAAACACATTCGGATGAAAGCGGTTAAGATCGTACAGCACGGAAGCATTCAGGTTACTGAAAATTTCCTGTGCCGAGTCTGCTGCGAGAAACTGTTCGTGAATGGCGTTTTCAGAAACATCTTTAAACCGTATGCATTTCTTTTTATTCTCATCGGTAATACCGGTGAATATGTCTTTTACCAGCGAATCCTTATCAGAATAAAACTGGTAAATGGTTTTTTTGGAAATGCCAAGCTGGCTGGCTATTTCGTCCATCGTAACGCTGCGGATGCCATACCTGAAAAAAAGCTCGCCCGCTTTCTGCTGAATTCTTTCCTTTATGCTCATAACTCAAAAAACGGGGGCAAAACTATGGAAACTATTTTCGTAACCAAAGTTTCCGCAAACAATTTTTTATTATTTTTTGCTGAACGGTAAACTTTACGTGATTTGACCTGAATTTTGCTGTATGGAAAATTCACCCGAAAAATTCAGTTTCAGGCATGTGCTGCAGTATTTCTTCCAGGGTATAATTGTAATTGCACCTATTGCCATTACCATTTATGTGGTGGTATGGCTGTTTAACCTGATTGATAATTTCCTGCCTGATATCCTGTTTGCCCTGTTCCCTAAATGGATGACGGCGCCCGACGGATCGCTGCGCACTATTCCGGGTCTTGGTTTTTTAATGGTTGTAATAATTGTAACCGTTATCGGGTTTATATCCACTTCTTTTTTTGTTTCCAGGATACTGAGCTTTTTGAACCGTGTGCTGGAACAAACGCCCGGCATAAAATATATATATTCTGCTGTAAAAGATTTTCTGGAAGCTTTTGGGGGCAACCGCAAAAAGTTTGATAAGCCTGTATTGGTAAGCGTGGATGCAACAGACACCTGGCGCGTTGGTTTTATTACGCAGCATGATGTTACCCAATTCGGGCTTGAAGAACATGTGGCGGTATATGTGCCTTTGTCTTATGCGTTAACCGGCGTGGTATATTTTGTGCCAAAGGAAAAAATAAGGCCCCTTGATAATATGAATAGTGCCGAAGCCATGAAGTTTGTTATATCCGGCGGGGTTACGCATTTGGAAGAAAATGAACATGTATAAGACGCTCTTATATCTCTAAATCACTTATACTTCTTTGATTACGATTGGGCATATTGGTTTTAAAAAACCAATGCCGTTATTACTGTCCTTTGCAGTTTACTACTTTCGCTGATGTGCAGCTTTGCACCTTGTACGCAGTAAACAATTAAATTTTTAAATATGACGGAAGAAAAATTACAACGCCGCATTCATTTACTTACGGCTTACAGCGTGGTGAGCACTATAGTTTTTTATTACTGTTTATCTTTTTATACAATAAAACTACTACAGTAAAAGCAGATGAATTAACAGCCAAAAGAATTAACCTTATTGGTGAAGACGGAAGCCTGCGCATGGTGTTAAGCAACGAAACAAGACAACACTCCGGCAGGATCAACGGAAGGGATATTCCCAAAAGAGAGCGGCCGCCGGGAATTATTTTTTTTGATAACAACGGCAACGAATGCGGCGGCCTCGTTTATAATGAAAGCAGGGAGGGTTATAAAGTGAATATGATGATGTCATTTATCATGGATAATTACAGGAACGGCCAGGTTGTACAAATGATTGATGATGAAACTTACAATGGAAACCAGGCGGCCGTACGGCGTGGGTTAGCCATTAACGAATTTCCTGTGGGTGCAGATATGGGTGTTCTGATAGATAAAATGAACAACATTAATAAGATGAAAGATACGGCTGAACGCAACAAACAGCTGCAGGTGCTTTTTAAATCAGCCGGTTCTAAACGAAGGTTGTTTTTAGGACGGACACGGGAAAACCAGTCAGGTGTTTTTTTATATGATAATGCAGGAAGGCCGAGGTTTGAAATATATGTTGATTCATCAGGCAGCCCGCAAATGATGTTGCTGGATTCTTTGGGTAATACTAAAAATGTAATGGCCAATATGCGGTAACAGCATTTGAAAAGTACGAGTGTTTTTATCAGATTTTCACCTTTCCAATCACATACATTTCATTCATTGTGGGAACAGGGCTGCCGCCTTCTTTTTCCAGGGTTATAGCAAAAGCTTCTGCATGGTCTATCTTCTTTGGCATTCTGCATATACCGTCGCAACCGGAAACCATGCCTGCATCAACCGGTTTACCATCAACAATGGCCCATAACTGGTATTGTTTGCCGGCTGGTATTTGCGACAGGCTTGCCGAGTAGAGGTAAACATCTTTTAAATTCTTATCCCACAATACCGTGGCAAAATTTTGTTCTCTGCCGGTGGTGCCTTTCATTTCAATTTTAACCATAGCGCTGTCGCCAAGCAATTGCAGGCTTTGTTTATACGATGCATTATTGGCCTGCAGCGTATTTCTTTCCGTTAGCAACGATATGTATTGCGCTTTGGTTTCTTTATATCCTGAATAAAAGTAGAAATTTAAGGCTGCGCTTATTATAAGCAGTATAATGCTTGCCGCCGCCAGCATCCGCCATAAAGCAACCGTCTTTTTCTGAACGGGTTCTGCAGGTGTTATGGTTGTCAGCTGTATATCATCCTCTTTAAATAAGGCTGTTTCTATGGCTGCTTTTAAATGAGATGATGGTTGCCTTTTTTGTGATTGAAAATAATTTTCAAAATCTTTTTCTGCCTGTACAATAGCTTCGTTAAGTTCAGGATATTCAGCACGCAGTTGTTCCAGTTCGGCTACCTCTTCCGGGCTTGCCAAACCAAGAACATATTGTTCAAGTGCGCCACTTTGTATGTATGCTTTAATATCCATTTATTTTTTTAAAAAACCTTTCAACTGAATAAGCGCATTGCGCAATCTTGTTTTTACAGTGCCCAGGGGTATCTTCAAAAACTTCGAAATCTCATCCTGCGTATAACCCTGAAAATAGGCCAGTTCAATCAATGTTTTGTAATCATCTTTCAATGTATGTACTATCTTTCTTAAATCAATGTTGTCTGTTTCAAATGTTGTTTTGCCCGCACTTTCAGATACGTTTTCTGTAAACCCGCGGTTTTGCTTTTGCATATTATAACTTTTACTGCGTAAAACATCAATGGCTGCATTGCGGCTTATGTTCATCATCCATGTAAAAAGCCTGCCTTTCATAGCATCATACTGGTCTATCTGCCGCCATATCTTTATAAAAACTTCCTGCAGCACATCATCAGATAATTGCTCATTTTGCAAAATTGAATAAACCACGCCATTCAATGCCGCAGCATAATTATCATACAAATAACCAAATGCTGGCTGCTCCTTTCTTTTTAAGGCGGCCACCAGTTCAGCTTCTGTATAAGATAAAGAATTAGACATTGATTTTATGGGATCGATTGCGTTTGCTTTTGTGTGAAACCATAAAGAAACAATTAGCGCTCCATAAAACCAGCCTTTTATAAAAATATTTTTATTGCTGCAGGCAATGCAGGCTTCTTTGGTGTTTATATTTTTTAAAATGGTATAATATATTAACGTGTTGTGCTATTAAAATTATGAGCATCTTAATATTAAATCATATTGACCGAATGTTATGTCGAAGTAACGAGATATCTCATAAAATTTATATTGCTGGCAATTCAGGAGATTTATTTCGTGTATTATGGTTTTCATTTGCCTCAATGATTGCTTCGCAATTCTCCTATCGTTGAAATAACGATTCAAACTTTTTCTATATAATTAATAATACATATTCTCTAAAATTTTCTACAAACCCATTCGCTGTTGTTATACAATTATTTATTGTGGGTAATAAAAGCAGCATAATGAAAAATTTATTTTACCGGCAAATGAAAAAGTGTATATCTGTTTGAAATATCTCTGCTATTTCAAAAAGCCGTTCAACTGTGCAACTGGTTAGTCCGCATTCCAGTTTACTGTAAGCATTCTGTGAAATATTCAGCCTGTGCGCCACATAATCCTGTGTATAGTTAAGCAGCATGCGTTTTTCTTTTATGCGTATGGCAACCAGCGATATTTTTTTATTAACAAGGTTCATTGCCGCATATACGATACCTGGCCAGCTACAGATTTCCGGTTTTGATTTTTTTGCCAAAACGGGTTTATTCCTAAAAGCTATAAATATAACAACGTGGTTAGCTGTTTGTTGAATCCAATACGGCACATTAACCGTAATTACCAATACACATTTAAAACAACCGGAATGAACACACTACAAAAACGTAAAACATTTTCATACAATAACAGTATGAAAAGAAGAGACTTCATCGGCCGCATGGCGGTAACTGCATCTGTTGCCGGCATTATAACGGCGTGCAGCAAAGACGATGATAATCATGGCAGCAATGGCGGTATTGATTTGGGCAGCGGCGACCCCGGCATATTAAACTATGCTTATGCTTTGGAACAACTGGAAGCAGCATTTTATGCGCAGGTAATAACAACGCAGTATGGTGGCATTACCACAGATGAAGTGGCTTTGCTTACGGACATCCGCGATCATGAAGTGGCGCATCGTGAATTTTTTAAAACAGCATTGGGCAGCGCCGCCATACCTGCTTTGGAAGTTGATTTTTCTTCCATTGATTTCTCCAGCAGGGACAGTGTTTTGGGTACCGCCAAAGCATTTGAAGATCTTGGCGTAAGCGCTTACAATGGTGCCGGGCAGCTGATAACATCAGCAGAATATTTGCTTGTTGCCGGGAAAATTGTTTCGGTGGAAGCAAGGCATGCAGCCTATATACGCGACCTTATTGCTTACGGCTCATTTGGCGACAACACTACCGTTGATAATAATGGTTTGGATATGGCAAAGCTGCCAAATGATGTATTGGCAATTGCTTCCTCTTTCCTTATTTCAAAACTTGATGCCTCCCATTTACCAACAAACTAAAAAATAGTAATATGAATTTGCTGAATATATTTAACCAGATACAGGAAACAGACCCTGAGATTTATGAACGTATTGATGACAGGCGGGCAGCCATGCACCGGTTTAAAAACATCGGCGGAAAACTTGCATTAACAGCCGTACCCCTTGCACTGGGTGGCATGCTGAACAAAGCATACAGCGCACCACCACCTTCAGGCATAACCGCTATATTAAATTTTGCGCTTACACTGGAATATCTTGAAGCGGAATTTTATGCTACAGCCGTTGCTTCAGCCGGGCTTATCAATGCATCTGAAAAATCTTCTTTTGCCATGATATCGCAGCATGAAACCGCACATGTTGCCTTCCTGAAAACCACCATCACTGCATTGGGCGACACACCGGTTGACAAGCCCGAGTTTGATTTTACAGCGGGCGGTGCTTTCCCTACTGTTTTTTCAGATTACCAGGTTTTTCTTGCCGTTTCCCAAACTTTTGAAGATACCGGCGTACGGGCTTACAAAGGACAGGCAGGTGGCCTGATGAGCAGTAATGAAGTTTTAACGGCAGCCCTGCAAATTCATTCTGTGGAAGCGCGCCATGCATCGCATGTGCGAAAGATACGCAGGATGACAGGCGCCGACGCTTCTGAAAAACCGTGGATTACAGGTAAAAGCACCAATGGTATTGGTTCTGCCGTGCAGGCTTCTTACAACGGGGAAGAAAACACCATGCAATTAAAAATTGATATTACCGCATTAGATGGTGCAACTGCAAACGCCGCCACCGAGAGTTTTGATGAGCCATTAACTATGGATGAAGTGCTGGCGATTGTAGGGCCATTTATAAAATAAGTTTTAGTAAAGTTCAATATTCCGGTACAGGCAAGCGAAAGGTTAGCCTATAAATTACCTGTTGCCCAAAGGGCAGGGCAACAGGTACCGGATATTGTGGTGTAGCCTTTCGGCATCCGCTATACTTAAGGCCACTGGTTACTTTAAAAAATTCTCCAGGTAATTTAAAATAGTTGCTGTTTGCATCATCAGGGTAACATGACTTTGTGCGGGCACAATAGCCAATTGGGATTTTGGCATTGGTTGCAAATCACCGGCAACACCGCCGCCCAGTAACTGGTAGGTTTTCATCAATTCAATCTTATCCAATCCATCATTATCGCCCGCTATGATTAATACCGGCGCTGCTATTTTAGCAATATTGGAATCGCCCAGGTTAAAGGGTTTTGCAACAAAAACAAACATCTGCTCCAAAAATTTAGTCCATTTTGTTGTATCGGGCGCTACGGCATCGTAAGCGGTTTTCAAAGGTGTATTTCTACCGGTTTGTGTCTTCACAAACCGGAATTAGATAGTTGATATTTTCGATTGACGGGGATTTACTGATCTGAAAATTAATGGTTTTCTTATTGTACTTTTCTCTTGAAAGAAAAGTACCAAAAGTTCAAGAAAAAATGATATTCAGCACATTTTTTCTTACACCCTGATTTAGCGTTTGTACTGATGATTTTTCAGCAGTTATGCCTTGACTTTTAATTCTAATAACTTTATGGTGACAGTGGGATAATACAAGTTTATTGAATGAATATTTCATCTCAAAAAGGTTCAAGAAAAATGATATTTATTCTACCGGTTTGTGTCTTCACAAACCGGAATTAGATAGTTGGTATTTTCGATTGGCGGCGATTTACTGATTAGAAAATTAATGGTTTTCTTGTTGTACTTTTCTCCTGATAAAAAAGTACCAAAAAATCAAAAACGGATGATATTTCAACACATCCGTTCACCGCCCTGATTTAGCGTTTGTACTGATGATTTTTCAGCAGTTGTACCTTGATTTTTAAATTCTAAACAACTTATTGCAGGTGACAGTGTGATAATACAGGTGTGGTGAATGGGGGCCTCACCCTGTTGAAAGGCTTTTTTCAGCATTTTTCAGATACCTTTTGTTCGTATCTTGTTCGTATCTTGTTCGTACCATGTTCGTACCATGTTCGTCTTTGTTTACCCCGCCGGCGAGATGGGACGAAGAAAAGACGAACAAGGCAGAGGTTTGGGGCAAGCTATCATACATAGGCCGGTTTGTCGGGCGGGTATTTGTATTTTTTATGGGGAAGTTGAGCCAGGTATCGTTTATTGCATACAAAGAATGCTAAAAAGGTATTGCGGGAAAGGGGAGAGACCGCGTTCAATAGAAAGATATACAACAAATAAAACAGATGTCAAAAATTTATATTTGATTTTGCCTGTTTCAAGCCAAATCTTTAGCTTTAGCTTTTTTAACCATTACTTGTTTTGCTAAACCAGAATCCTGAACAACTTGCCCGTGATGAAATAGACAGACAACTACTTGCCTGTGGCTGGGTTGTTCAATATAAAAAAGAAATTAATCTTTCGGCTTCCCAGGGAGTTGCTGTCCGTGAGTATCAGACTAATATTGGTCCGGCTGATTATGTTTTGTTCATTAACAAAAAACCTGTGGGCATTATTGAAGCCAATCGTGCAGAAGAAGGTGTGCATCTTACCATGCATGAAGAACAAACAGAAGGTTATGCAACAGCCAAACTAAAATACCTAAACAACCAGCCTTTATTTTTTGGTTATGAAAGTACAGGAGATGTAACGCGATTTACAGATTTCCGTGATAAAAAACCACGTTCAAGGCCTGTGTTTACATTTCACCGTCCGGAAACTTTTGCCAACTGGTTAAAGCAAGGTACATCATTACGCACCCGGTTACACGATATACCTGACCTGGGTGATTCTTTCTCCTCCCCTTCGGGGAGGCCGGGAGGGGCCGGTTTAAGAGACTGTCAAATTACTGCTATCAATAATTTAGAGAAATCATTCAGGCAGGCAAAGCCATTGGCATTAATTCAAATGGCGACAGGTAGTGGTAAAACATTTACTGCAATTACGTTTATTTATCGCCTATTAAAGTTTGCAAAAGCTGGTCGCATTTTGTTTTTGGTGGATACCAAGAATTTAGGTGAACAGGCTGAACAGGAATTTATGAGTTACCTGCCTAATGATGACAACCGCAAGTTCACAGAACTCTATCCTGTTACAAGGTTAAAAAGCAGTTTTATTCCTGAAGATAATAAAGTGTATATCTCCACTATTCAACGCATGTATTCTATTTTGAAAGGAACAGAACTGGATGAAAGTGCAGAAGAAGAAAATCCGAATGAACACTTTACACCAAAAGAAGCATTGCCTGTTGTTTACAATGCAGCCATACCAATTGAGTTCTTCGACTTTATTGTAATTGATGAATGCCACCGCAGCATTTATAATTTATGGAAACAGGTGCTGGATTATTTTGATGCTTTTCAAATTGGTTTAACGGCTACGCCTGATAACCGCACTTTTGGTTATTTCCATCAAAACCTGGTGAGTGATTATGGTTATGAAAAGGCAGTGATTGATGGTGTGCTTGTTCCTTATAATGTATTTACTATCGATACAAAAATTTCCAAACATGGGGGCGCTATTGCTGTGGGTGAAATGGTTGATAAGCGGGAACGATTAACAAGAAAAAAATTCTGGGAAGCGGTGGATGAAGACATTGAATATACCGGCAAGCAACTGGATAAAGACATTGTAAACAAAAGCCAAGCAGCGTGATGAAGTTAGTGGTTATTATTTTTATGTACTTAGCTGAAGTGCTGCTATTAAGCATCGTTGTGTCGCACACTTGTATTGCATAACATTATTGAATAATAAAACAAAGCGTTTGAGTATTTTGAGCTAAGAAGAAGTATCCATATAATATAAACATAAAAATCTAACATGAGTGCTTTGCAAATTGGCGTCGCGTTACAACCAAATCTAAAATATAAAATTACTGATGTTTTAGGGATGGGCGGATTTGGTACAACTTATTTAGCATGGTTCGACTCCCTAAAACGAAATGTTGCAATAAAAGAATACTATCCGTCTCGCTGGTGCTACCGAAACGGAAACATCGTTCACCCAATAAGCCAACATAGCCAACTTTATGAACGTTTCAAAAACAGCTTTTTAGAGGAAGCAAAACAATTAGCTCAATTTACTAATGACAACATAATCAGAATTACTGACGTGTTCGCCGAAAATAACACTGCCTATTTTGTGATGGAGTATGTAGAAGGCCAAACTTTACAACAATTAGTAAGAAGTAAAGGCAATTTATCTCAGCGTGAGAGTATTAAAATTATTAAACAAATTGGTGGAGCATTAGAAATCATCAACGAAAAGGCAATTCTTCATAGGGATGTCAAGCCTGCAAATATTATTATTAATAAAGAAGGAAAAGCCATTTTAATAGATTTTGGTGCGGCACGGGAAATTGTTGATACAGATGTCGAACAAACAGCAATTTTTTCGGAAGGGTATGCCGCTCCAGAGCAATATTCAAGAACTGGAAAGAAAGGATCGCATATAGATGTTTATGGTTTAGGCGCTACTCTTTATTATTCTTTGACGGGACAAATTCCTACTTCTGCGAGATTAAGAATCATGTCAACATTACTTCCTCCTAATGAGCTAAACAATGGGATTTCCAAAGATCTTTCTGACACAGTTATGAAATCGATGGAGATGGAAGTGGAAAATCGATTTCCCAACATTTCAAAGTTTCTTTATCAATTAAGCACTTTAAGAATTATTGAACCGGTTGGAGAACAAACCAAATTTACTCAACTACAAGAAGAAGCTTTTAAAAACATTCGAGAGTTTCTTGTTAATAAAGAAGATAAAATATTTGTGCTAACTGGCGTTGCAAACAGCGGCAAATCGCTGCTAATCTCTCGCATTAACGATGAAGTGAAACGACTTCTAAAACATTCTGTGTTAATAACAATAGGAAGTAGACTTGCAGAAAAACAAACTTTCGAATTGGGTTTATCATTTCGAAGCATCTACAGTTACATATATGATTTGAATGATACTGAAATACAAAATATCGAAAATGGCACTATTGATGAGAATATTATTGATGAATTCTCTGAAACAGAAGACTACCTACCACACTACCCATTAAAGGCAAACGAGGATGCCTTAGAAACTGTTTATACTTTGGATGACGCTCAATTACTAGCAGATTTAAATGTTGATGATGAACTGGCAGTGTTTGGGAGTGGAAAGATGTTAACGGACTTCATCAATTTCACGCAAGTTCAACTATCGAATGGAAGAAAAGTGATTTTTATTGGAGATGATAAGGAGATAATTAGAGGTGAAGAAACCTTATCATTGTCTCAATCCCTTCTTGAAAAAAAGTTTCAAGTTGCTGTAAAATATTTTAACTTAAGCAAACCTGTTTATAAAGGGATACCAAAGATTTTTGCTGACAACGCACTTACTTTAACAGAAGCTATTTCAAAGAATCTTTTTAATAATCTTTGGCTGACTAAAGATTCCATTAATGTGTATATGCCTTCTGCTTCTGAAATAGAAGGATTTTACTCAACTTATGCATCTATGAGAGACAAAATTTTTATCACTTATTCTCATAAACAGGTATTCAATGCAAATGTTCAAATAAGAAAATCCGTAAACAAAGGGATAGTTATTGAAAAAGGAGACAGGATGTTAATGTCGAACACAATATATGTTATGCTAAATGGGGTAGGTCATAATATATATAGTGGGGAGTTTGGTGAAGTGTTAAGTTGTTCACCTGATTTAGAAAGTATTAGACAAAAAGTTAAGAAGATAGACGTACTTCTGCTTTTTAGACGAGTGCAAATACATTTTCCCCGCTTAGGTATTTCTCCCAACTTATTAATATTAGACTCTTACTTGAATTCTGATTCAAAAGAAATTTCGAAAGAAGAAAGAATTGCAATGATGTTAGTTGCTAAACGTAAATACAAGGAAGCAAATCCCGATAAAAAGTTGTATAAAGCCAATACTAAATTCCTGCTGAAGGACAATGAGTATTTCAACGTTGCTTTAATTAAGTATGGTTATGCCATTACCAATCATAAAGCGCAAGGATGGAAATGGAATGAGGTGATGTTAGATTGTGAAACCGACCAAGGCAAAGAAAATGAAACATATTTCAGGTGGTTGTACACTGGTCTTAAAGCGTCTAAGGAAAAATTATATCTTCTCAACGTTCCGAAAATAACTCCTTATATTCATTTGGCCTGTGTAGAAGCCGTAAACGCTTTTGATGAGTATATGAGCTCAAGTTTTTTGAAAGTCAATATACCTTCTTACATTGTTACCCCTGAAGTAGAAGAAAAGGCTCGCCTTTATAATTTCCCATTAGACAAACCAGCGTTAATCAGATTGTTTGCCTATAATTTGAGCCAATTTGAATTGGAGTCAGTAAAGTTTTTAAACGTCGAACATAAACAATATCAAGAACTTTATTCTATATCAGATGCAAAGAATAACCTTATCAAACTACAATTTAGTTATGATAATTCGGGCAAAATATCAATTCCTCAGCCACTTCCTAATAACGAAGCAACTAAAGAGCTTGTTACAAAATTATATTTTAGGAATATTGATTTTAGTTTAATAGTCGATGAGAGTTTTATAAAAACTTTTATTGTGTTATTAAAGGAGAAATTGCGACAGAAGAATATAAATCTATGGAATGTTGCTACTCATAATTACAATCTTGAACTAACTCTAAAAAGGACGACTGAATTGTTAGTGGCAAATGTCTTTTACACCAAAGAAGGTTTTTTTTACCACAACAAGATTGATAAAGTATAATTCAAAAGCTATTTTGGATGACGTTTCAAATATTCTGTTACAATTCAAAGAGCTCTAAAATGAATAACATTCAAACCTTTGCTAACTATATAGCGGATTTGGCGAAAGAAAAAAAATACGATAATGTAATTGTATCGTTTAAAAACAATCATTCTGATTTTTCGTCTCAAGTAATTAGTTCCAACTCTATCATAATAAAGAGTGTTATAGATTCATATAGACATTTGGGAAGATTTGAGGAGGCGTACAAATTTCTTGAAGAATTTAACATAGGAATAGAGACAGATCAAAATAATTATATACTGAATTCCTTCGGATGGCTGTTGTATAACGAATTGGATGAAGCAATAAAGAAAGAAGCAGCAGATCAAGTTCAATTGGTCTCTACTCGATTACTGGAATTCCTTAATGTAATTGATAAGAGCACATCATTTTACGACATGCTCATTCAAAGAATTATTGGTAAGGCACTCGGAGTTAGACGTTTTAACTTAGAAGGATCCTTAGAATTATTATTGAATATACTTAAAGAGATAAAATTCAAAACCGAAGTGCGAATACAGCAATTAATAAAGAATGATACATTCATTATAGGAGGAATATCGAATGTATTTGGGAAAAGTGGAAAGCCTGAAAGAGGATTTACTTTTCTAGAATTCTTAGGGTTAAGCATTGATGACGCTTCTCTATCAGAAGAAATACTTAACGCCTTTGGATGGTTAACATATTACCAGTTAAAAAGAGACTTCAAAAATGTCGATGAAGAAGTTCCCGAGGAAGAGCTAGACACAATGTTTATTGACTTCGATGTGCGAGAGCAGCCACAAGTGAATCAAGTAGATGATAAAGAGAAAACGAACAATAATCTATTGAAGCTATTGCCAAGGTTAAATAAAGAATCAAAATATAGCCCCTTCTCAAAGCTTTTCAATCTTTATATAAAAATTCAAAAAAGCGCAGCATCGGTTAACTGGCAACGGATACTAGAATTTTTAAACGTTCTTGATTACAATGAACTAAGTATCGATTGCCCGACTGTAACCTTTATCAGAAAAGGTAGGGAAAAAGTAGCAGAACTTGCTTCTGATAAAGAAAATTGGTTATCCACTTATGCTAATGCACTATTTAGAACTAATGATTATGAAACGTGTTTAGTAATCAGCCAAACTGCACTTGAAACTCTTGAAAAGTTTCATTACAATAACGACATCTGGTTTGCCCGTAGAATTGCTTTATGCAAAATAAAAATAGGTGACAAAACAGAGGCTATTCAAGAGCTTGAAAAAATAGTTATTAAGAAGAAAGAGTGGTTTATAGAAAAGGAGCTGGCGGAGTTATATTTTGACGATGGAAAAATTGATCTCGCAAATAAATATGCTCTTGAAGCGGCCTTAAATTTTGGTGACAAGGAAAAGAAAGATGGCTTGTATTTACTTTTAGGCAAAATATATAAAAACAAAAAATCGGCTTGATCTTTCGTATAAGCACTTGCAACTTGCCTTACTCTTTCGTCAAGAGCAAAATTTTAAAATTCCACTTGAATTAAAAAATGCTTTAGACGAAGTTAAGGGAACAGCAGATGTTCAATCATACTCTAATGCAATTGCTTTATACAATGAGCTTTTAATTTTTTGGAAGTCGCAAAATCAAAGTAATAATAAGAGATATAACAATGAACGTCTTCGTGGACGAATATCTAGTCTAAATAAAGAAAAAGGGTTTGGTTTCATAAAAAGTGACAAAGAAGATTTCTATTTCAAAATACATGCTATCCAAGGGAATAAGGATAAGGTTAGCGTAGGAAACAATGTCTCATTTGCTTTTCATCCAGCAAATCCAGGAATGAAAGCTATAGCTTACGATATAAGGTTAACCTAGTCACCTCTATAAATTACAGTTTTCGAGAGATTAGCCCCGCCACGTAAACATGGGCCCGGGATAAGCTTCACCTATCCCTCGCTGGCAACAGGATAGGAGCGGTTTTATGGGAAGTAAAATTCCGGTTGGTGGGGACACCAACCGGTAGAGAAATTTAGAGACTACAGACCTGCATATCACCATGCTTCGTCATAGCAGGTGCTTCATTATATAGCCAGATGCGCAGGGTGAGATCCTGTGTTTACTTAATGCAGCGTCTCCTGGCTTGCACTAACGAAGACCCAATGCGACGTAAAGACATTGCCTGTAAACGTACATGCTCATTCAACCCTCTGCATTTCCAGGAGATTTATTTCGATTAAAAATTATTTTCATTTGCCTCAATGATTGCTTCGCAATTCTCCTATCGTTGAAATGACGTTCGAAGATCTTTATATTTTGCAGTCATCTTTAATTTGATAATCCAGGTTTAAATATTTCTTTACTGTCCAGCACAGTCTACTGCCAGGGGACGATGCATTAAACAATTCTGGCACATCGTCCTCTGAGAGAAACGATACTCAACATCCATGCTCATTCAACCCTTTACAGCTCAGGAGATTTATTTCGATTAAAAATTGTTTTCATTTGCCTCAATGATTGCTTTGCAATTCTCCTGTCGTCGAAATGACGTTCGAAGCGTTAGCGGGCAATCGTTAAGCCACATACAACGGCAGGAGCCATTTAATGCGCTTTAAAATTCCATTTCGAATTATCGCTGTTACTATCAAATTCCGCGAGGGTGGGCGTACTGTCGCCGGCCGATACCAGCGCTAACTGTTGCTTTGAACCGGGGATGGCTTTAGGCATTATCCGGTAAGTGCCGTCTGTCAGTTGGTCGATGCGCCATAACTGTTCCGGTACACCTGTAAATGCAGGCACTGTTACCACTTCCGCTTCGGCTGTTGCCGCAAGGGCGCGGCCTGTGCTGTCGATGACTATTTTATAAGAGGGGCCGCCGGGATAACCTGCTGCATCCGGAACGGCTGTGATAGTCCATTGTTGATGCGGGCGGCCCATGTAATCGCCGATGCGTACATCAATATTGCCTGCAGGCCAGGTATCGATCACATCGGATAGCACCTGCGATGGCACGGGTTTTATGGGTTCCTCTTTATTCCGGTTAAACCACCGCATGCCGCCAGGCATCCGTACAAAATCTACGGCTAACTCCAGGGCATACCCTCTTCTTTCAGATTCAATTTCATACGTGCCTTCTTTAAAATTATCGCCGGCAACGGGCCAGCCGTTTTTCCATAGCAGGGGACGGATACCCAATACGCTATAACCGCTTTGGTCCAAATCTGCTTCGTAGTGGCACGACATTTTTTCAATCCCGTTGCCAAGTACCATCCGGCCAAAATGCCCCGGCCCGATAAGCCTTTCACTGGCTGCCAGCACCATTTTGCCGCCGCCTTTCAGCATATCCCTTCCTATATTGTCAAGATAAGGGCCGGTTACTTTTTTGGAACGGCCAACTACGATGTTATAGGTTGAATTGGCGCCATCGCAGCAGGTGCCATGTGTGCCCAGCAGGTAGTACCAGCCATCGCGGTATATTAAATCGGTGGCTTCACAGTCAATGGCTATGTTGATTGCTTTGTTGCCGGGGATGCGCCCGCCTGTTTTTGGGTCAAGCTCTACGAGGCGGATGAAACCAAAATAAGTACCATACGATAACCAGAGGCGTCCGGTTGTGGGATCGAGCAGGAGGCCCGGGTCGATAGCGTCATTATCTTCCATACCATCGGATGAGGCTACCACTACCGCTTCTGAATATTTAAAATCGGGCGAGTTGGGGTCGAGGGTTTTATTCCACATGGTCAGTATATTTCCGTTATGCCCACCGCCCAGGCCTCCGCCTGTGGCGCCATAGGCTATAAGATAGCGGTCGCCGATCTTCACCACATCGGGTGCAGCACCGCGGCCCGGTCTTACCCCACCGCCATTCCACGTCCAGCCGTCTTTAGATATTAACCCGCCGCCGCCTGTGCCAAAGGTGTAATATTTTCCTTCGCATTCCATAATGGTGGAAGGGTCGTGTATAAACGGTTCGCCTGTTTGCGCCATGGCTGTGGCGGCGAACAGTGCAGATAACAGTAAGGTTGCGGCGGTTATTCCAATTCTATATTTCATCAGTAAATAATTTGTTTCGATCGACTTAAAACTGTGTTTATAGCAGGTGTTTGATAACAGCCTGCTCATTTCAAAATAACCCGGTGTATGATTATGGATTATTTTATGGCCGGATGTTTAATGGTTTTACCCGGCAGTTATTGTGATATTTTTTAACGGCTCGCCTTTTTCATCAAGAAAACGCACACAGAAATCGCTCATGCCGGGGCCATTGATGACTGCGCCGCGGATGATATTCTTTCCTTTATTAAGCGTAATACGGGTAGAAACAGCGTCATCCATCACCATGCGCCTGTCGCCGGAAAGTATCACGGCTTCTTTCCCGTTAAGCCACCACATAGATGCAGAATTTGAACCTACGGCCATTCTTACATTTTTCATTTCCTGCGGGCAGTTCACCACGGTTACCGCCCAGAAGAGGACACCGTAAACAGGTTTGTTTAACCCGTACGCAAAGCGGAACAGTTTTACATTAAAATTTTTGCTGTCCAGTGCATGCCAGGTGAGTTCCTGTGTGCCAACATTTACCTTGTCGCCATCTTTGGGAAGTAGGGTAAACTGGTTTGGAAAATACAGGGTGTCAAATGCTTTCCTGATGTAGCTGTCTGTAAAAACAGTGTTGGTGCGGTTGGGTTTACTGATGGGTTCCAGGAGCAGCCAGCGCTGGATAAAACCGTCTGCATCGGGCATTTTGCTTTTTGTTGCCGCCGGCGTAAAATAGGCGGCCAGGCTGCGCGTGGTATCGGTGGTTTTTGCAGTAAGCGCCGTTTTATTTTCCGGTGCCGGGGAAAATGCCTGTAATCCTAATCCTGCTAAACTTATAAGCCCAAACGATAGCAGCCATGTTTTGCGTTTAATGTTCATAGTGTGATCCTTACTGTTTAATGATTGTTTTGTAGCCATTATATATGACATGAATGTTAGCTGGGCATGAAGATAGCAGAATATTATTTTGGTTGCATAGCAGCCTGTATGCATCGCGACCAGCAGCAAAAAAAATGCGACAAATCGCGGTTTCTTAGTAGCTGCGCATGCGGTTTTTTGGATTTGTGAAGCGACAACCTTCCGCCTTTCTCCTTAAACCCGCTGCCCCTTCTTGTTTTCAACACCCGCATGCCATTTATACAGCACCTTATATTTAAGCAGATAATTCTCCCGTAAAGCGTTTACTTTTGCACCTCTTTTTTAAGGTGTACAAATGAAAATGTATAATTTTAATTCAGGCCCGGCCATATTACCGGCTGAAGTATTGCAGCAGGCCGCCGAAGCGGTTATTGACTTTAATCATATTGGTTTATCTATTTTGGAGATAGGCCATCGTACGGAATGGTTTGTGAATGTGCTGGAAGAAGCACGTTCGCTGGTGAAGGAACTGATGCACCTGGATGATTCATACGAAGTACTGTATTTGCAGGGCGGCGCTACCATGCAGTTTATGCAGGTGCCCATGAATTTGCTGGATGAAAAAGCCACGGCTGCATACTGTGATAATGGCATCTGGGGCGCCAAAGCCATTAAGGAAGCAAAACTTTTTGGCAATGTGCATATTGCCTGTTCGTCAAAAGACCTGGGGCATACGTATATCCCGCGGGAATTGTCTGTACCGCAGGATTCTGCTTACCTGCATTATACTACCAACAACACGGTGGAAGGCACACAGTGGAATTTTATTCCTGAAGCCAATGTGCCGCTGGTGGCTGATATGAGCAGTGATATATTCAGCCGTGAAATGCCTTTTTCAAAATATTCGCTCATCTATGCCGGGGCGCAAAAAAATGCCGGTGCTGCAGGTACAACCATTGTTGTGGTGAAGAAAGATATTTTAGGAAAGGTAAGCAGGGCAATACCTTCCATTTTAAATTACAGCAACCATATTGAAGCAAAATCCCTGATGAATACACCATCGGTTTTTGCCGTGTATGTGAGCCTGCTTACACTGCGCTGGATAAAAAAAGAAGGCGGGCTGGCGGAAATGGAGCGGAGGGCGCAGGAGCGTGCCGATCTTTTTTATAACACATTGGATTCATTAGATGCTTTTACAGGCAAGGTAGATAAACGTGACCGGAGCTTAATGAATGCAACCTTCGCCACGCAAAATCCTGAGCATGAAAAACTGTTTCTGGATATATGCAAAAACAATGGCATGGTGGGCGTGAAGGGTTACAGAACCGTGGGCGGGCTGCGTGTATCCATGTATAACTCTTTACCGTTAAGCAGCGTACAGGTTTTATGCGACCTGATGAAAGATTTTAATGAAAAGCATGGATAATGCGTTTTTGATTTCAGCTAACCATTGATAAACATTTATAAAATAAAATTGAGGCGATAGTAAAAGTAATGGCAATTATTAAACCGTTTAAAGCATTAAGACCACAGGCACAATTTGCAAAACAGGTGGCGAGCAAACCTTATGATGTATTAACCAGCGCCGAAGCAAAGGTGGAAGCACAGGGTAATCCCAATTCGTTCCTGCATATCACAAAAAGTGAAATAGACCTTCCGGAAAGTGTTGACATACACAGTGAACCTGTTTACGAAAAAGCAAAAGAAAACCTGGAAGCATTTCGCAAACGCGATGTGTTGTTTTCAGAGAACAAGGAATGTTTTTATATCTATCGCCTCGTCATGAATGGCAGGAGCCAGGTGGGGCTTGTTGCACTAAGCAGCATTGATGATTATGAAAATAACATCATTAAAAAACATGAATTAACACGGCCCGATAAAGAAAACGACCGCATTAATCATATAAAAAGAACAGGCGCACAAACGGGTAATGTATTTCTTGCTTATCCCGCCAATGCTGCATTGGATACTTTAATTGAAAACCTGATAAGCAAGAAAAGTTCAGTGTATGATTTTGTAACGGAAGATGGTATCGCACATACTTTATGGATTGTGAGCGAGGACAAAGCAATTAAAGATATACAGGAAGCTTTTGAGAAAGATATTCCTTTTACTTACATTGCTGATGGCCATCACCGCGCCGCTTCAGCCGCCAAAGTGCGTAAAAGCTTAGGTGATAAAAGAACGCCGGCCTCTGATTATTTTCTTACCACCTTATTTCCTTCCAGCCAATTAGAGATAATGGATTATAACCGCGTGGTTAAAACACTGAATGGTTTAAGTAAAGAAGCATTTCTGCAAAAGCTGGAAACCGATTTTGTGGTGGAAGAAGCCAACTCCGCTTATAAGCCGCAGCAGCCACATACATTTGGTTTGTATATTGCCAACAAATGGTATAAGCTTACCTCAAAGGAAGGCAGTTATTCCGAAGACCCGATTGGCGTGCTGGATGTAACCATTCTTCAAAACAATGTGTTGTCGAAATACCTTGGCATAGAAGACCAGCGCACCGATGAAAATATTGATTTCATTGGCGGTATACGCGGCCTGAATGAACTGGAAAAAAGGGTAAACAACGGGGAATGTGTAATGGCGTTCAGCATTTATCCTGTAACCATACAGCAATTGTTTGATATTGCCGACAGTGGCAGCATTATGCCGCCAAAAAGCACCTGGTTTGAACCAAAACTCAGGGACGGGCTTGTTACCCATCTTATATATGAATAAATTTAACGGGTAATTGATGCTAATGGGCATGATATTTTATGAAGAAAGCGTTTTGATTTCTTTATGATTAAAAGCCGGTATATGAAAAGAGTTTTTTTATTGATTGTTTTGCTATACACTTCGCAATTATTATATGCGCAGCAAACAGTTGAATCCATCCGTAAACAAGCTACAGCGGCGGCACAACAACAGGATTTTTCCGGCGCTATACAAATACTCGAAAAGGGCCTTGAGCAATACCCTGATAATATTGAACTGCTGAAAGATGAAGCTTATATCGCTTTTATCAGCAGGGATTATCAGCGTTCTATAAAAATAGGCAAATCGCTTACAGGCAGGGATGATGCCGATGTGCAAAGCTACCAGATACTCGGCCTTGCCTATAAAGCCATAGCGGCTTATAAAGACGCTGATAAAATGTATAAAGCTGCGTTGAAAAAGTTTCCTAAAAGCGGTGTTTTATACAGTGAATATGGCGACATGTACACCCAGTATAATAATAAACACGAAGCTATAAACCAGTGGGAGAAGGGCATAGCTGCCGATCCCAGTTACAGCGGCAATTATTATTACGCCTGTAAATATTATGCGGATAACAACAACATTTTCTGGAGTAATATTTATGGCGAAATATTCGTGAACATTGAAACGCTTACGAAACGGACTACTGAAATAAAAACTGCATTGCTGAACAATTATAAAGGCCTGTTTAACAATAAAGCCAATATTGAAGAACTGAAAAATAATGGCAACGATTTTGAAAAAGCAGTTGCATCTTCCATGCTTGCTGTGATGGAAAGCGAAAGCGGCGATATTTCACCTGAAATGATAACGGCATACCGTGCAAGGTTTTTATTGAACTGGTCAAACACAAACGCCAATAATTATCCTTATAAATTATTCGATCTCCAGTTGAAGTTAATGCGCGACGGTATGTTTGATGCTTATAACCAATGGTTGTTTGGCCAGGTTATCAACAAGAATAAATATGACAACTGGGTTTACACACACGATGAGGAAATGCAGAGCTTCACACAATACCAGCGCAACGTTTTGTTTAAAATGCCACCCGAACAATATTACGGCAAAATGTAAGTGATAATACTAAGAGATTATCGTGTACCGGAGGATGTAATGACCGTAAAATTTATATACCCAGCAATTGCAGGGTTTTCTCATCTTTCCTTCCTTTAAAGAATTTTTCCAGCACAAGCTCAAAAACCTTGTCGGCATTGGGCACCAATGAAAATAAGGTCATGCTTGATCTTAACTTAACGGCATCAGAGCCTCCGAATATTTCACGGGCATTATCGGTATCAAGGGTTAGCAACACGTTGGATATTTCTATTAACCGCGGGCCCAGAACAGGATGGTTTAAATAAGCGGCTGCTTCATCCAAGTCTTTTATACCATATTCCATGGAAACGCTGGTAAAGCCCAGGCCCAAAACCTGTGGAAATATATACCACATCCAATGAGTTTCTTTTTTACCGTTTTTTATTTCGTTTAATGCGATGTTGTATTCTGCTTGCTGCGCTTCAACAAACCTTTCAAGATATTTATCGTTAGATGATTGTGCCATTTAAATAATGTTGAATTAAGCAAATGTATAAAAGTATCCTGCACTATTAATGAATCTGCGCTGCTATTTGCACGTCCTTCAGTACATCAGGGCGCAACTTCTCCCAATGAAAAGTTTTATAGAAATTATCACGGTTTTCTTCTCCTCCCTGCTGGCTTAGGTGAACCAACGGCATATCCCTGTATAAAGGCCGCGTAATACGAATAATTGTATCCCAGTGCTCTAATGCTTTTTGAAGATGCATAACAGCTTCCTGTTTATATTTTTCATCACCATTCATTCGATAGGTTTGCAATGCAACACCGCCTTTTATCTTCTCGGCAAAATGCAAACCCAGGTAGCTCCACGTTTTTATATCGGCTACCTCATACATTAATGCCTTATTGTTTTTTGTATTGATATTTTGCACAAGTAACAGTGCTTTATTGCAGTCTTTTTCCAGCATAGCTGCAAGTTGCAGCGGCGTTGTTTTTTCTTTATCAAAACCTTGCCCGGCCTGTACCTGCTGAACATAATCTTTTATAGATACATAATCCGTATCAAGGGGCAGCTGGTTTATTAACCGTTCAACAGAAATATAACTTACATTTTTGGTAGCCGTATCCAAGGCCATCATGCCTTCGGCATATAAAGTAAAATCCCAGCCACAATCAAAATCTGATGCAATGCGCAATGCGGTTGAACCGGCAAGAGAAGATGCTTCCGGTAATTGTTTGCCCTGCGCACCATAACGGCGTATAAATTCGGCGTTGAATATAGCATCGTTTTGCAACGGGTTATACAGCAATCTTCCCCACAATTTATAAAACAACCACTGCCGTTCAAATGCATACTGCCAGGGAAGATCATTCTTGTCTTTGGTAAAATAATCTTTGGCAGGAATATAGGTTTCAGAGCCAACGGTATAACCGCCGCACCAGGACTGGCTGTTGTTTAAAATGTGTTCCCGCACAAAAGAAGGCACGCCCCACCGCAGGCAGAAAAAGTCTTCATTGCGTGCTGTCCATGTTATCTTATAAACTTCCGGTTCCGGTTTAAAATAGGTGTCATATAATTTGCCGCCATGCACTTTAATGAGTTTGGTGGTGGAATGTGCATGCGACCAGTTGAATTTAAGATCAGCCCAAACCGGTGTCTCCATAAAACTCATGGCAGCTTCCTGTTCTATCGCATGGCGGGTAAGCTTTTCGGTTTCAATACTCGTAATACCCAGCGAACCGGTGGTGCTTGAAAACGGGATGCGGTGTATCAGTTTTGATTTACGGTTAGCCAGCCTCATGCCTTCAATAATCGTTTCTTTCATCCAATCCTCCCGCTCTTGCGGCGTCATGCCCGCCATGCCTTCACCCAGGGTAAGTCCCATGCCGGTAAGCTCGGGATATTCCTCCAGCATTTGCGTTACACATTCGCGGGTGTATTGTTTTATGATGGCGGAAGTATCGCCTCTTACAAAATAATCATGCTGCAGGTTATCCATGGCAACATTATGCGCTTTGGCAAATTCAGGCGTTACAAATATGTTGAACGGAATGATGTAAGTTTCAATCGCTCTTTCATTGGCCATGCGCATAATGGCATGAAAAAGTGTTTGCCATGTTTTCATCTCATCATCATTCCATGGGCTGGCTTCCGGGAAATTTTTGGGTTTGATAAGAAAAGTATAAGGATGCAGGTTCCATAAGGTAAGTGCATTAAAACGGTTCTCCGCCATCATATCCAAAAATGCTTTCCAGTAAGCCGTATCCCTGCAGGTGGTATCATGCAATGAAAGCGCATAACTGTGACGGTAAGTATCCCAGGGCAGGTCGTATTTTATAGCGCGGAATGGAAGGAAAGCTTTTTCATTTTTGGGCTGGATATTTTTTAAAGTGGTGCCATTACGCAGGTCTTCTGCCACAGAGAGACAGCCATAGATCAATGCCCGGTTACTGCCACCTGTGATATTGATCGTGTGGCTATTCCTGTTAACAGAAAAACTTTCAAATGCATAAGCTGAACTTTCCGTGATCAATCGTATGGTATAAGCAGTGGCTGATTTATCTTGTTTCAAGGCCTCCGACAGGCGCATGACTGCATAACGCTGCTGTGCTGAAGTTGTATCGTATTGAAAAGATTGTGCTGAACAATTGCCGGCAATAAGCAATAATGCCGTAATAAAAACAATACTCTTTTTTAACTCTGACATATAGCAGGCAGGCGGCATAATGCCGTTATTTTAAAAGCTATAAAGTTAGGGCCTGGTGATGAATAGGGATGATGATGGATTATAAATTTAATGCCTCGCATAAACTTTAATTCCGGCATTATCCTGTTGTTAGCAGATATGCCGGAATTGAAATGAACAGAATGTAGAAATAACAGTTTCTAATACCTGTCCCAGAAAAACGGAGGTTCAATTTGCAAAGCCCTCAGGTAAACAAAGCCCTGGCCACGGTGATGTATTTCGTTGTCGATGAAATACAGAATATGATTGATGATGGTTAATTCATATTGCCCAAACAACTTAAATTTTTCATGAAAGCGTTCTTCCGGGATCTGGTTGAAATATTCAATGATTTTTGGAGTAGCCTCATCCCATTGCTGCAGAAGTGCTGCTTTTGTTTGTACGGGAAGATTATGATTGAAAGGCTCCGTTACATTTGCTGCAATAGCTTTTAAACCGGGCACAGCAATGGCCAGTAATTCTTTTACGAGGTCTGCAAAAGTCCTCATACCGCCAATACTGAATTCAAATAATTCTTTCTCCGGAAATTTTTCAATTGTCTTTCTTGTGAGGCCGCGGTGCGCTAACCAGTGCTGCAGCATTTCATCTTTGGTAATAATTGATTTTGTACTCATGGTTGTAATTTTAAAGTTTCCATACAAAGTTGAAAGGCCGTAGTGACAACAGTATGTCAGCAGCCTTTAATCCCATAATTTTTTTCATTGCTTCTTACAAAATGGTGCGTGTCCATTAGGTTTAACATATTTATTCAGTATTCTTGTTCAATACATCCATTTCATTATTTCTAAAGTATTTTTAAGCATGAAACTGAGCGCTACTTTCATTATTACAATATTTTTTTCCTTTCCTGTTTTTTCCCAATCCCTGCTTCCGGAAAAAAATAATAGTAAGCTTAAGGTGCAGCCTGCGGTGCAGCCCGAAGCATATGCATTCAATTTGAAAGATGTTCGGCTGATTGATAACAGCCCATTTAAACATGCTATGGAAATTAATGGTGGTTACTTGCTGTCTTTAAGCGCTGACAGGTTGCTCACCCGTTTTTATATAAACTCAGGTTTGCCGCCGAAGGATAGTGTTTATGGCGGGTGGGAGCGGGAAGGGCTTTCCGGCCACACATTAGGACATTATTTATCCGCTCTTTCAATGATGTATGCCTCCACCGGCGATGAACACTTTAAACAACGGGTAGATTATATTGTTGATGAACTGGCCAGGTGCCAGGCTGCAAGAAAAACAGGTTATGTGGGCGCTATTCCCGGAGAAGATTCTATTTTTTATAAAGTGCAGCGCGGCGAAATTAAGAGTAGTGGTTTTGATTTGAATGGCGGCTGGAGCCCCTGGTACACCGTGCATAAAGTAATGGCCGGTTTGGTGGATGCTTACTTGTATGCTGATAACAATAAGGCGCTGGACATTGTAACAAAGATGGCTGACTGGACGGCATCTATTGTTGACCCGTTGAATGAAGCGCAACGTCAGAAAATGCTGAAGTGTGAATTTGGCGGCATGAATGATGTGCTGGCAAATATTTATGCCATTACAGGCAATAAAAAATACCTTGACCTTTCCTATAAATTTTATGATGATTTTGTTATGCAGCCATTGGCGGAAGGCAAAGCTGATCCGCTTGCAGGCAAACATTCCAATACCAATATTCCTAAAGCAATCGGCAGCGCCAGGCAATATGAATTAACGGCAAATAAAAACGATGAAACCATTGCCAGCCGTGCATGGAATATAATCGCGAATGACCATAGTTATGTAACTGGTGGTAACGGCAACTATGAATACCTTGGCCAGCCCGGCAAACTGAATGATGCCCTGAGCGATAATACGGCAGAAAGCTGTTGCATTTATAACATGCTTAAACTTACAGGACATTTATTTTCATGGCAGCCAGGAGCAAGCCTGATGGATTATTATGAGCGGGCATTATATAATGATATACTTGCTTCGCAAAACCCTCATAATGCTATGATGCTGTATTTTGAACCGTTGCGTATGGGCGCCAAAAAACAATTCAGTGATTCCACCAATACGTTTACCTGCTGCGTGGGCAGTGGCATGGAAAATCATTCCAAGTACACGGAAGACATTTATTTTGAAGGCGCCGATGGAAGTTTATACGTCAACCTTTTTATTCCTTCACAGCTTAACTGGAAAAGCAAAAATGTAACTGTAACGCAGCATACAACTTATCCTGAAAACGGAACAACATCCGTTGTCATATCTACAAAAAAATCAATTGCATTCCCGGTAAAAATACGCCGGCCGTGGTGGGCAACAACCAACGCTGTGATAAAAGTGAACAATAAAGAAGTTAAAGCTGAAAAAGACGCTGATGGCTTTCTTGTTATCCATAAAAAATGGAATGATCATGACAGGATTGATATTGCTTTTAATATGAGTTTATATACGGAAAGCATGCCCGATAATAAAGACCGGGTGGCTTTGTTATACGGCCCGTTGGTGCTTGCGGGTAATCTTGGCGATACCCTGCCCGATCCTGTTTATGGCACACCGGTTTTGTTAACAGATAATAGAAACGTAAACGATTGGGTTGTAAAAGATGCTGATGCCCCGCTTACTTTTCATACAAAAAATACAGGAAAACCTTTTGATGTAACGCTTACACCATTTTACAAGAATATTGATAACCATTACAGTGTTTACTGGGATTATTTTACCAATGCTGACTGGACTGCCAGGCAGGCTGAATACGAAGCAGAGAAAAAACGCCAGCAGGAAATTGAGGCGCAAACCATTGATAATTTTCGTATAGGTGAAATGCAGCCTGAACGTGATCATAATTTAAAATCCAGCGAGCAATCTTATGTTGACCAGGCTTATGGGCGCTCCGGCCGTGAAGTGAGAAAGGATGGTTTCTTTTCGTTTGATATGAAGGTGGATGGCAATAAACCAACGGCATTACTGTTTACATATATCGGCGATGATAAAAACAGGAGCTTTGATATTTTGGTTGATGGAGTAAAGATCGCCTCTGTCCAATTGAATGGAAAAACAACCGGTAAATTTTATGATGAAGTATATTCGATACCGGGTGATTTATTAAAAGATAAATCTGCAATTAATGTAAAAGTTTTATCAACCAATGGTAAAACTGCAGGCCGTGTTTTTGGGGTGAGGACAATAAGTAAATAATTTATGTTGTATTGTTGCGCTTTGAAGCGCAACAAAAATGATACAATCTATTTCAATTCATAAAACTGGAAATAAATTACTGGATGAGCCCATTAGGTTGTCAAAAGAAACAATAAACCTGGGCGATGAACTGAAGGATATATTAAGCCAGTATTTTCTTTCATCATTCAAGACAGAAGAGTACTACCGTTTTTATCACACAATCGATCTTTCTTTAAATGCTGTGCATGCCTGCATTTCAGCCATTTTTGAAAACCCGCAGTCACTGCATGAACAATCTGTTCATCTTGCCAAACATTTATATGATAAAAGCACGCATCCTAAAATAAAAGGCGGTGAATTTTATGTGGCTTATTTTAAAGATTGCCATTTAAATGGTGAGACAATGGATGCGATTGGCTTATTTAAATCTGAAAATAAAGACACTTATATAGAAGTTGAACCTGTAACAAATGGATTTGAGATAGAAAGCCGGCAGGGCATTAATATTAATAAGCTTGATAAAGGTTGCCTGGTTTTTAATACGGAAAAAGAAAACGGTTTTATATTGTCTATTGTTGATAACACCAATAAAGCAACAGAAGCGCAATACTGGAAAGATGATTTTTTAAGCGTATTGATCTTGAATAATGATTTTACGCAAACCAATCAATTCCTGGGCATCACCAAACATTTTGTTACCAGGCAAATAGATGAGGAATTTGAAATGAGCAAGGCTGATAAAATTGATTTGCTCAACCGTTCCGTTGATTACTTTAAAAAACATGACCAGTTTGATAAAGAAGAGTTTGAACAGGAAGTTTTTTTTCATCCCAATGTGATTGAATCTTTTCAAAAATTTGATCAGCATTACCGGCAGGAAAATGCGGTGGAGCTGGCTGATAATTTTGATATATCGGCACAGGCTGTAAAGCAGCAGGCGCGGGCATTTAAAAGTGTTTTAAAGCTGGATAAAAACTTTCATATTTATATTCACGGCAACCGTGAACTGATAGAACAGGGCATTGATGAAAACGGGCGTAAATATTACAAGATTTATTATGAGCATGAAGCCTGATGTAACGCTCAGATGCTTCAAAGCGCCTGACCCGTGGCAGCATCGCGGCTTAATCCAGTTTCAGCACTGCTAAAAATGCTTCCTGCGGCACCTCTACATTACCAATTTGACGCATGCGTTTCTTGCCTTCTTTTTGCTTTTCCAGCAGTTTACGTTTACGGCTTATATCGCCGCCATAACATTTGGCTGTAACATCTTTTCTGAAAGCGCTGATGGTTTCACGGGCGATTATCTTGGCGCCGATAGCAGCCTGTATGGCAATCTGGAATTGCTGGCGCGGCAAAAGCTCTTTTAGTTTTTCGCACAGCTTGCGGCCAAAATCCTGGGAACGGCTGCGGTGAATCAAGGCGCTTAAAGCATCCACTTTCTCGTTGTTCAGTAAAATATCCATCTTCACAATATCTGCTTCGCGGTAACCAATGGGCGAATAATCAAATGATGCATAACCGCGGGTCTGGCTTTTCAGCTTATCATAAAAATCAAATACGATTTCTGTAAGCGGCATTTCAAAAATCAATTCCACGCGGGTAGTGGTTAAATAAGACTGGTTAATGAGAATACCACGTTTGCCCAAACACAAGGTCATAATGTTGCCGATATATTCCGGCAGCGAAATAACCTGCGCCTTAATATAGGGTTCATCAATATGATCAAGCTTTGTGGTATCGGGCATTTCTGCAGGGTTGTTTACAATTAATTTCTCGCCCTTCGTGGTGTAAGCATGAAAACTTACGTTAGGCACCGTTGTAATTACAGTTTGATTAAACTCACGTTCTAAACGTTCCTGTATAATCTCCATGTGCAGCAGCCCCAAAAAGCCGCAACGGAAACCAAAACCCAGGGCTTGTGAAGTTTCTATTTCATATGTAAGCGAAGCGTCATTCAGTTGCAGCTTATCCATGCATTCACGCAGCTCTGCAAAATCATCGGTAGATACGGGATAAATGCCTGCAAATACCATCGGCTTCACTTCTTCAAAACCTTTAATAGGCTCGCCCGGATTTTCAGAAAGCGTAATCGTATCGCCCACCTTTACTTCCTTGGCATTTTTTATACCGGTAATAATATAACCCACACCGCCGGTTTTTACTTCATTCGCCGGCTGCAAACCCAGTTTCAGAATGCCTACTTCATCGGCTTCATATTCAGCGTCTGTTGAAATAAACCTTATTTTATCGCCCTTTTTTATAGAGCCGTTAAACACGCGGAAATAAGCAATAATACCGCGAAAACTGTTGAACATGCTGTCGAATATCAATGCCTGCAAAGGTGCTTCGGGGTTGCCCTTTGGTGCGGGAATGCGTTCAACAATAGCGGTTAATATTTCTTCAATGCCAATGCCATTCCTGGCACTGGCCAGTAAAATTTCTTCTTCTTTACAACCAATCAGGTCCATTACCTGGTCTTTCACCTCGGCTATCATGGCGCCATCCATGTCAATTTTATTGATAATGGGAATAATCTCCAGGTCGTTTTCAATGGCCAGGTATAAATTACTGATGGTTTGCGCCTGGATACCCTGCGTGGCGTCCACCAGCAGCAAAGCGCCTTCACAAGCAGCCAGGGCACGGCTCACTTCATAACTAAAATCAACATGGCCGGGCGTATCTATAAGGTTAAAAATATATTGTTCGCCATTATACACATAATTCATTTGTATGGCGTGGCTTTTAATAGTAATACCTTTTTCACGTTCCAGGTCCATATCGTCCAGCACCTGGGCCATCATTTCCCTTTCACTGATAGTTTTGGTATGTTCCAGCAACCGGTCTGCAAGCGTGCTCTTACCATGATCTATATGCGCAATAATGCAGAAATTCCTGATTTTCTTCATAAGGGGCAAAGATAATGTTGGGTTTGTTAATTCCTTTGAAATGGTTGCGGTGTGCATAAGCTGTTTGCAATGATTTTTGGATAACCGAAGTTGAATAGATGGTATTAATGGTTAGGCTTTGCCGATTATGGGAGTTACGGCCTTGTGCTGCATGTTTTAATTCAGCAAGATTTCAAATATCTTGCAAACAAAAAAACTTTCCATAAAACTTAAGGCTGCTTAAAAAACACGAAACTAAAAATGCAAACGCCCGCCATATTTAATAATCGCACCCGGAACATGGGCATCCTCTGCACTTGTGGAGAGGGAACGAGGGTGAGGGAAAATTCATCACATGAAATGAGCCGTAACAAAAAGTTGATACCAACCTAAGATATTCATAGGCGAATTCCATGTGGCCTAAAAAAAATAAAAATGAACACATGAAAAAAATATTCCTCCTGCTGCTTCTTATGGCGCCCTTGTTTTGTCTTGCCCAAAATGTAATGACACCCGAACTGCTATGGAAACTGGGAAGGCTTAATGCCATAGGCATTTCAAAAGATAAAAAATATGTTGTGTATGCTGTAAGCACACCGGATCTGGCAACGAATAAAAGTTCCACCAAATCATACCGCGTTCCCATTGGCGGCGGCGCGGCAGAAGAAATTACCAATGCAGATACGCTTGTGCCTAACACGCATGTGTCACCTGATGGCCAATGGCAGATCAGCGCCGCTGATGTAAAGATCATGAATGTATTTGGCAGCGATTTTTATCCGGGTCTGTCAAAGAGCAATGCCATGATCTATAACTCACTCATGTACCGCCATTGGGATGAGTGGGAAGATGGAAAATTCAGCCATATATTTTTAAACAAAACAGGTGATACGGCAAAGAAAGACCTGATGGCCGGCCAGCCTTACGACTGCCCGCAAAAACCCTTTGGCGGTGAGGAAGATTTTATATTTAATCCTGATGGGAAACATGTTGTATATGTAACCAAACCAAAACAGGGAACCGCCTATGCCATCAGCACCAACACGGATTTATTTGAGTATAATATTGAAACCGGCGAAACAAAAAACCTCACCGAAGGCATGATGGGTTATGATGTTAATCCAGCTTACAATAAAAAAGGCGATCTGGCCTGGTTAAGTATGAAAACTGATGGATATGAAAGTGATAAAAATGATATAGTTGTTTCGGATGGTATTACAAAAATGAATTTAACCGGCAGCCGCGATGATATTCATGTGGTAAGTTTTAAATGGAGTGATGATGGTAAAAAAATATATTTCATTGCACCGGTGGATGGTACACTGCAATTATTTGAAGTAAATTATCCCGGTAAAACAAGAATGGCGGCTATGGTTCGCCAGATAACAAAAGGCGATTTTGATGTAAGCGGTATTGTTGGTGAAGTAAACAATACCTTATATGTAACGAGAACAGATTTCAACCATGCCACGGAAATTTATGCGTTAGATATCAAGTCTTCAACACTTAAACAAATAACACATGTTAATGATGAAATGTACAACACACTTGCTTTGTGTTCCTGGAAAAAAAGATATGTAACTACAGCCGATAATAAGCAAATGGTGGTTTGGCTGATACTGCCGCCTAACTTCGATTCAACTAAAAAATATCCCACGCTTTTATATTGCCAGGGTGGCCCGCAGAGCCCGGTTTCGCAGTTCTATTCTTTCAGGTGGAATTTCCAGTTAATGGCTTCCGGTAATTATATAATTGTTGCGCCGTGCCGCCGCGGCATGCCGGGTTTCGGCACTGTATGGAATGAAGCAGTAAGTAAAGACTGGGGCGGGCAGGTTTTACAGGATTATCTCAATGCTATTGATGATGCTTCCACTTTGCCTTATGTTGATACTTCAAAACGCGGCTGTATCGGCGCCAGTTTTGGCGGTTTCAGCGTGTATGCTTTGGCAGGCATGCATAATCATCGCTTTAAAACTTTTTTATCGCATGATGGTGTGTTTGACTTCCGCAGCATGTATGGCACAACCGATGAAATGTGGTTCGAAAACTGGGAAAAAGGCGGCGCTTATTGGGAACTGGATAATGCAGTGGCACAGCGGTCTTTCAGTCAAAGCCCCAGCAATTTTGTACAGAACTGGGACACGCCGATTATGATTGTGCAGGGTGGCAAAGATTACCGTGTACCGGTTGAGCAGGGGCAGCAGGCTTTCCAGGCAGCACAGCTAAAAGGTATTAAAAGCCGCTTTTTGTTTTTGTCCGATGAAAACCATTGGGTATTGAAGGCGCAGGATGCGATGGTTTGGCAACACGAATTTTTTAAATGGCTGCAAGAAACGCTGGAGTAGTTGTAAACCGGCAGGCCTACGACAGCGGCAATATCCTCTCATAGATTTTTGCTGAATTATTTTTAAGAAGACTGGCTCAGTCTTTTGAGACTGAGCCAGTCTATAGATCAAGATGCAGAGGTGAAAATCTCGAATCTGTGCAAAACAAAATAGGAATTTACAGTGGTATAATTCCGCTTTTCATTCCTGCTTCTGGCCATTCAGGATTACCTTTGCGGCGATAAAAATTTTTATATGGAATACAGAATAGAAAAAGACACTATGGGCGAAGTTAAAGTGCCTGCCAATGTTTACTGGGGCGCTCAAACCGAACGTAGTGTGGAGAATTTTAAGATTGCACAGGATATTAATAAAATGCCCAAACCTGTTATTGAAGCTTTTGCTTACCTTAAAAAAGCAGCGGCATTTGCCAATTTTGAACTGGGCGTTTTGCCGGAAGAAAAGAAAGATGCCATTGCCGCCGTGTGCGATGAAATTCTTGACCATAAATTAAACGACCAGTTTCCGCTTGTGGTTTGGCAAACCGGCAGCGGCACACAAAGCAATATGAATGTGAACGAGGTGGTTGCTTACCGTGCGCATGTACTGCATGGCGGTAAATTAACCGATAAAGAAAAATTCCTGCACCCGAATGATGATGTAAATAAATCGCAGAGCAGCAATGATACTTTTCCTACGGCTATGCACATAGCAGCCTATAAAATGCTGGTGGAGACAACCATTCCCGGCATGGAAAAATTACGCAATACACTGCGTGAAAAGAGCAAAGCATTTATGCATGTGGTAAAAATTGGCCGCACGCATTTTATGGATGCCACGCCACTAACGCTTGGCCAGGAATTCAGCGGTTATGTTTCCCAACTGGATCATGGTATCAGGGCCATCAAAAATGCATTACCGCACTTATCAGAGCTGGCGCTTGGCGGTACGGCTGTGGGCACTGGTATCAATACACCAAAAGGTTATGCTGAACTGGTAGCGAAAAAGATTGCTGAATTAACTAACCTTCCCTTTATTACTGCTGAAAATAAATTTGAAAGCCTTGCGGCGCATGATGCTATTGTAGAGGCGCATGGTGCTCTAAAAACCGTTGCTGTAAGCTTAATGAAGATTGCCAACGATATACGCATGCTTTCTTCCGGCCCAAGGGCAGGTATCGGCGAAATACACATTCCGGATAACGAGCCGGGTTCATCCATCATGCCGGGCAAAGTAAACCCAACACAATGCGAAGCATTAACCATGATCGCGGCGCAGGTATTGGGTAATGATGTGGCCATTAATATTGGCGGCGCCACCGGCCATTTTGAGCTGAATGTATTTAAGCCCATGATGATTTATAATTTTTTGCATAGCGCAAGATTAATAGGAGAGGGCTGTGTTTCCTTCAACGATAAATGTGCTGTTGGTATTGAACCGATAGAAGCGAATATTCAAAAACATGTAAATAACAGCCTGATGCTGGTTACAGCACTCAATACAAAAATCGGGTATTATAATGCTGCCGCTATTGCACAGGATGCCCATAAACGCGGCATTACCTTAAAGCAGGCTGCTGTTGAATATAAACTCAAAGGCCTTGATTTTGAACACATGACGCCGGAACAATTCGATGAATGGGTGGTGCCTGCTAAAATGGTGGGCGAATTAAAAAACTAAGTTCAGTAATGTGCGGACAATTTATTAAGATTGCCGCACGTTATTAAAACCCGAACACTATTGTACATGAACAGAAATCTTGTATATCTATTTGTAGTAACCTGCTTCCTGGCGTTTTTCTCCTGCCAGAAGGAATACAGTTTCGAAAAAGGCAATACCATTCCGGCAGAAGGCAGTTTATGGGATTCGGCCGGCGACTGCCTTCCCAGCACCGTGCATGGTACGTATTATAATGGCGTTACGCCGGGCGGCGACACAGCGTATGTTGAGCTGCAGGTAAATGTTACAAAAACCGGTGGCTATAACATAAAAACAGATACGGCAAACGGGTTTAGTTTTTCAGATTCCGGGTATTTCAGCAATACCGGCGTTAATACAATACAATTGAAACCTTCAGGCCATCCTATAATTGTTGGTACTTCAACATTTAATGTAAGTTTTGACAGCACGTTTTGTTCATTTACAATCAATGTGCAGGATAGTACCGGTACGGGTTTGGGTGGAACTGATACAACGGCAACAGGAAATGTTGGGAGCTGGCAGTTTACTACAACCGAAGGAACTTTTAATGGAACTTTTTATGCTGCTACAGTCATTCAGGATACTTTTGTTTGGAATTCCGGTGGAAAGATGCTTGCTATGGCTGGTTTTACAAAGTCAACAACTGATAGTGCAATAACATTAATTGCTTATTTGCCTGAAAGCGTGATTGAAACCGGAGTATATAAAACCGACTCTGTCCCACCCGCAAATGCAGCAGTATTCGCTTTTAATTATACTACGGGTAACGGTGACCCAATTTATGAAGCATTTGATGGAACGCCCATAGATTCAGATGTTTCTGTAACTATATCTTCATATGATGACGCTACTCATGTCGTCACAGGCACATTTTCCGGAACGGCTGAGAATGTAACAACCGGTGCCGCAATTCAGGTTACTAATGGCAGTTTTAGTGCCACCGTTTCGCCATAGAAAGATTACATTGTCTTCACCCTGTCATCAATTTCCGCAGGAGAGGTTTTAATAGGTTCTTCACTATGTTTATGTTGCGGAAAGAATTTCTTCTGCCAGATAAGTAAGGCAATTACACCAATCGAAATAGAAGAATCTGCCAGGTTAAATACCGGGCTGAAAAATAAAAACTCCTGTCCACGCCAGCTTGCTATGGGAAACCAGGAAGGATAGGTTGTATCAATAATGGGAAAATACAACATATCTACTACCTGCCCGTGAAAAAAGGAAGCATAACCACCGCCGGCAGGAAATAAAGTTGCTACTGTAAAAGGGTTACTGCTGCTGAATATCAGGCCATAAAATAAACTGTCAATTAAATTGCCAAAAGCGCCGGCATAAATGAGGGCGGCGCAAATAATAAAACCTCTATGATATTTCTTTTTAATGACCTGGCTTAAATAATATGTGCCGAATATTACCGCCACCAGCCTGAAAAGCGTAAGCAAAATTTTACCCAATCCGCCGCCAAATTTTAAACCCCAGGCCATGCCTTCGTTTTCAACAAAATGCAGGCGAAACCAGTTACCGATAACCTTATGCTCTTCTCCAAGCGTATAATTTAATTTTATATAGAATTTAAGCGCCTGGTCGGCAATGAGTATTAAAATAATTAGCAGCGCTACGTGTTTGCCTTTCATTATCTGGGAGAGTATTAAGGGCGCAAATATAATGGTTAAAGATATGAGTATTTGTTAAGCTTATTCGTATAATTTACCGTTCAACAGCTGCATTTATCAGTTCCTGCATTCATTTAAAAAAATCTTAAAGCTGTTTTGGTTATTCTCTTATTGTAAAACTATGTTTGCGAAAATACTTATACACTTCGCTTATGAAGAAAATACTGTCAGTCTTTAGTACAGCAATATTTATGGTAACAGCGGCAACCGCACAAATAGATGCCGGTTTGCTGCGCTATCCGGATGTTTCAAAAACGCAGGTGGTTTTTGCTTATGCGAATGACATCTGGATCGTTTCAAAAAATGGAGGAACAGCTTATAAATTAAGTTCGCCTCCCGGTCCGGAAACCTGGCCAAAATTTTCACCGGACGGATCTAAAATTGCTTTTTCCGGCAATTATGATGGCAATACGGATGTGTATGTGATGCCGGCAACAGGCGGCGTACCGGTGCGCTTAACGGCGCATGATTACCCGGACAGGGTTGTTGACTGGCAGCCTGATGGCCGGCATGTATTTTTTGCTTCCATGCGCGAAAGCGGCAAACAGCGGTTTAACCAGTTTTATTCGGTTGCCGATACCGGCGGTATTGATACAAAGCTGCCGTTTGCTTATGCGGAATATGGTTCTTATTCGCCCGATGGCCAGCACATGGCATTAAATTTCCGCACGCAGATTGGCCGCAACTGGAAGCGCTATCGCGGCGGCTGGCGCTCAGATATTCATGTTTATGATTTTAAAGACACTACTTCTGAAAATATTTCCGGTAAGAGCGATGCCGGTTATGAATATCCCATGTGGAGCGGCGATCATATTTATTTTATTTCAGACCGCGGCACTGATTTACGCATGAATTTGTGGAGATATAATATCAGCAATAAATCGTTTGAACAGCTTACTCATTTCACAGAGTATGACATTCATTACCCATCATTAGGGCCGGATGACATTGTATTTGAAAATGGCGGTAAACTTTATTTATACCCGCTGGCAGGCGGCGCCCCAAAAGAAATAAAGATACAGGTGGTTGCCGATGAAGCGCCGCTAAAGCCTTACATGCTGAATGTGAGGAGTTACTTTACGCATCCTGCTATTTCAAAAGATGGCAGCCGTGTGCTCATTGAATCGAGAGGAGAGATTTTTTCATTGCCCGCCACAGAGGGTGTAGTAAAAGATATTACCAACACTTCCGGTAATGCGGAACGTTATCCCGTTTATTCTCCCGATGGTAAAAGTATAGCTTACTGGAGCGATAAAAGCGGTGAATATGAATTATGGATTATGCAAACCGGTAATGAAAGTTCAGCCAGAAAAATAACCAGCTATGGCCCCGGTTTCAGGTATGCGTTAAACTGGAGCCCCGATGGTAAAAAGCTGGCCTTTATTGATAAAGCCATGCAGGTAAAAATTGTTGACGCTGCCACCGGCGCTACCACCGATGTTGCCCGTGGCAAGCGCTTAACACATGGCGCACTGGAATATTTTACATTTAGCTGGAGCGCCGACAGCCGCTGGCTGGCTTTTACGCTTGACGAAGAAAATAATCATAACAGCATATTTATCTATGATTATAACAACAGGCAGTTGCATCGTGCAACAAGTGGTTTTTATACCTTCTCCAACCCTGTTTTTGATCCCGAAGGTAAATACCTGTATGTGCTTACCAACCAGGAATTCCAGGCCTATTACAGCGATGTTGACAATTCTTTTGTATATGCCAATTCCACTAAAGTCGGGGCCATCAGCCTGCTCAAAACAACGCCTTCATTGCTCTATCCTAAAAATGATACGATAAGTGTGGAAGAAGATAAACCGAAAGAAGATACGGCGGCTTCATCTTCCAAAAAAGGAAAAAAGGATAAAGGCAATAAGAAGGAAGATAAAGCAAATAAAGATGAAGATAAAGCCGTGAAAATTGATTTCGATGGCTTTGAAGGAAGGCTTGAATTTCTGCCCATTACCCCGGGTAATTACTCCGGCCTTGGCGCGGTAAAAGGTAAAATCCTGTATGTGAAAATGCCGAATACGGGTTCAGAAGAAGAAAACCCATCTTTAAAATATTTTGATATTGAAGACAGGAAAGAGAAGAAAATTATTGACAATGTGGGAAGATATATCTTGGCAGGTAATGGTGAAAAGGCCTTGGTGCAGGTTGGTAACGACCTGGCGGTAATAAAGGTAAGTGAAGGCGCTGATGCGGATAAGAAAGTACCGCTGGGCGACATGCAGATGAACGTTAATCCAAGAGAAGAATGGCAGGCTGTATTTAATGATGCCTGGCGCATTGAGCGGGATTATTTTTACGACAGCGCCATGCACGGCGTAAACTGGCTGCAGGTAAAGCAGCGCTATCAAAAAATGCTGGATGATGCCGCCACGAGGTATGATATTGATTTTATCATCGGTGAAATGCTGGGCGAATTAAATGCTTCGCATACTTATCATGGTGTTGAGCCAACTGAAAGAGCGAAACATGTTGCTGTTGGTTATCTTGGCGTGAACTGGCAGGCAGATGGTAACTATTACAAGATTGAAAAAATCATAAAAGCAGCGCCATGGGATGGTGAAGTGCGTTCGCCACTGGATAAGCCCGGCATCAATATAAAAGAAGGCGATTATATTCTGGCAGTAAACGGGATACCATTAACCACAGCGCATGAACCCTTTGCAGCTTTTGAAGGCTTTTCCGATAAAACCATTGAGTTAACCTATAATGATAAGCCATCATTTACCGGCGCTAAAAAAGCTATCGTGCAAACGATGGATGATGAAGGCAGGCTGCGCTATCTAAGCTGGATAAATGAAAACCGCAAACGTGTTGAAGCTGCCACAAATGGGGAGGTTGGTTACATATATGTTCCAAGCACGGGCGTTGATGGACAGACGGAATTGCTGCGCCAGTTTAATGCGCAATGGGATAAGAAAGCATTAGTGATTGATGAACGTTTTAATGACGGCGGCCAGATACCAGACCGTTTTATAGAAATTCTTAACCGCACACCTTTGGCTTACTGGGCTGTAAGAGACGGCGAAAGCTGGCCCTGGCCGCCATTTGCCAATTTTGGCCCGAAGGTAATGCTGATTAACGGCTGGAGCGGATCGGGTGGTGATGCTTTCCCGGATTTCTTCAGGAAGAAAGGGCTGGGCCCGCTGGTTGGTAACCGTACCTGGGGCGGGTTGATAGGAATAAGTGGTGTGCCGGATCTTATTGATAACAGCAATATCACAGCGCCGAGTTTCCGCATGTATAATCCCGACGGAACATGGTTTAAGGAAGGTCATGGCGTTGACCCGGACATTTATGTGGATGAAGACCTTGCGTCCATGGCCAAGGGCATTGATCCGCAATTGGAACGTGCCATCACCGAAATAAAATCATTGATACAAAAACAAGGATACAAAGTACCGGCGAAGCCGGCTGCTGAACCAAGATGATTTGTTGAAGATGTTTTCAGGCGTCCTGTACCTTAAAAATACAGGACGCTTTTGTTTATACGCTCCCGCTGTTTTGATCTTTAGGTTTTCAAGGGGGTTGCTAAAGGTCAGACGCAGCTATGCGTCTTGACCGGCCTTACTTATCCCTGTTGGTTATCGCATATTTAATGCCACCCAGAAGCAAGTCTAAAAAAAGCGGGTCTGTGTAACATTCTTTGGTATGCCCAAGCCCCAGGAAGAAGGAGCGTCCGCCGTCATAATTATGATACCAGCAAACCGGGTGGTAACTGCCGTTTTCTCCGCCGGCATAGCTTTTTTCATTCACCGTTAAAAGCACCTGCACACTATCCCAGTTGGTTTCTTTGTAATTATACCATTCATCAAAATGCTTCCACGATGCAGGCAGTTCTTTTGTTGCAATAAAATTTTTATCAGTAACAGTTAACTCAGCTTCCTGCGGTTTTGGATGATTCTTAAAATAAGCGCCAACAAGCTTATTATACCAGGGCCAGTTATATAAGGCGTCTGAACCGGCATGCACGCCCACATAACCTTTACCGGATTGTATAAAACGCATGAAGGCAGTTTTTTGCGCTTCATTTAATAATGTATTGCTTTCATCGGCCGTGCTTAAAAAAATAACGGCAGCATATTGCTTTAAATTCTCATCAGTAAAAGCGGCGGCGTCTTTTGTTGTATCAACGTCAAAACCGTTACGGCTGCCTAATGCCTGTATGGCGGCAATACCATCGGGTATTGATTCATGATAGAAAGTGGTGGTTTTACTAAACACCAGCACTTTTGGAGATTGGGCAAACACTGTATTCATAGAAAGAAACGCTAGAAAGGTGGATATTAAAATGTTCAATTTAATCATTTCACATGCATTTTACGGACAGTGAAATTAATACATTATGATAACACTTACTTTCGCCATTCATGGCTATTGCAAAAGATTATTACCGCATATTGAATGTAAAATCATCGGCAACAACCGCAGAAATAAAAAGGGCATACAGAAAGCTGGCTATGTTATACCATCCCGATAAGAATCCGGGCGATACTATTGCTGCTGCTATTTTCACAGATGCAGCCGAAGCTTATAAAGTACTGGGCGATGCAGATGCACGAAAGCGTTACAATTATGAACGTTATTTAATTGCGGAAGAAGAATATAAACGCCCCGTGGAAACCATTGAAACTTTAATAGAGCATATTGAAAAATTAAATGCCAGTTTAAAAACAACAGACCCTTTTCGTTTGAATAAAAATGCCTTGCTGTATGCCATACAGCAGTTAATGCCTGATGACATACTACTGCTGCCGGGTACAAATAAAATTTTACTGCAGCAATTTTTGCAGCAGGTAAGTATTGCCGCAGCTTATTTATCTACCCATCAAACAAAGCAATTGATTGAATTAATGCAGCCTTTATATGCTGAACACGAATGGCTGCAGCATGAATTGAATACGTTATTGCGGCAGCAACATAAACAGGAGCGATGGGAAAAATATAAAGTGGTGCTGGCCATTGTGCTCGCCGCGGTTTTATGTTTAATTATTTTTTTGGTAGCAGCAAAATGATATGTACTGCACGCTCATTATAACACGTTATCCAAAACATCTCGGCCTGTTTGGTTTTTTATCAATGGCTTTGTTCCGCCTGCCTTTATGGCTAAATAAAAAGATTAAATTTTTCAAACTAATGGGCAGCGGGAAGAACGGAACATTTGACGTTCATCCCGATTTAAATCAATGGGCATTACTATTTACAGCAGATGATACAATAACAAAAGCCCCTGCATTTCTTTACCGCTATTGGAAGTTTTTCAGATGTGATATAAAAGAATTGTTGTTGCAGCCAATAGAAGGCCATGGTTTATGGGATGGAAAAAAAGTTTTTGGTGAGCTCCCGAAAGAAACAATGTATGACGGGCCGATAGCTGTATTAACAAGGGCAACCATACGGTTGAGCCGTTTAAAAGATTTCTGGAGTAATGTTGATGCTGTGGCTGGTATAACGCCTTCGGCAAAAGGCTTAATTATTTCTTATGGAATAGGAGAAGTACCCTGGATAAAACAGGCAACATTCAGCATCTGGGAAAATAAAGCTGCTATGAAAAATTTTGCCTACAGCTTGCAACAACATAAAGATGTGATTCATAAAACCCGCAGTGAAAACTGGTATAGCGAAGAAATGTTTGTAAGATTCCGTGTAATTAACACTATAGGATTTAATTATGTTGTTTAATGTTGCTGGCAAGACCAAACAGTTTTTATAAAACTACTTTCCTCTTGAAAATCGTTAGGCGTATAGTTTGCAGGCATGGTTAGTATTGATCCAGTTGAATCATAATATATAGGAATCCAATTACAGGTTGGTCCTGTGAACCCACGCAAGTAAACCGTTTTATTTTGCCAAAAATACTCAGCTATATAAGGGTCACAAGTGCAATCCGGGTTGTCAGATTTTATTGATTTAATCAAAGTTGCAATTGGCTTGGGTATACTGTCATCAACATCCTTTGAACAGGAATTAAAAGAAAAAACGGCAATGATGAAAAATGCGGCAAACAATAAAAAAACATTGCTTGGCTTGAAATTTTTTAAAGTGTAAAGGTTGTTCATGACGAAAACATTTATGGAATGACAAAAGGTTTTTTGAAAACGTTGTAAAGCCGCTATAACAGGGTATTGCCATAAAAAATGCCTATCTTGCAACCCACTTATGAAGAAGCATAACCTGCTCGCCATTTTTCTTAATCTTACCTGATGTGTTGGGCTGCCTGCCTTTATTTATTGCTGCATTATTTCTTCTTTATCAATCAAAAAATATATTTTATGAATAATAAAAACTATTACATAGAATCAGAAATTGGTACACTTCGAAAGCTGATTATACATAGCCCTGATGGCGGCATTGGAAAAATAATACCGGGCACTTTTGCCGACAATTTATACGATGACATAGTTCATTTAAAAAGCATGCAGAAAGAATATAATCATTATGTAATGCTGCTGTTGTATTTCCTTGATCCTGATAAAATTAATTACATAAAAAAATGCCAGGCGTCTGCCGATGAAAAGCTTAAAGCCAATTGTTTTATTCCCGGCAAGAAAGAATATTTCAATTCAGATAATGTGCTTGAAGTGCAGCATTTATTAGAACTGATATTGAAAGACGAAAAAGTAAAGCTCCGGTTAATTTCAGCCGTTTGCTCATATGAAGAATCCAGCCATAAAACACAACTGCAGCTTGAAGCCATTGATGATGCCGCGTTGCTGGCCAGAATTTTAATCAGCGGCATCCTGCCTAAAGAAGCAAGCGGCTCGCATGAAGACCAATACATCTTTCCGCCAATCCCCAATTTTATATTTACAAGGGATATCGGCATCATGATAAAAGACCATATTCTTTTAAGCCGCATGGCCACCACGGCAAGAAAACGCGAATCGCTCATCACAAAATTTCTTGCCATGTATTTCCTGTTTAAGGAAGATTCAAATAAAGTAATGGAAGTGATTGAAGACAGCGATTTCTTTTTATATGAAGAAATGGAACGCAAAGCCCGGTTTATAAGCATTGAAGGCGGAGATATCATGATGATACATCCGCAGCATCTGATTGTAGGGTGCAGTGAAAGAACTTCATCCAACGCCATCAATGAAATTATCCATACTATTTTTTCAAAGGATCTCGGTATTGAGAAAATTTCTGTTGTAAAAATTGCAAAGAACCGTGCGCAAATGCACATTGACACCATTTTCACACAGGTAAAACGCAATGTTTGGGTGTTATACGGAAGGTATTCTGAGAATATTATTGCGGCTGAAAATAAAGTGAAGCAATCTTATTTAAGGCGGCTAATGCACCAGCCGGATTTAGTTGGCATTGAAGAGCCCGAAATACTGCAGTTTTATAAGCCGGCTGATGCATTTTATAAGCCGGAGATAGATTACAGCGTTGATAAAAAACTTTCGGGCATTGAAGAATTACTGGTGCAGGTAAGTGTTGAAGATTATCATTGCGATCCTGCTGATGTGAAAATAATTTACAGCGGTGGTAATGAATTTCCTTATGATGACCGCGAACAATGGACGGATTCCTGTAATGTGGTTGCTTTAAAGGAAGGTGTTGTAATTGGTTACGACAGGAATGATTATACCGCCGACAGCTTTCGTAAAAACGGGTTTGAAGTAATTACTACAGCCGAATTGTTTAAAAAGTTTGATGGCGGTTTAAGCCCGCAATCATTAAAAGATACATTGATTTTATTGCCGTCTGCAGAACTCTCCCGGGCACGTGGCGGCTCGCATTGCATGAGTATGCCTTTGTTAAGAGATAAACTCATATAATAATGCATCAATTAAAATGCAGTTAATCTACTTTCCGGTAAATGCCCTTCGCAGCAAGGCTATAACCGCCGTAAAAACAGCGGAACCAATTACTGCCCAAACAACAGGAAAAGATTGGCCTTGTATGGAAATTTCAAAAATAGGCGGCAGTCCGAATTTGGCTGCTATCCATGTGCCGATATAAGCGCCGATAAAACCAACGATAATTGATACAAGGCAGCCACCACGATCGTAACCGGCAAGTGACTGGCCAATACCGCCGCATATTGCAGCTATTAAAAGCAGGAGCAGAAATCCCATTAATGTCATGGCAAAAAATTTAATTAAATATAAACTTATTTACAATGCGGTTTATTTAAGCTGAAATGAAGGTGTAAATAATCAATCATTAATGCTCAATTGCTTCAGCCTTATTCCACACGCGTAAACATCATGGTTCTTCCAAGCCATCTTACAAGATAGTATCCCCTCACTTTAAGGTCATTGGGCGATGTTAGCCAAACAGTAGCATCCCAGGTGCGGCCGCTGGTACAATCATAAATTTTTCCGCCTACCCACCGGTTTTGCCTGGCATTATATTCAAGGCCCGATAATACATCCATGCCCACAATTTTCCTGGATCTTAATTCTTTATCAGGATTCTTTATATCGGTTTCGGGCAACATATTACCAGGGTTATTGAACCACACTATTCTTGCCTGGAAATTGTCATCCTGTTTATAAACTTCCACAATAAGGTTCTTTTCTGCAGATTCCCATTTGCCTAATATGGCGTCGGGATTATGTTGCGCTTTAAGCGAAAAGGCTGATAATAACAAAGCAATTACAGTAATATATTTCATCGGCATTAAGATGGGTTGCAACTTATATGCAAAGTGCATGCAATTATTATATGATTTTTATTTTAACAGAACATATTCTTCAGGTATACTTCACCATGCTTGAATGATAAAGCTTCATTTAACGGATTGATGGCAATATATATAAGTTATGTGAGTTTGAATAATGATATAAATAGCCGAGGGCGTCATTTGGCGTTAGGGAAAACCTTGGCGGTATAGCACCCTTAGCTGGTAAATGAAAGAATTTAAATAAAAAATATTTTTACCCTCAGCTAAAAATATATAAGTACTTATATATTTGTTGAATGAATTTTTACCAGGATTTAGGCTTCCTTGTTTTCGGCAGCCGTTTAAAACGTTTGGGGAATACATTTATAAATGATGTAAACCGCATATACAAAAACCATAAGATACAGTTTGACGCCTCGTGGTTTCCCGTATTCTATATCCTTTCGCAAAAAGATGAAGTTTCTATAAAAGAAATTTCAAATAGCCTGAAGGTATCCCACTCCGCAATCAGCCAGCTTGCAAGCAGCCTGCAGCAAAAAGGTTTGATTAAATCCGTTACATCAAAAACAGATGCCCGCCATAAAAATATTATGCTTACTGCAAAGGGCAGGAAACTGCTGGAAAAAATAAAACCTGTTTGGTCTGCACTTGAAAAAGCCATGAATGAACTGGCGGAAGCATCGGGCAGCAGCAGTAAAAAAATATTAAAAGCTCTAACAGGTATTGAAACCAGTTTAGAAGAGAAAGGCTTTTTTGAAAGAATTGAAACGCACCTGTAATTGATTGTTTGTATGAGTTACAATTATCTCCCTCTTGATAAAAGCTGGCTTGATTTTGAACAGGTGAAAAACCTGCTGGATTACAACCAGCAAATCTCTATTACGTTCGACGCACACGACCGCATTAATAAATGCCGTGAATACCTCAATAAAAAAATGGCTGACCCGGATTCAGTGTATTATGGTATAAACACCGGGTTTGGTTTTTTACAAAATGTGCGCATACAAAACGGCCAGATAGAAAAATTGCAGGATAATCTTTTAAAATCGCATGCCTGCGGCATGGGAGAGGAGGTGCCTGCCGTTATTGTAAAGCTCATGCTTATGCTGAAAGTGAAATCATTGAGCTATGGTTACAGCGGTGTGCAGATAGATACAGTGAAGCGGCTGATGGATATGTTTAATCATGATGTATTGCCGGTAATTTATACACAGGGTTCGCTCGGCGCGTCCGGCGACCTGGCGCCTTTAAGCCATTTGAGTTTGCCATTGATTGGTTTGGGTGAAGTGAATTATCAAGATGAAAAACGAAAAGTGGAAGATTTATGGCAGGAACTTGAATGGGAAGTTATACGCCTGCAAAGCAAGGAAGGCCTGGCTTTGATTAATGGTACACAATTCATGAGTGCATATGGATTGTATTGTTTGAAAAAAGCAGAGCACTTAATTAAAATGGCGAATCTTATTTGCGCTTTATCTTATGATGCTTTTGATTGTATAACAGAACCTTTAAATGAATGTATTCAAACAATCCGGCCGCATAAAGGCCAAATTGAAGCTGCAAAAACCATTCGTGCCTATTTAAACGGAAGTGAAATTACAGCACGCAAAAAAGAGCAGGTGCAGGACCCTTATTCATTTCGATGTGTGCCGCAGGTGCATGGCGCCACCAAAGATGTTTTTGATAATGTGCTCGATGTTTTCTTAACAGAAATAAATTCCGTAACAGATAACCCTAACATTTTTCCGGATGATAATTTAATTGTAAGCGGCGGAAATTTTCATGGCCAGCCTTTGGCTTTAAGACTGGATTTTTTAAGCATTGCCATGAGTGAATTAGCTAATATAAGTGAACGCAGGATTTATCAATTAATAAGCGGGCAAAGAAACCTTCCTTTGTTTCTTGTAACCGATCCCGGTTTGAACAGTGGTTTCATGATTCCGCAATACACGGCTGCCGGCATTGTAAGTGAGAATAAACAATTATGTACACCGGCCAGCATTGATTCCATTTCATCCAGCAACAACCAGGAAGATCATGTAAGCATGGGCGCCAATGCTGCTACAAAATGCCTGCGGGTAATTAATAATGTAGAAAAAGTTTTAGCCATTGAATTGCTGAGCGCTGCACAGGCATTGGATTTCAGAAGGCCTGCAAAGACTTCTGAGTTATTGGAAGAATTACATGCTGCGTTCAGAAAAGTTGTTTCGTTTAATAAGGAAGACAGGGTTTTGCATGATGATATGATGAAAGCGGTGGAATTTATTGGAACATTTAATATTAATATTGGTTAGTTGTGTTATTACGTAAAAAAAAAGTAACCATTCCAAGTAAAGGTCAAATTTTAAAAGTGCTTGAAGAATTTGATTCAATAGATTTAGAAAATAAATTGAAGGCTAAATCTTTGCAGGAGTATGTTCAAGAATTAGACGATTTTTTTGTTTCAAAACTTGGATTTATTTTTTTTAGTGTTAGAACTTCTAATACTAATAAAGTACCTTCTAAAGTTTATAGACTTCGGAAACAAGAGGGATTTATAAATACTTCATTAATTACAGAGTTTTCTCATCCTCAAGTTTCAAAAACCTTATTACAAAGAGCTAATCTTCCTAATTGTCCAACTTTTTATGGATCACCATCTGCACATACTGCTCTTTTAGAAACTTTAGAGTTAAGCTTTAAAAAAGAAGGTAATAATTTTTATTATTTATCTGAATGGTCATTCAGAGAGGATCAACCAATTTATATCTCACCTTTTATTTATGGTGAATATGACGTTGTTGATGAATATAATTCTATGAGTAAAAAAGCCTTTAAAGATTTAGAAGAAGAATTTTCTGTAAGGACTGAAGAGCAAAGTAAATGCCTTGAGGAAATGTTGCATTTTTATGCTACAATTTTTGAAAAAAAAGAAGATCATTTATTATCTAGTTATTTAGCACATAAACATTTTTATACTCCAAGTAATATAAGGACAGATATGCTAATTTATCCAAGCATTCAAACTAATAAATCATCATTAAATTTTGCTATACATCCTAATGCAGTTATGCATAAAATGTTTTTGAATCGAGTGTTTTTATTCAAAATTGATGATTATAAAAGTGATATAAATTCTGGCGAACTTGAAGTTGCCTTCGATATGAGCGATTTAGTTGGATTAAATAATCATCATGGATATTTAATATGGACTAATTTATCATATCAAGATATGGAAGACTTTAAAAAATTATTTCCTGAAATCAAAGCTCAATAGCATTCCAATAGTACAAGTGAGTGACACAACCGTGATGCCATGAAATGGCGCAGCTGATAACATAAAATATTATCTATGACAACAACACAGTTTAAATACGACGCCGTTAAATATAAAACACCAACAGGCTCAAAACTGAATTGCAAAGGCTGGATTCAGGAAGCGGCATTGCGCATGTTGCTGAATAATTTAAACCCGGAAGTGGCGGAGAAACCGGATGAACTGATTGTGTATGGCGGCCGGGGCAAAGCAGCCAGGAACTTTGAAGCGCTGGATAACATCGTTGCTGCATTAAAAATTTTGGGAAATGATGAAAGCCTGCTGATACAAAGTGGCAAGCCAGTCGGCATTTTAAAAACGCATGAAAATGCACCACGCGTTTTAATATCCAATTCACAGCTCGTACCCAATTGGGCCAACTGGAAACATTTTGATGAACTGGAGAAAAAAGGCCTGATGATGTACGGACAAATGACAGCAGGCAGTTGGATTTATATCGGCTCACAGGGCATCGTGCAGGGAACGTATGAAACGTATTCGGTGGTTGCAGATAAACATTTTTCCGGTTCTGCTCGAAGCTCACAGCTCAAAGCTCATGGCTCTTTGAAGGGCACACTCAACGTCACTGCCGGCCTTGGCGGCATGGGCGGAGCCCAGCCGTTGGCTATCACCATGAATGAAGGTGTTGCATTAATTGCCGAAGTAGAAGAATGGCGTATTGATAAACGTTTGCAAACAAAATACCTTGATGAAAAATATATAGATATTGATGAAGCCATCAATAAAGCTGTATGGTATAAGACGGAAGGTGTAAGCAAAAGCATTGGCGTGTTATGTAATGCGGTGCATCTTTTGGAAAGATTGATTGAAAGAAATATTATACCCGATACATTAACTGATCAAACATCGGCACATGACCCGCTGATTGGTTACTGGCCGCATGAAATATCATACCAGCAGGCAAAAATTTTACGCGAAGAAAATCCCGAACAATATATTGAATACGCCTATCGCAGCATGTTTCGCCATGTTGATTTGATGTTGCAGTTAATGGATAAAGGAGCTATCACATTTGATTATGGAAATAACATTCGTGCACGCGCCCGGGAATATATTGAGAAAACAAATTCACCGTTCACCACTCATCACTCCCCATTTGATTTCCCCGGCTTTGTGCCTGCTTATATCCGCCCATTATTTTGCGAAGGTAAAGGGCCATTTCGCTGGGCTGCATTAAGCGGTGATCCAGATGATATTGCGGCAACGGATGAAGTAATTGCGAATATGTTTCCCGGGAACAAATCTTTACAGCGCTGGTTAAAACTGGCGAAAGAAAAAATTGCCTTCCAGGGTTTGCCGGCACGTATATGCTGGCTAGGGCAGGGCGAAAGAGAAAAGGCTGGTCTTGCATTTAACGACCTGGTGAAAACCGGCAGGGTAAAAGCGCCCATCGTTATCGGCCGCGACCATTTAGATACGGGTTCCGTTGCAAGTCCCAACCGCGAAACGGAAGCTATGATGGATGGCAGCGATGCCGTTGCAGACTGGCCTTTATTAAATGCATTATTAAATACGGCAGGCGGTGCCAGTTGGGTGAGTTTACATCATGGCGGCGGTGTGGGCATGGGTTACAGTATTCATGCAGGCATGGTGATTGTCGCTGATGGCTCAGATGCAGCAGCAGCAAGGCTTTCAAGGGTTTTGAGAAATGATCCCGGCATTGGTGTTATACGACATGCAGATGCAGGTTATCAAACAGCAAAAGAAACCGCAAAGGAATTTGGGTTGGACCTGGAACAGAAGTTAAGCGCTGATCTGAAATCAAATCTTATGATTAAGTAGCTTTATCTTTTGTGTTTCGAATTAACCCTATTCCTGAAAGAAAAAATATTAAACCAAGAATTCCGAATACAGACATCAGTTTAATATTGTACATGCCCGATTTGCCATTTACAAATGAAACGCCGGCATATATAAGACCTATTACGCCAAGTATCGTTAGTATAATACCGATTACCCGTTTTTCCATAATAAAATTTTGTATTAGAAAAACACAAAGTATGTGCCATTCCCATATTTAATAACCTGTGAACCCATAAACGTGTAAGCTGCTGAACTATTCATCAACATGGTCATAAATCATTTTTGAAATATCCGCCATTAAACTAATGGCATCTTTTTCATCTGTCCAGTCTTTTGATAAAAGCACCAAAACATATTTTTTCCCATTAGGAAGAAATACAATACCGCTGTCATGCTGAACAGAAGTGATAGAGCCTGTTTTATGCGCCACCTTTACATCTTTGGGAAGTTTGGCTGGTATAACAGAATTAAAATGCTGATCGGAAAGAATATGGATCATGGAATCGCAGGCGCTTTTACTTACAATTTTACCATTGGCAATTTTTGAAAATATCAGCATAAGATCGTAGGCTGTAGTGGTATTGTTCATCCCTTTCTCATAAGCCTTAGCATCTTCCACGCCGCGTAAAACCTGTATATCTTTTGCACCTATTTGCCGCATTGTTTCATTCGCATTTTTTGCACCGACAAGATCAATGATGAGATTGGTTGCGAAATTGCTGCTAACAATTATCATGTCGTACATGAGCTGGTAAACCGACCTTTTTTCGCCAATATGTTTATACAAATCAAATTCACTGTCATCACCCGCACTGAGTGAAAAACTGCTTCCATCAACAATGCTTTTAAATTCATTTTTAAGCGTGACGGAATCATTCATGGAAAACTTTCCTGCATGCACCTGCTTAAACACTTCAATCATAACAGGTGTTTTCATTGTGCTTGCCGCGTGAAAATTTTCATGTTCATTTATCAATATTTGTTCCCCGTTCGAAAGGTTTTTAAAAGCCACCGCAAAGCGGCCCTTGTGTTTTGCAATTTGCGCTGCTATTTTATCTTTTAACTGTACGGTTGAAGATTTGTGCGTCATACATCCATTGCCTGCTATAAAAATGATTGTTGCCAACAATAATAATTTTACATGTTTCACTATCAAAATTTTTCATCAATATAAGAAGTGTTTGAATCGTTTGTTTAAAATTATGAATAATGACAAACGCTTTAAAAAGTGCCGGCTGACGGCAATACCTAAATTATGAAATTGTTTAATTATTGCTAAAATGATATTCGTTAACCGGTAAGATCAAATAAAACTTTGTTTTTTACGAAACTTTCGTAGTTTTACGAAAAATTCGTAGATGGAAAAACTTTCATTGCAGGAAGAAGAATTAATGCAGGTGATATGGCAGTATGGTGAAGGCTCGGTAAAAACTTTCCTGCAGGAATTTCCAGATCCCAAACCTCCATATACCACCATTGCCTCTACCGTTAAAAACCTGGAAAAGAAGGGCTTTGTTACCAGTAAACTGTTAGGTAATACTTACATCTATTCATCCAACGTATCTGAAGAAGCCTATAAGCAAACATTCATGCAGGGTTTTATTCGTAATTATTTCAATAATTCCTATAAAGAAATGGTGAACTTTTTTGTGCAGCAAAAGAAATTAAAATCAAAAGACCTGCAGGATATTATCAACATGATTGAAAACAATAAAAAATAATTGTATGCAAACATTATTTGAATACATGATAAAATTAACGGCTGTTTATGCAGCAGCCTGGCTTTTTTATTGGTTGTTATTAAGCAGGCTCACCAGTTATAAAAGCAACCGCTTTTATTTATTAACGGCTGGCTTGTTTGCATTTATTATTCCATTGTTAAGGCTGGATTATTTTGTAACGCCGCAAACCATCAGTACATCCGGTATTATTAATAACGTGCCTTCCATTCCTGTGAATGCTTTTGCTTATATGCCAGATGAAAGCAACAGCCCTGTTCCTGTTGTGCTGATCACCTTGTTTATAAGCGGTATGATTGTTTGTTTGTTGCATTTTATCATGCAATTAATTTCTTTCAGGAAAACAACTGCCAATGCGGTTTTAATTTATGCAACAGACAACATAAAACTATATAATCTGGATATAGATATTATGCCTTTTTCTTTCGGCCGTAATATTTATGTAAACAGGAACCGGCATACCCCTGCAGAATTAAGTGATATTATTCAGCATGAAATGGTTCATGCGCAGCAAAGCCATACGGCTGATGTTATCATCGCCGAATTTATCTGCATGCTCAACTGGTATAACCCTTTTGCATGGCTGATGAAAATTGCCGTTAAACAAAACCTTGAATTTCTTGCTGATGATACAGTATTAAAAAAGGGCGCCAACAAAAAAAGCTATCAATACCTTTTATTAAAAGTAACGGGTTATTCTCCGGTAAACATTGCAAGCAGCTTTAAAATATCATCACTTAAACAACGTATTTATATGATGAATAAAACACGCACTTCACAAAGGCATTTACTGAAAATGCTGTTTGTATTGCCGTTGATTGCTTTTATGATGCTGGCCTTCAGGAATGATGGTCAAATGCATATTGCCAATACGCCAAACAATAAAGATGAAACGTTTATGCTGAGTGAGTTAACCTATAATATACAGGACGCCAACATAAGCCAGCTTATAACAAACACGCAGGATAAGAGTTTATTGCAAAGCGGGAGGTCTTTTACCATAGCAACCATAAAAAGTGAAAGAGACAGGTTAAAGTTATTGCTTGAAAAAAACGGTTACAACCATATCAACAGCCATGCTATTACTTTTTTGATCGACTCAACATTCGATAATAACCGGTGTGCCATTGAAATAAATATTGATCTTAAACGAAAGGAGTTATCATTACATAATTCAAAGCTGAATAATACAGTTGCAGATAAAACAAAAGATAAGAATTTTGCAGGTGTTCCTTTATTCAAACAATCCTGAGTTAGTGAGTAGTCACCTGTTAAAGATCAAGAAGCCATAAACAAAAGGCAATACAAGAATATAGCTTAATTAGCCGGTATAATCGTATGTAAAAGGTATGCATACTTATCATGCCCGGATATTGCCAATTCTACGAGATACTATGTTAATCTAACAACGCAGCACATATAACTACTAACAAAATGAACTATAACCGTATTAACAATATTACGGGCTGGGCAATCTTTGCCTTTGCCTCAACTGTTTATATCATGACCAGCGAGGCCGGTGGCAGTTTCTGGGATTGCGGTGAATTTGTAAGTAGTTGCTATAAACTGCAGGTACCGCACCCGCCCGGCGCACCGATGTTCGTTATGCTTGGCAGGATATTCATTGTATTGTTTGGCGATAATACATTAACGGCTGCCAAAGCAGTTAATATCATGAACGCTTTAGCAAGTGGTTTTACCATTATGTTTTTGTTCTGGACGATAACACATTTTGCAAAAAAAATTGTACAGCCTGATACGGCAAAACCAGTAACCAATATTCAAATATGCAGCATAATAGCAGCAGGTATTGTTGGTGCACTGGCAGGCACATTTACTGATTCATTCTGGTACAGTGCCGTTGAAGGTGAAGTATATGCTATGAGTTCATTTTTTACAGCGATTGTGTTTTGGGCTGCGTTAAAATGGGAGCGTGTTGCCGATGAACCAGGCGCTGATAAATGGCTCATCTTTATCTTCTTTTTAATCGGTATTTCTATTGGTGTGCACCTGCTCTGTTTATTATGTATTCCTGCCATTGTGATGATCTATTATTTCAAAAGAAGGTCATCTTTTAAATATGTTGCTATAAGAAAATATTTTATACGCATTGTTTTATTTGGTGGCATTGCAGGCTTTATTTTGACGCTGGTTGCTGCACAATCTGCCGCAGATACATCAAGAGGCATTCCCGCAGATAACACATTTGCAGGCCTTATTTTCCTAATCGCAATTATGGCTGTCGGTTTATTGTTCCTGGTTGAACGCACAGTCAAAAGCAAAAAAGAATTATATGGTGGCGTATATATTTTTATGGTGCTGGGCGTTGTAATATTCGGCATCATTCTTAAAGGCGTAATTCAATATTCCATTAAAGCAGCAGGTGCATTCGATATATTTTTTGTGAATGACCTGAACCTGCCTTTCTTCTCCGGCTTTGCGTTTTTCTTTATGCTGGTAGCTGTTGGTATATGGATCGGATTACGTTATGCTGAAAAAAGATCATGGCCACATTTGCGGCTGGCATTATGGTGTATTGCGTTTACGCTTATTGGTTACAGCACTTATATTACGACCATGATCCGCAGCAATGCAGATCCTTCCATTGATATGTTTAACGTTGATAACCCACAGGCGCTGGAAGGTTACCTGGGCCGCGATCAATATGGAGATTTTCCTTTATTGTATGGACAAAACTTTACAGCGCAGCCGGTTAATTATGCGGATAAAGGCATGAAATATGAAAAAGGTGAACACAAATATATTCCCGCCGGTAAAAATTTTGATTATGTATTCCTGCCAAAAGATAAAATGGTTTTTCCCCGCATGTGGGATATGACCAACGATCAGAACCATGCAGATTATTATGCTTACTTCGCCGGCATTAATAAAAGCCAGGATGGTACGTATGAACGCAGTCCAACCTTTATAGAAAACCTGCGTTTCTTTCTCAGTTACCAAACCTATTACATGTATATCCGCTATTTTATGTGGAATTTCAGCGGCAAGCAAAACGATCTGCAGGGTTCGTTCATAAATAATGTTAGAGATGGTAACTGGATAACGGGCATTCCTATTATTGATAATGCTTTATATGGCAATCAAAGCATGATGCCTGACAGCATTCAGAAAAGTAAAGGGCATAATACAATGTATATGCTGCCGTTTATTTTGGGCGTAATTGGATTGTTATACCAGGCGAAAAGAAAAGGCAGCGATGCATTGGTGAATATGTTGCTTTTTCTCTCAACAGGTTTTGCTATTGTTATTTATATTAACCAGCCCGGCTATCAGCCACGTGAACGCGATTATGCTTATGCAGGTTCTTTTTATGTGTATGCAATATGGATAGGCTTATCTGTTTTATATTTTATGGAAATGGCATCTCTATGGAATAAAAAATTGTTGAAAGATGTATTGACCAATGCAGCACTCATCAGCTTTATCTTAACTATCTTTATTGCTGTTGCAGGTTATGGCGCCGCTGCATCTTTTATAACCGGCATTGTAACTTTCCTGCTTATTGCATTCATAGCGGCAGGTATTCCTTCAGCATTAAAAGTTTTAAAGAATAAACAGCTAATAACGGTTGCAGCATGTACAATTTCATTGTTTGTTCCTGTATTAATGGGCGTGCAGGAGTGGAATGATCACGACCGGCATAAAAAGCAACTGGCGCGTGACGTGGCCCGTGATTATCTCGAAAGCCTTGCACCCAATGCCATTCTTTTCAGCATTGGCGATAATGATACCTATCCTTTATGGTATGCGCAGGAAGTAGAAGGTATCAGGCCTGATGTGCGTATCATCATTACAACATTACTGGGTTCTGACTGGAAGATAAATGAGTTGCGGCATAAAGTGAACAGCAGCGATCCTATTGATGTAATATGGTCGCAGGAACAGGTGCAGGGCAATAAACGGGATTATGTTTTTTATCAGCCTAACCCGCAGTTTGCTGAAGACAGATATTATAATCTGTATGATGTAATGAAGAATTGGGTGGGCAGTGATGATACAGCTGCGCAGGTGCAAAGCAGCAGCGGCGAATCAGTTAATACACTGCCGGTGCGCAAGCTGGCTGTGCCGGTGGATACGGCGCTTGTGCGAACAAACGGAACCGTAAAGGCTAATGATACAGTGGTTGATGCCATGCGTTTTGAATTGCCTGTCAAAAATATTTTGCTTAAAAACGATCTTGCCATTCTGAATATTATTGCTGCCAATAAATGGAATCGTCCCGTTTATTTTACCATGCCTTACAATAAACTTGGTTTTGACAAATACCTGCGCCGCGAAGGCATGGCGTATCGTTTGGTGCCTGTTGAAAACCCATCCATTAATACGGCAAAGGGTTATGCGCTTGTTATGGATAATAAGAAGTGGAATTATGGCAATGCTCAGCTTGGCAATGTGTATTATGATGAAATAAACCGCATGCAGTTATTAGGTATTCGCAAGGCTGATCTTGATCTTGCACTTGACCTCATCAGCGAAAATAAATTAACAGAAGCCCGTAATGTTTTAGAACATGATGACAAAATGATAAAGGAAGAAAACCTGCCCTATGGTATGACTTCCGGCAACAATATGCATAACCGCATTTCAATTGGAATGATGGAAGCTGCGTATCGTGTTAACGACAGGCAGCTTGCTGATAAAATTGCGGCTTCTGTTGAAAAAGATATACTGCAGCAGCGGCGTTATTATAAAAGTTTAAATACACAGCAGCAGGCCGCACTGGAATATGAAAGCTCAATGAATGAAAACCTGGTACAGGTGTTGAATGCCATCCGGAAAAATTATACGGAAAGAAAAAATAATCTGGAGTAAGAAATCCATTAAGAATCACCATCAATCGCAATTCCTTTTTTTATTTTAAACAAGCCAGGCCTGTACGCATAGAAGTACAGCTTAAACACATTCCTGCTTTGTATATTACTTTAAAGGAATAAGTTGCCGGACTTTAGGTTTATGCACTATTTTAAGATGAGGAAGCGCCAGCATTAAAATCACAAGCATTAGAGCTATAATAATCACATAATAAACAGCCATGCTTAACTGGCCTTTTATAATAAGCTGATGTGATAACATAAACGTAATGAATGAAGTAATAATGTATGCGCCGCCACTGGTGAACCCGCTGGAAAGCCCTGCAAAACTGGTAAAGCGGGTGAGGCAATAGGTAAAATACATATTATAAATAAACCCTTCCAGGAAATGAAGCATAACCACAAATAACATGATGGTTATTAAGCTTTCGGTTTTAATGCCTGCAATAAGCATAACCACAGCAACAACAAACTGAACAATGATTGAAACAGTAAGCTTTTTTGTAATGCTTCTGTTTATCATATACCTGTTAAACAATCCGCCTAAAAAAAGTGAAACACCCGATAGCAGGGCAAGATTGCCTGTTGTTTTTGATGTGAAATGATATTTGTTTTCCGCAATAAAAGGAATGCTCATGCCAAACAAAATCACCATGCTGAAACTTGTTCCTAATAATAAAACACCATACACAAAGTCTTTCGTTACAAACATTTCTTTATACATAACACTTATCGATTTCCATTGAAAAGGCTTTAAATATTTTAAGGCTTCACCGGAAAAAATGAGATGCATAATCATCATAACAAGTGCATAAATACCCAGGAAATAAAAGTTCGATTGCCAGTTAAAATAATATTGAATATAGCCGCCAACAAATGGAGCTATTATGGGTGCAGTTGACCAGATAATGGATATAAGACTGGTATATTTTTTAAGTTTTTGCGGTTCATCTTTATACAGGTCAACAAGGAAAGAACGCTGGCATATCATTAATGTGGCAATCAGTAAACCCTGTATGGCCCGCAGGAAAATGATGAGGTGAATACTGCTTGTTACGGCAATAATGAAACAGCTTATGGCAAAAAGTAAAAATGCTGTTATGCCAATCTTGTATCTTCCGAAGCTATCCACTATCGCTCCTACCAGGAATTGTGAAATACCATAGCTCAATAAATAAACCGCCAGCGTGGCCTGTAAACTGGTTACAGAGGTGTGCAGTTCATTCACCATGTTTGGAAAAGAAGGCAGGTAAACATCTACTGCAAAACCGGAGAGCGGAATGGTTATATATAACAGCAGGGTACTGATTATTTTATTTTCATCTTTTTGTGGTTTTGTATAATTCAGGCTGAAAAATTTATTCCGTTCTTTGGCTATTTTCTCATCAGCATAACAGGTATCATTCATATTATTTTAAATTTTCGCAAAACTAAGCTTTCAGTATATTTGTAACAAGTATGTACTTTTTTGTAACATACTATGTAAAAACATACTATTGTTGATTATCATTTATTTATGAAATATTAAATATAAAAAATGGAAACGGTTATAGCCAAACCTTGCATGATTGATTTTGCGTTTAGAAGAATTGGCGGTAAGCATAAGGGCAGGATTTTATGGTACCTGAACGAGCAAACCGTAATGCGTTTCGGCGAATTACACCGCAGGTTGGGAACAATAACGCCTAAAATGCTCACACAAACATTGCGCGAACTTGAAACCGATGGATTGATTGAGCGCAAGGTGTACCCTGAAGTGCCGCCAAAAGTGGAATACAGGCTGAGTGATACCGGTGCCGAGCTCATTCCTTTTTTGGATCACCTCCGGGTATGGGCCACAAAACAGCACGCAAAAACACTGGCAGTATAATAAGCTTCAATTTTAAAGGCTTTTTACCGGATGATAACGTTCCATAATAATTTTTATATGGTTCAGTTCATGTCCTGCAATATGATAGGCAATTGCACGCACGGTGCGTTCGTTTATAAGAGTACCATCAGGCGCAATGCAACAGCCCTTTCTTAAAAAAGCTTCTTCAGGCAGGTTTTGAAATAGCAATAAAGTAGAAAACCTTACATGCAGGTACTCCTCGAAAATGCTATCAAGGCTCCGGGTATTTGCATCGGAATATATTGCATAATCCTTTTCTTCAAAACCAGGCAGAGGCGTGTTGTCATTTCGTGCATAACGCAAGGCGCGGTAAGCAAATATTCTTTCGTCATCAATAAGGTGAACCAGGATCTCCTTTATGGTCCATTTACCGGCAGCATACCTGAACAATAATTTTTCCGGTGGTATTGAATAAATAAATGCTTTGAGCTTGAAAAAATTATCATGCAGCTCGTTCAGGATATCATCTGTTGTTTCTATGAGATCAAAATAGTATTGGGAATATCCCGGATATTCTGTTGTATCAGGCCGTAGCATTTTTCGGTAACCGCTCATGTTTCCGCCATTATTATTACTGCTGTCAATCTGTTGAGGGTTTTAAAATGAATATCTGCCTGTTTTATGGCTAAGGCTTAGCCCGGCCTTGTAAGCCGGGCTAAGCCTTATAACAGCATTACACCAGCTTCATTTTTTCAGCATCCCAGTTAATAATTTTTTTCTGGAAAAAACTTTCATTGCAGGCAAGCGCCGGCGCCGCCGCCCTGAAACCAAACACAGCATCTTCCACTACCGGCTTTCCTGTTCTTACCGAATCAAAAAAATTGGTAAAATGATCCAGGTGATCACTATATCCTTCAGGCGCTTTAAATACAATATCATCTTTTTTAGGGCGCTTCTTTTGCGCCTCCGTCCATTTTGCATCGTACTCCTTCTGCATCTTTTCACGCATATCTTTTGAGAATGTAAAAACAGAATCGTAACCGCCGAAACCAGGAGCTTCCGGCATAATGCTGTGATGAACTGTAATGTTATTTCCCTTCACATCAATCACCCCTTCAGAGCCAACGAGGCGGATAGCTTCCTGGCCGCCTGTGCCACTAATGAAATTCACCTGCAGCGTTAACTGGAATGCAGGGTGCTCCGGCGTATCGGCATATTGCATTACGCCCGCCATTACATCAGGCATATTGCGGCCATCTTTCCAATAACTAAACTGCCCGGTGCTGTAAATGGAAGCAGGGCCTTTTGAATTGGTCATAAAATGTGTGCCGCTTAATAAATGAATGAATAAATCGCCGGCAACGCCTGTGCCCACTTCTTTAAAAGCACGCCACCAGAAAAACTTTTTGGAATCATACGGCATCTTCTCTGTTACTTCAATAAAGCGTTCCCAGTCTGTTGTTGCGGCGCTTGCATCATCCGGAATGGTATATTCCCATGCACCGATGGAGCTTTGCCTGTCATACACCGCATTCACCATATTTAATTTACCTATCTCACCTGCAGCCAGTAATTCTTTTGCCTTTGCCAGGCCAATACTGCTCACACGCTGACTGCCCACCTGCAACACTTTGCCGTATTTCTTTTGTGCTTCAATTACGCCCATGCCTTCGCTTATTTTATACACCATGGGTTTCTCACAATATACTGCTTTTCCTTTTGCCAATGCGTCTTTTGTAATACGCGCATGCCAGCAATCTGTGGTGGCAATTATTACAGCATCAATATCGCTTTTATCTAACAGTTCTTTATAATTTCTCGTTGTGAATAAATCATTACCATATAACTCTTTCGCATTTTCCAATCTGCCGGGATATAAATCGCAAATGCCAGCCAGTTCAACACCGGGCACCTGTAAAGCAGTGGCCAGATCATAATGTCCCTGTATGCCAAAACCGATAACGCCTACACGGATTTTATCTGCAGATGAAATCTTTTTTTCGTAGTGTAAGATTCTTTCTTCTGCCTTTTCTTTTGCTGCAAGGCTGCTTAAAGGAGAAGCTGCAGCCAATAAACTCGTAGCGCCAATCTGTTGCAGGAATTTTCTGCGTGATGCCTGGTTTTGTTTCGACATAATTGAATTTTTATTGATTAATATGAGTGAATAAAATTAAAATGTTGCCGTGCTTCGGTTAATGTAAGTATCATTATTACGGCTTTTCAAAAATAATGTATTTGAAATTTGATGGCAAGCGAGCAATTATTTAAAATGCTGAACAATAATTTCGGCCTGCTGCCAAAAACGAGGCTTTGTATATTTACCAAAACATAATGATCATGAAAGCTTTTTTAGGAATGGGTTTACTGGGTTCCAATTTCGTTAAGGCCATGTTGCAAAAAGGCGAAAACGTACAGGTATGGAACCGCACCGTATCAAAGGCAAAAGCCCTGGAACCATTTGGTGCGAAAGCTTTTGAAGATATAATTGAAGCTGTAAAGAATGCGGATGTTATTCATCTTACGCTTAAAGATGATGCGGTGGTTGATGAAGTATTGAAAAATGCCTCCGGAGGGTTGAAAGCGGGCGCTGCTATTATAGATCACACAACCACTTCTGCCAAGGGTGCTATCGAACGTACAAAAGCATGGAAGGCAAAGGGCTTCACTTATCTGCATGCACCTGTATTTATGGGCCCCCAAAATGCATTGGAAGGCTCGGGTGTTATGCTGGTATCGGGCAACCAGGATGTTATAAAAAAGTTTGAAACGGAGTTGTCTGCCATGACTGGTACGCTGCTTAACCTTGGAGAAACAGAAGGCAAAGCGGCAGGTATAAAACTAACCGGCAACCTCTTCCTGTTAAGTTTAACTGCGGGCCTTGCTGATGCACTGGCGCTTGCCAAAGTACATGGTATTACAGCTGATGATATACAAAACCTGTTTAGTGTATGGAATCCCGGGGCGGGAGTGCCTGCAAGGTTAAAGAAGATCACATCAGGCACATTTAACCAGCCTTCATGGGAATTGAATATGGCGCGTAAAGATGCCGGTTTAATGATGAAGGCTGCTGATGAAGCCGGTTCTAAACTAATTACTACACCTGCTATTGCAGCAGTAATGGATGAATGGATAGCCAAAGGCCACGGCAATGATGACTGGAGTGTGATAGCAAAGGATAATATTTAATGATGCCGGGTTTGAGCAGGGAAAAAGCATTTGAATGGTTTCAATACAAGTACGTATGGGGAAGTGTGATTTTGTTTATTATGCACCTTGTAATGTTGGTGGTGATTACGCAAATAACAATAAGCCTGTACGCTTTTTAAATAATTGTATGCTGGCTGATTGCAAATCTTTAGGCTTCATTGCCCATATTTAAATCTCCTTTGTTCAATTCAACAGGTTCATCGAATTCTTTATTGCAATCAAAGCAATGCCATGTTTGTTTAATACCGATAGCATAACTGCCCATCAGCCATGTAAGTATTGAACTTATTATATTACGTGTTTTACGGGGAGAGGTTATGTACTCGATATTGTGGCTGCTGCAATAAGGACAGGCAAAACTCTTACGCTTTATTTCTTTAAGCTCATTCAATATACCGTTTGCATTATCAAGGTCATTTTTATTGATCATGAGCTTTATGCCTCCCAGCGCATTACCAAGCATTGGCGCAAGTGTTATGGTGTCTTCGTCTTTAAGCCAGCATTTTATGCCTGCTTCTTCCAGCCTGCCCATCATTAAATGTGCATCAATATAATTATCGAAAGTTTCAAGAATTATAAAGTCCATAAATATGTGTTTAATAATAAAACTAATCCAATATCTGCAATCACATTTCTACCGGTTCATTTCAATCATTAAATTGCCACGGTGAAAATTTTTCTTATTGGTTTAATGGGCAGTGGTAAAAGCTATTGGGCGCATAAAGCGGGCAAATCGCTTGGCATTCCTGCATTCGATTTAGATAAAGAAATTGAAGAAGCTGAAGACAAAACGATAGCTGAAATATTTGCTGAAAAAGGTGAAAGTTATTTTCGTTTAAAGGAAAATGAAATGCTGAAAACTTTTGCAGATAAAGAAAACTTTATACTGGCTACCGGTGGCGGAGCGCCTTGCTTTCACGATAATATGGAATGGATGAATGCCAATGGCATTACCATCTGGATTGATGAGCCGCTTGCCATGATTGCTGCCCGGTTGCAGCAGGGAAAAGCACACCGTCCTTTAATTGCAAATGTGGCTGATGAAAACCTTGAAGATTTCTTTTATCAAATGCGGGAAAAAAGAAAACCCTTTTATTCAAAGGCTAAATATCATTTAAACGGCGGCCATCTTACCGAAAAACATTTTATTGAAATACTTTCGTTGTATGAATAAAACTTATTTAATAATTGCAGCGGTTTTAGGTGCGTTATCCGTTATACTTGGCGCTTTTGGTGCGCATGCTTTAAAAAGCCGTATGGCACCTGAAGCATTGGATATTTTTGAGACGGCCGTTAAATACCAGTTCTATCATGTATTTGCGCTGCTTGCCGTGGCCATCATCAGCCAGTTTATCCCCGGCAGTTTATTAACCTGGAGTGGCCGGTGTTTTATTGCCGGTATGATACTCTTTTCGGGCTCGCTTTATTTGCTTTCTTACTTTAAAATGATTGGCAATTCCCACATGAACTGGCTTGGCGCCATAACGCCTTTTGGAGGTCTTTGTTTTATTGCAGGCTGGCTGTTACTGGCTTTTGCTGCGATAAAGAATTAATGTTGTGAGTGATCAATACATGAAACATGAATCGTCAAACATGATTTTTTTTCGACTTCGCTCAATAATAGTCTTCGGCTCCGCTCAGACTATTATTGAGGAATATCAAAATACTAATTCAATACTTTTACACTCAGCAATTTTTATTGCTTAATGCCTTAACCATCTTTCATGCAGCATAAAACACATTACGACACTGTTTCCAAAGCTATTGAGGCATTGCGCCGGCAAGGTTTTATAACCGATTTTAATATTGAAGAAAATGTGCTGGCCTGTACCGAAGGCAAATTTGCAGCCAGCGATTTTGATATCGTTGATGTTTACCGGTATGAAGGGATCTCTGACCCTGGCGATGAGGCGGCTGTATATGCCATTAAATCTTTAAGCGGTGAGAAAGGTATTTTAGTAACTGGTTATGGCATTTCTGCTGATACTTCGGACGCGGAATTGCTTGAAAAGCTCAGCAAGGCATAACTTTCAGCGATACCATTCTTTGCGCAGTTTGCTAACATTTTCAGTTATAATTTTAACGGCATAATCAACCTGTTCATCACCGGTAAACCTTCCCAACCCAAAACGCAGCGAATTATTAGCGCGTTCATCGCTCATACCCAAAGCTTTTAAAACATAGGAGGGTTCTACCAATGCAGAAGTGCAGGCCGAACCTGATGAAGCAGCTATGCTTTTACTGAAACTCGTTAATAAGCGGTTGGCAGAAACACCTTCAAAATAAAGATTGGTAACATGCGGCAAGCGATGTTGCACATTTCCGTTTACAAACACATTCTCCTGTTGCAGCAAAGCATTTTCAAAACGATTTTTTAATGCGTATAAGCGTTCAGCTTCGTTATCCATTTCCATCATACTTAGTTCACACGCTTTGCCAAAGCCAACGATCGCAGGCACATTCAGCGTGCCGCTGCGCATATTGTTTTCATGGCCGCCACCATCCATTTGTGCTATAACCCTGGCACGCGGGTCTTTACGCCGCACATACAAAGCGCCAATGCCTTTTGGGCCATACATTTTGTGAGCGGAGAAGGAGAGGAGGCTTATATCATCCTTTATCACATCAACCGGAATTTTACCTGTAGCCTGCGCGGCATCGCAGAAAAACAAAATATTATGCTGCCGGGCAATGGCTGCAATTTTTTGTATGGGCTGAATAATGCCAATCTCGTTATTGGCATACATTACAGCAATTAAAATAGTAGAAGGTTTAATATTATCTTCAAGTTCGTCAATGTTAATAAGGCCTTCGTTGTTTACAGGAAGATATGTTATGGCTGCGCCAAGTTTTTCCAAATGCTTACAGGTGTCTAAAACAGCTTTATGCTCTGTTGCCACTGTTATGATGTGATTGCCTTTACTGCTGTAAGCCTCATACACGCCTTTAAGCGCAAGGTTAATACTTTCCGTTGCACCTGAAGTAAATACAATCTCTTTCGGATGCGCATTAATAAGCGAAGCAAGCTGTTGCCGTGCCTGTTCAACAGCTTCGGATGCAGCCCATCCATAGGCATGGGTGCGGCTGGCAGCATTGCCAAACTGCTGTGTAAAATAAGGCAGCATTGCCTCTAATACACGCGGGTCAACCGGTGTTGTAGAATTATTATCCAGGTAAACAGGTAACTGCATTGCTGCAAGTTACTATCCATTTATAAAATGTAAAGGCGTCCGCACCTTGATGCTGAACGCCTTTGACTGTAACCCTCTGCCCGTTGCAGATATGTTGAAATTATTTTTGAGGTTTTAGCAATTGCCCCCGTATTTCACCATCATTATATGTGGCGGTGCTTACGTTTACATACCAGCCATAACCAAGTAAAGATGCTTCATATTGCTGGTCGATGGTTATATAACCTGAAACACCGTTGCCTGAAAAGCTATTCGTTACGGGGATGTTAACAAAACCGTTGTTTCCGTCAGGCGCCTGGAAATTAATGGCCGAAGGTGTGCCGGTTAAACCATCCCATGTAATGGTATAGGCAATCTGGTTTTTGATTGAATCGTAAGTGGCATTGCACGTACCGGTTGCCGTTACACTGTTTGCAGGAATGGCTTGCATCCCGTCGAGCGCTGCAACGTAGGAAGAAATATAATCTTCCACATCGTCTTTTTTACAGGAACCAAAATTCACAAATGACACTAACACAATTAAAGCATACATTAAAATACCTGCACGTTGTTTTACTTTATTCATAGTTATTGTTTAACATTACTGCGAAAGGCGCAAGATAAGTGCCAATCATAATTTTTAGTAAACCATGCAGGCAAATAACGAGCCATTTGCTGCAGCAGGGCAGAAAAATTGCAAGCCGGAGTTTGAGCTGCAGGCAAAACTCTTTGTAATTGCAACCTGGTGCTGATTATTCCGATAAAAAAATTTTAGTTCAACATCTTATTATTTATAGAACTTCCAGCTAGCCTTATAATCTTTTGTTAGTGGTAAATTTTCCAGTATGGCTCTTTCCATTTCTATTGGCATGGTATTCTGATGAATGAATGCATCGTGAAAATCTTTATAACTCATTTTCTTTGTATCAACCAGTTCTCTCTTTAACTGCATTATTTGTAAGCCACCAATCATATAACCTATCTGGTATAATGGATCGTAGCCACCTTCAAAAGAACGGCGCACTTCGCCTGCTGCATTGGCACGTTCATGGCCCACGCTATCCACCAAAAAATCAATGCATTCCTGCGGGCTCCATTTGCCGGTATGATAATTAATTGAAAAGATAATTCTTGCGCAACGGTGCATGCGCCAGAATAGCATGCCCACGCGGTCTTCAGGCGACTGCGGGAAACCCAGGTCCCACAGCAACATCTCCCAATACAAAGACCAGCCTTCAATCCAGAAAGATGTATAAAACTGGCGTCGGTAGGGTTTATAACGGCCCATCATATAATATTCAAGCCGGTGCCCGGCAATCAGTTCGTGATGCACGGTAGCCCTCGAAAAATGTGGGTTGTTACCGCGCATGCTCATCATCTTATCTTCTTCACTCATTTCATTGGTGGGATAAGAAATTATCAGTTCTTCGCCTCCTAAAAAGAAAGGATTAACGCGCTGGTCTTCGGGAGACATCATGCTCATGCGCCATGTTTCTTCTGCCAGCGGCGGAATGGTTATCAGGTCATGTTGCTTTATAAAATCGACAGATTCATTATACAGTTTAAACATGGCAGCTGGTTGCTGACCCGGCGGCACGTAAGTTTGTTTTACTTTTTCTAAAGCAGCTTTCCAGTTATTGCCAAATCCCATTTCATTACTGGCTTTCAGCATTTCTTTCATGCACCATGCATATTCTTTGTGTGCAATGTCAATCAGCTCATCCGGTGTATAATCAATCATCTCATATTTAAGCCCACGCATTAATCCATCCAAGCCTACCGGGTTACCTTTTATGCCGCTGCTGTCTTTTTTCGGCGGCAATAAGCTTTTTTCTTTTGCTTTAATAGCGGTTGCATACACATTAAGCAAACTATCAGTTATTTTATACGGTTGCGGAATCCACCAGGTAAACATCGGGTCATAACCATAATAAAATTTGTAAATGCTTTTTAGTGCATCGCGCAAACCATTTATAGTGCCCACGGCGCGTTCACCCAAATAAAAAGAAATGGATGATTGCTGGGCTAATTGTTGCTGCAATAACTGTATTTGTTTACCCCAGTTATTCAAACCGGCTGCAAGGCTTTGTGCATCCGGCACGGCGCCGCGCCTGCGCAGTTTTTCATACGCGTAAATACTGTCGGCAAACGGGAACCATTGCTTTACAGAATCATATTCTTTCGCTTCCCTCTCAAGCTGGTATTGCTCTTCATGCAGGTCGCGGTTAAAAAGTATATAATCCGCTTTCGTGCCGGTGTTGAGTTTATCAAAATCAAGTTTATTTAATTTATCTATGTATTCATTAACGGTTGATAATAACCGTTGCCTGCGCTCCGGTGAATTTTCTATAACGTAAAAGCGTGCAAGACTGCGGTAGTCTGCATTGTATTGCACCATGATATCATTCACTTCACTTGTTTGCTGATATAAGGGCGGTTCCGGCTGAGGCTGTGCCAAAACCTGTGTAAGGCATATAAAAGCTGAGCAACAGCATATAAAAGATTTTACAGCATGGTTTTTCACGTGCATGATAGTTTTAATGAAGTGTGAATTTAAAAAATGAATAGCTTATGCAGGTTGGAATAATTTTCTTTTGATTACGATTGTCCGGTTATGGTTGATATCGAAGATAAATTTAGAAAAGTTATGGAATCAGTTGTAGTAAAAAAACTGAATGAGATATTTGATTATGTTTATGCAACCAAACATAAGAGGTTTCAAAGTTTAAAATGAAAGTAATGTATAAACACATGAAGGGATATTTAATTGTATTGGCAGTTATTAATTGCATTTGCTGCGCTGCACAAAACAGCAGTAATATGCGCAGCATCATCAGCCATAATTTTAAAGATGCTGATGCGCAATATAAAGTAATGATGAAGGAATTGCCTGCCGGTATGCTCCCAAAAACATTTGAGAACGATTCCCTGCGCACAAGCCATTCGGGCTGGTGGTGCAGCGGCTTTTATCCAGGCAGCCTTTTCTATATTTATGAGCAAACAAAAGATGCTGCTTTAAACACCGAAGCCAGGCGCGTTTTAGGATTGCTTGAAAAAGAACAATTCAATACCTCTACGCATGATCTTGGTTTTATGATGTATTGCAGTTTTGGCAATGCATTGCGTTTAGATCCCGGCAATGAAGCTTATAAACAGGTATTGATCAACAGCGCCAAATCTTTGGCAAGCCGTTTCAATCCAAAAGTTGGTTGTATCAAATCATGGAACTCAAAACCATCAGATTTTTTGGTGATCATTGATAACATGATGAACCTTGAATTATTGTTCTGGGCCACAAAGGCAACCGGCGATTCTTCATTTTACAGGATAGCTGTTACGCACGCTAATACTACCATGAAAAATCATTTCCGCGATGATTATAGTTCTTACCACGTATTGAATTATAACCCCGAAACCGGTGCGGTGCAAGAGAAAAAAACAGCGCAGGGCGCTGCCGGCAGTTCAGCCTGGGCACGCGGGCAGGCATGGGGTTTATATGGTTATACCGTCATGTACCGCGAAACAAAAGATCAGCGATATCTTGACCAGGCCAACCATATTGCGCATTTTATTTTAAACAATCCCAACCTTCCAAATGATAAAATTCCTTACTGGGATTTTGATGCACCCGGCATTCCCAATGCCCTGAGGGACGCATCGGCTGCTGCCATAACAGCTTCTGCTTTGCTTGAATTGAGCAGCTATGTTGATAAAGCTGTTGCCGGCAATTATGTATCTGTTGCCAGAACAATTATCACTAATTTATCGTCACCGGAATATAAAGCAGCCATTGGTACAAACGGTGGCTTTATATTAAAACATTCTGTTGGCAACCTGCCAGGTAAATCTGAAGTGGATGTGCCGCTTACTTACGCTGATTATTATTTTTTGGAAGCGATGAAAAGATATAAGGAACTTAAGGCTTTTAAATAAGTAAAACAGTTTTAGAAAGATAGTATAAACATGTGCAGGATAGTTTATATCATTTTATTGATAATGGTTTGCAGCAGCATAAAAGCGCAGCACGATAAAAACATTAGCGAAGGTTATAAACTCGTATGGGCTGATGAATTCAATAAAGATGGTGTTCCCGATTCAGCCAGTTGGAGTTATGAAAAAGGATTTGTGCGCAACGAAGAACATCAATGGTACCAGCCTGAAAATGCCTATTGCAAAAACGGTTATCTTATTCTTGAAGCAAGGAAAGAAAATAAACCTAATCCCAACTATATAGCAGGAAGTAAAGACTGGCGTACCAACAGGAAGAATATTGAATATACATCGGCCAGCATTATCACCCGGCATAAACAGCAGTGGTTATACGGCCGTTTTGAAATGCGTGGAAAAATAGATGTAAGCAAAGGTATGTGGCCCGCCTGGTGGATGCTTGGTGAAAACAAACCCTGGCCTTCCAATGGTGAGATTGATATAATGGAATATTACCGCGACAGTTTACTGGCAAATATTGCCATTGGAACAGCTATCCCATACAAAGCTTACTGGTATAGCAGAAAGAAACCTGTTGATGCTGCATGGGCGGCACAGTTTCATTTATGGCGTATGGACTGGGATTCAACAGCTATTGCTTTATATGTGGATGATGCTTTAATGCTTAAAGTGCCAGTGAACGATCTGATGAACAAAGATGGCAGCGGCTTCAACCCTTTTAAGCAGCCGCAGTATATGTTGTTTGATTTTGCCATTGGCGGAATGAATGGCGGCGATCCTTCGCAAACAACGTTTCCAAAAACTTTTCAAGTGGATTATGTAAGGGTTTACCGGAAAGATTAAGGCAACATACAAACAAAACAGGCTGTTTCTGCAGCCTGTTTTGTTTAAAAATATGAAAACTGATATTAATTCACCCCATTCAGTTCTATATCAAAAATAAGGTTGGAGTTAGCCGGTATTTCGTGGTATGCCGTGTTGCCATAACCAAGTGAAGGCGGTATATACAGCGTAATGGAACCGCCGGTGCCGATGAGGGGCAAGCCTTCCTGCCAGCCTGTTATAAGCTGGCCCAGATAAAAAGTGGCATTGTTTGCAGCGTCGAATTGTGTGCCATTGGTTAATGTACCGGTATAATTAATGGTAATTACATCACAAACACCGGGCTTTTTATCGCCGGCGGCATGAATAATATAAAAGAAACCCCTGGGGTCTTTGGTGGCGGAAATACTGTTATCATCAAGATAAGCCTGCAGTGCTGCAACTTCTGAATCCGGTGCAGTTGTTGTAACGGCTGGGCAGCTTTTATTGCTGTCTTTTTTACAGGCGGCAAATACTACAACAAGCAGTATTGCAAGAAGATTTATTTTTCGCATAAATTTTTTTAAAGGCCGCAAATGTATAAATTCATCATTAATTGCGGCGAACCAATTATATTAGTTTTAACATGAAAATTTTATCGGCACAACAAATTCATAACTGGGATGCTTATACTATAGCCAATGAGCCAATAACATCGATTGATTTAATGGAGCGTGCTGCCACAACCTGTACAAACTATGTGGTACAGCAGGATTTATTTGGTAAATCTTTTAAAATATTTTGCGGCAAAGGCAACAATGGGGGAGATGGCCTTGCTATTGCAAGGCAGCTCCTGCAGCAGCGTTTTGATGTAAGTGTTTATATTATTGAGTTTGGCGCTGTTGGCACTGAAGACTTTCAAACAAATTTGCAGCGCCTGCATGAGCTTACGGCAAATATTCATTTTATACAGGGTGAAGGTTTTTTTCCTGTCATCGATAAAAATGATGTTGTAATAGATGCGCTTTTTGGTTCCGGCCTCAACAGGCCGTTGAAAGATTTAAGCGCTGCGCTGGTGCAGCATATCAATCAATCAATGGCATTTGTTATAAGCATTGATGTACCCAGCGGAATGTTTATTGATAAAAGCAGCATTAATAATGCTGTGGTGCGGGCCAATGTTACGCTTACTTTTCAGCAATACAAGCTTTGTTTTCTTGTTGCTGAAAATGCAGAAAATACGGGTAAGCTGATCATACTCGATATTGGGTTACTGCCTGGCTTCCTGGATGATATAGAAACTGTTTTTCAAACTGCAGATGCAGCATTCATTCAGCAAATTTATAAACCGCGCAAGCATTTTTCACACAAAGGCACCTATGGCCATGCATTGATTATTGCAGGCAATACAGGAAAAATGGGCGCTGCTTTAATGGCAGCCCACGCCTGTTTACGGGCTGGCGCCGGTTTAACCACTTTGAATATTCTTTCTGCATTTTTAAATGCAGTGCATGCACATTTACCCGAAGCCATGTGCCAGTTGCGGGAAAACGGGTTAAGTTTTGAAAAGATAAATGCCGTTGCCTTAGGCCCGGGGCTTGGCACTGAAGATGACAGCCTGCAATTGATTGAACAAACTTTAAATGAATTTAAACTTCCCGCCGTAATAGATGCGGATGCGCTCAATCTCATTTCAACGCATAAACGATTGCTTAAGTTGATTACAGCCGGTTCAATCCTTACCCCGCATCCAAAAGAATTTGAGCGCCTGTTTGGCAAAGCTGAAAATGATTTTGAAAGAATTGATACAGCATTAAAAAAATCTGCGGAGCTTAACTGCATTATTATTTTAAAAGGCACTTACACATTAATTGCCCATAATGGAAAAGGCTGGTTTAATACAACCGGCAATGCAGGCCTCGCAAAGGGTGGCAGCGGCGATATTCTTACGGGTATTATTACCGCTTTGCTTGCACAAAAATACAGCCCGTTTGAAGCGGCATTAATGGGCGTTTATCTTCACGGGTTGGCAGCCGATATTACCCTTGAAACACAATCTCAGGAAAGTATGCTTGCTACAGATGTAGTGAACAGTTTAGGTGCTGCCTTTGGTAATTTATTATTGGGTTGATAAATTAATAGGCAGGTGCCATGCACTGTAGGGTGCATGGTACCTGCCTGTTATTGAAATAAACCCGTAAACGCAAAGTTTGCGTATTTAAAACATTAACCGTTATCACCCTTCTTACTCCATTGCCCCTTATCTTCTTTCAACGTAAGGTTTTCCGTATTATTATTTCCCAACCCGGTATCAGTATCGGTTGCATTGCCATCTGCACCCTCTGCATTCCTGTTGGCATGACTGCCGCTTGTATCCTGCCATGAACGTTCACTTTGATCAGCGCCGGCTTCGCTGCTCATGCCGGTTCCTTTGCCTTTCCTGTAATTGTCTTTATTATCTTCTGTATCACCATGCAAATCCTGCATTTTATTTTTCGCATCATTTAAATGCTGTGTTTCATTAACATCCTGTTCCTGCTTCTCCATACTGTTTTTTTCGGATGGATTTGTTTTCATAAATAAAAATTTAATGATGAACAATACCGGTAATGAAACAAATAGCAAGCCATTAGTTTGGCAGCTATGCCCGCATGCCCGGCTGAAAATCTTCCAGATTCAAAGTCCTTGGGGTGTAACGGCGTTAACCTATTTTTGCAGACTTTAATATATGAACAGCGTGGCAGAAAATACGAACGAAACAACGGGAAATACTGATATAACTTCAAAAACTGAGGAAGCTGCTAACCCATCTGCGTGGAAAAAAAGCTTCAACCGTTATTTAATTACAGCCGCTTTGCCTTATGCAAACGGCCCTATCCATATTGGTCATCTGGCCGGTGTTTATTTACCGGCAGATATTTATGTAAGATATTTGCGCGGTCAAAAACGCGATGTGAAATTTGTAAGCGGCAGCGATGAACATGGCGTTCCCATCACCATCCGTGCCATGAAAGAAGGCGTTTCGCCCCAGGAGATTGTAGATAAATACCATGCCATCATAAAAAGCAGCCTGGAGCAAATGGGCGTTTCGTTCGACATATATTCCCGTACCTCCAATCAAATTCATCATAAAACCTCGCAGGATTTCTTTCTCAATCTCTATGAGAAAAAATTGTTTGAAGAAAAGGAAAGCGAGCAGTATTATGACGAGAAAGCCAAAACCTTTTTGGCCGACCGTTATATCATCGGCACCTGCCCGGTATGCGGCAATCCCAATGCGTATGGTGACCAGTGTGAACGTTGCGGTTCTTCGCTAAGCCCGGAAATGCTCATCAACCCGCGCAGTGCTTTAAGCGATGCTACACCCGTAAAAAAGAAAACCAAACACTGGTATTTTCCTTTGCAGGATTATGAAGCTTTTTTGAAACAATGGATACTGGAAGATCATAAAGAATGGAAGAATAACGTATATGGCCAATGTAAAAGCTGGCTGGATAACGGCCTGCAAAGCCGCGCCATGACGCGGGACAGCAACTGGGGTATTAAAGTTCCCCTGCCCGATGCGGAAGGCAAGGTTTTATATGTTTGGTTTGATGCACCCATTGGTTACATCAGTGCCACCAAAGAGCTAACGCCCAACTGGGCCGATTACTGGTGCAGAGAGGATACAAGATTGATACATTTTATCGGTAAGGATAATATCGTTTTTCACTGTATCATCTTTCCTTCCATGCTGAAAGCGCACGGTGATTTTGTATTGCCCGATAATGTGCCGGCCAATGAGTTTTTAAATATTGAAGGCGATAAAGTTTCCACTTCCCGCAACTGGGCGGTTTGGGTAAATGAATACCTGGAAGATTTTAAAGACTGCCAGGATGTATTGCGTTATGTGCTTTGCAGCAATGCGCCTGAAACCAAGGATAACGATTTCACGTGGAAAGATTTCCAGGAGAAGAATAACAGCGAACTGGCCAGCATCTTCGGCAATTTTGTGAACCGCACATTTGTTTTGATGCATAAACTCTGTAGCGGTAAAGTGCCTAAGCTGCATGCAGATGTGATGGATGATACGGACAGGGCTTTAATAGAAGATATAAAAGCGGCCAAAGTAAAAGTGGAGAATGCACTGGAAGAATTCCGTTTTCGTGAAGCGCTTTTCGAGGTGATTGACCTGAGCCGCAAGGGTAATAAATACATGCAGGAAAAAGAGCCGTGGAAGAAGAAGGTCAACGGTCAACAGTCAACGGTCAACAGTGAGGAAGCTGAACATAATCAAAAATTGGTAGACAACTGCCTGCATTTGTGCCTGCAGCTTACGGCCAATCTTGCCATTCTTATTAATCCATTTCTTCCATTCACGGCAAAGAAAATGCTGCACATGATGAAGGTGGTGGATAAGATATTGGATTGGGAAAATGCCGGTTCCATTAAATTATTAAGTGTTGGCTACAGCTTAAGGCCGCCGGAAATTCTGTTCAGGAAGATTGAGGATAAGGAAATAGAAGCGCAGATTAATAAACTGAAAAGCGGGTTGGTGAAAACAGATATGGCAACCAGTAATCAGCAATCAGCAATCAGCGGGGAAGAAAAGCCTGAAGCTGAAAGCTCACCGCTGAAAGCTCAAATCCAATACGATGATTTTGCCAAGCTCGACCTGCGCGTTGGTAAAATTGTAAGCGCGGAAAAAGTGCAAAAAGCCGATAAGCTTTTAAAGCTTGAAATTGATTTAGGTTTTGAAAAACGCACCATTGTTTCCGGCATTGCGTTGCATTTTAAACCCGAGGATATAGTAGGCAAACAGGTGGTGGTGGTTGCCAATCTTGCGCCGCGTAAAATGCGTGGTATTGAAAGCAATGGCATGATACTGATGGCAGAAGATAAAACCGGTAAGCTCATCTTCGTTAATCCTGATGAAGAAACCGATGCGGGTAGCGGCGTGAGCTGACAGAGGTTATCCGGCGGTTTTTTAAAAAAGTGCAAGCTCTATCTTAACGTGAAGCGTTTGCGATGGTCTGGCAATAGCATAATGTCAGCATGGTAGTAGGGTGTATCCCGGAAGCGTGGGGATAAGGCGGATTCTTTTGCAAGGTCGGCCTTTGTGTGTCGGCTTTGCGTGCCTTGCAAATGTGCCTGGCTTGGTGTGTTGCTATTTTAATTCACTGATAATTTTGTTCCAGTTCTCTTTATGCTCAAATTTAAGAGCAGTGTCAGTTTCCAGAAGATTTACATAATTATCTATGAACTCAAAAGTATTGTCAAGTAATCTTAAATAATATTTTAAAGATGGCATAATGCCATTTGCAATTACTTGGCAACCATGTACATTTTTTATTCGTTGGATTTCGTCTTGTATTTTATCAAATTCCTCTTTCGCTGGCGGTGGAGCTGTTGAAAGAATATAATACCTGTTTACAGGTGTAGTTTGAAATTTTGAGTACGCATCTGTAATCAGTTGGAGTGATAAAACAATGCTGTGTTTTACTTCTACAGCTTCAAATGACCGTTTATTTTCATCAATTATTTCAATATCGCCAATCCTTCCACTTCTTCTATCCGCTGAGGTATGGCTTTCAATAGGAAGCAGTTCTTTGTTTTCAAATCTTTTAGTTTCATTAACCAAACACTCATAGATTGCATATAATGCAAGAACGGGAAGTCTTGATGCACCTTCAGCTTTATATGCTGAATTAAAGTGTTTATCCAATATCCAAAGAATAGTATTGATTGAAAGTGTTGTTGGTTTTGCTAAATCAATCGTGTGCTGGTTTCGTTTAATTATTAGCCCTTGAAAAATATAGCTCAAATATTTTTTTGTATTTGCGCCATTTTGAATATTGTCGAGAAGCGTAAGAAAAGCAGCTTTAAGGCTGTCTGGTTTAATAGCTCCAGTATAATTTTTGTCATACGGAACTTTTTGTTCCAACGAACGAGTTAGCCAGCCGCTTTCAGCCATTGCCGGGAATTTGCATTGCTTCAAAAATGGAGTAATATTTTTACTATCAAATGTTCTTCCTGAATATCCTCCTTCAATACCGTCTTGGTGCTTTCTAATGTCTTGCGAGGGATTTAAAATTTTATAAACAATGCTTGTAATGAATACTGTTAATACTCCTTTTGCTTGTTCAGAATATTGAAGTATTGTGTTAAGCAATGCTTGTTCAGCTTCATTTAAGTCGGAAGTGATGGTTTCTTTTGAACCAACCGCTGTCATCGCCTTGTTATATTCTTCATTTAAAAACTCAGAGATTGTCTGCGCCATTTATAATAGTTGGTCTTTAACTTGTTTTGCAATTTCTTTAATCATAGGAACACAAACAGAATTTCCTATTTGTCTATATAGCTCTCCGGGATTGCTGATTAATTTGAATTTTTCAGGAAAGCCCATTATCCTGTAACATTCTCTTATTGTAAGCTTTCTCACTTTCTCTTCATCATAAATCCAGAATCTACCTGATGATTCTTGGGATGGTAGTGCAGGGTGTAGTCCTTCTGATGAATAAATTCTATTTGGCTGCTTATGTACCCGTGACAAATGTTCAGTACCAGGGCGAACTCCTGCTTTTCTTATTCTCTTATTTCTATACCCAATGAAAATTAACCCCGACTCTTGAATTCTAAAATCGGTAAGAATTGTGTAGGGTTCATTTAAGAATTCGAAATTTGCATCTTTCTCAAGGAAAGGTTTCAGCGGCTGTTTGGGCTTCTTTTTTATTTTATCGAAATCAAATTTTTTCTTTTTATGCCCTATGATAATAATTCTTTCTCTATTTTGTGGCACTCCAAAGTCGGCAGCGTTAACCAACTTAGCTGAAACTATATACCCAAGTTCTTCTAAATGCTTGATAATTGTAGAAAGAGTTCGTCCACTATCATGATGTATAAGATGCTTAACATTTTCAAGAAAAACTACTTTAGGCTCTCTTTTCTCAATAATCTGAAAAACATTGTAAATTAATGTGCCTCTTGTATCTTCAAAGCCTTTCATTTTCCCAGAAATGCTAAAGGGCTGACAAGGAAAACCAGCGGTTAAAACATCGTGCTTAGGTATTATATCGAGGTTAAGCTTGGTTATGTCTCCAAAGGGCACCTCACCAAAATTTAATTCATAGGCTTTTTGCGCATGGTAATTATATTCGGATGAAAAAACACACTTTCCTTTTAATTCTTGTAAGGGAATTCTGAAGCCTCCAATTCCTGCAAAGAGATCAATAAAAGTAAAATCAGGTTCTTGCGGGGCTGGAAATGGAATGTCCCATTTTAAAGGCAGCATTGCCTGCAATTCAGGTTCTTCAACTAAACTTAATTCTTCATGCAAATAAGTATAATATTTCAGCGCTTCTTTTTTATATGATTTTGAAACACCGTTTTTATGATTATGTAGATAATGCGTTAAATGAGATACACCATCATCAAAAGGCTTCAATGATTCTATATTTAATTTCCGTTTCAGTTTACTGTATGGAACCATCTCGTGATTATTTTAACTCTTTTGTTTTATAATGTTTCAGTTTGCTCTTTGCTGCATGTAAAATTTTTTCAGATAAATCTTCTTTTAAAAGGTCTAACGCAACTTTGTCGCTTAGATATGCGATAAGCAATTCGTTGTAATCTATTTTAAATAATTCTGCAAGTTTACCTACCATATTTTTGTTTGCAGAACGTTCATCTCTTTCAATTTTACTTAATGTTGAAGGGTCAATGTCTAAGTGTGCTGCAACTTTCCTAATCGGAAGTTTCATTTGTATTCGAATATCACGAATAGTGTTTCCAAATGTGGTAATATTGTTCATGAAACAAGTTTCAGGACATTTTTTGTCAAATTTATATTGATAAGTAAATTAAGAATACATCAAGTTATCAACAAACGTGAACAAGCATAGGCCATATAGGATTATAGAGGAAGAAATCATAAAAGTACCTCGTTTTGAAGAGGAGGGAGGCTTTTATGCGACAGCAAAAAGCTCTGCTGTTATGAGTAAAATTCGCTCCAAGAACACCAAAGCAGAAATTCTGTTAAGAAAAGTGCTTTGGAACAATGGATGCAGATATAGATTGCATGCAAAGGGGCTTCTCGGCAAACCCGATATTATTTTTGTCAAGCAAAAAATTGTTGTCTTTGTTGACGGTGATTTTTGGCACGGCTATAATTGGGAAGAAAAGAAAAAAAAGCTCATTTCCAATAAAGCATATTGGATACCAAAAATTGAAAGAAACATTCAACGAGATATAGAGGTAACCAATTTGCTGACCCAAAACGGCTGGTTAGTAATACGATTTTGGGAGCATGATGTTCAGAAACAACTTAGTGAATGTGTCGAAAAAGTCTTGTCGCTGATTAAAGGTCGGCGAGGAAAATTTTAGATCTTTGCAAGGTTTGCCTTTATGTCACACAATCCTAAATTTTCAAAAAAACTGCTATTCAAAATCAAAGCTTTAGTGTTATACAAAAGCAATTGTCGTTGGGACAATCCACCCGTCATTTTTAAGCGCAAACCCTATCCTAAAAAATTAGAATGCCACGTGGAAAAGGTTTTGGCCTATCCTAAAAAATCAGGATGCCATCCAACAATTGGAAACACCTGTTCAATTATATAAGCTGCACATTTTCAAAACTGTAAAGTAAATCATTGATGTATGTTTGCATTTTGCATTAATTTCACCGCGCTAAAAAAGCTTCATAGCATTAATGCAGATGACGGTAGTGCGACGCAACCGTGCTCAACCACGGAACAGCAGCCTGCCACCAAAAAATAAAATTATTATGGCTGAAAAAATTTTAATGCCGCGTTTAAGTGATACCATGACCGAAGGCGTGATTGCTGCCTGGCATAAAAACGTGGGCGACACTGTAAAAAAGGGTGATTTGCTGGCTGAAATTGAAACCGATAAAGCCACTATGGAACTGGAAAGTTATAAGGATGGCGTGTTGCTGCACCGCGGCGCTGAAGAAGGCGGCAAACTGCAGGTAAACGACCTGCTGGCAATTGTGGGTGATAAAGGTGAAGATGTAAGCGGTTTGATTGGTGGCGGAAGCAGTAACGGCAAAGCGGAAAGTAAACCGCAGGAAGCTGAAAAGAAGGCGGAAAGTAAAGCGCCTGCAAAAACGGAAGAAAAACCGGCAAACCCCCAGCCACAAGGCGCAGGTAACCAACAATCTTCAGGTGAAAAAGTGGATATTTCCAAAATGGATGAAGTGGTGCTGATGCCGCGTTTGAGCGATACGATGACGGAAGGCGTAATAGCAAGCTGGCAGAAAAATGTGGGCGATGATGTAAAAAAAGGCGATATACTGGCCGAGATTGAAACCGATAAGGCTACCATGGAACTGGAAAGTTATAAAGATGGCAAGCTTTTATACCAGGGCGCCAAGCAGGGCGAAAAAATTGCCGTAAATGATTTGCTGGCCATTATTGGTAAAGAAGGTTTTGATGTGAATAAAGTGGTGAATGCTGCAAAGGATGGCGGTGGCAGCGCTGAAGCAGCGGCACCTGTTGAAACAAAAGAAGAAGCCACGGCGCCTCAGCCTGAAACCAAACAGGAAGCCGCGCCTGAACAGCAGGTGGTAAATGAAGGAAGGATACTGGCTTCGCCGCTTGCCAAAAAACTGGCGGAAGAAAAAGGCATTGACCTTAAATATGTAAAAGGCAGCGGTGATAACGGCAGAATTACCAAGTCGGATATAGATAATTATCAGCCATCGGCCGCAGGCGCCACGCCACAAGCCGCGGTTAGTGAACACGAAATCTCTGCAAAAGCTGCACCTGCACAAACTGCGCCGGCAGCAGCTCAACCCTCAACGGTTAGCAGCCAACCGTCAACTACAGCTTACGGCAAAGAGGAGTTTGAAGAAATACCTGTATCGCAAATGCGCAAAACCATTGCCCGCCGTTTGGCCGAAAGCAAATTCTCCGCGCCGCATTTCTACCTTACCATGAGTATTGATATGGATGCCTGCGTTGCAGCGCGCAAACGTATTAATGATGTAAGCCCGGTTAAGATCAGCTTTAATGATATGGTATTGAAGGCGGTTGCCGTGGCATTGAAACAACATCCTAAAGTAAATAGCAGCTGGCTGGGTGATAAGATCCGTATAAACAAGCACGTAAGCATTGGCGTTGCCGTTGCCGTGGAGGAGGGTTTACTGGTTCCGGTTGTGCGTTTCGCCGACACCAAGCAATTAAGCCAGATAGCAACCGAAGTAAAAGCATTAGCCGATAAAGCCAAGAATAAAAAATTGCAACCGGCAGAATGGGAGGGCAGCACCTTTACCATTTCCAACCTGGGCATGTTTGGCATTGAAGAATTTACCGCCATCATTAACCCGCCTGATGCCTGTATTCTTGCTGTGGGTGGTATCTCGCAAATACCGGTAGTAAAGAATGGCGCCATAGTTCCCGGTAATGTGATGAAGGTGACCTTAAGCTGTGATCACCGTGTGGTGGACGGTGCTACCGGCGCAGCCTTCCTGCAAACGCTGAAGAGCCTGCTGGAAGAGCCGTTGAGAATGCTCGTATAATAATTTAAAAGTTTATTATTTATAATAAGCCCCGCATGGCGGGGCTATTTTTTGCCTTACAAGGTACTTCCATGTACTCTTCCCCATACCTCCTTCATGGTTGATTCAGGGAAGTGCATGATTTAATAACTGGCTTGTCTTTAAACATATACAAGGTATATAGAAGGTTGCATACAGGTTTGCATTACCAGCTTTCTCCAAGTAATGCCGGTTAAGGTACAGCGCAACAGCCAAAAATTTATCACTACAAGGGCTCATCTAATATACAACAGTGATAGTAATTAACAGGTGGCACATGTTTTTAACTAAGTGAAGCGTTCTTAATGCCAAAGTGTACAGATGAGACCAGGCATTACTGAGAATATACCTAACAATAAACACAGGGTCTTTCTCAGCCAATGGTTTACCGCACCTTGCATTTTTATAAAGAAGATGTGTACCTTACAGGCCTGTTACAAAACTCCTGCATACATATGAAAAAGATCATTGCTGCCTGTTTATTATCCTGTATTTGCTTTGTATCGCTTTCTTCCCAGCCTATAAATGAGATAAAAAATAAGGATGTGCCTCTCGTAAATGACGCTGTAAAAACAAGGATCAATACTGTTTTAAAAAGCTTTGTTGACTCAGGTACTATTGCCGGAGTTTCAGCATTGATATATGAAAAAGGCAAGGAGGTGTATTTTAATGCATTTGGCTATGCAAACCGTGAAAATAAAACGCCAATGGACAGGAATACCATTGTACGCATCTATTCAATGACTAAACCACTTACCGGTGTGGCGTTGATGACGCTATATGAAAAAGGCGCTTTTAAACTGGATGATCCCATTTCGAAATATGCACCCGAATTTAAAAATATGCAGGTGTTTAAAGGTGTGGATGCTGCGGGCAACCTTATACTGGAACCAGCCAAACGGCCGGTTACCATGAGGGATATTACCCGTCATACGTCGGGGTTTGTTTATGGTTCAGACCTGCCGGGCATAGGTGAGCTGATTAAAAAAGCCGATGCCATGAACCCGCAAAACACGCTGGCTGAAATGGCTGAAAAACTGGCCAGTTTGCCACTGTTGTTTCAACCGGGCGAAGAATGGGCATACGGCACTTCAGTGGATGTGCAGGCTTACCTGGTGGAACGCATATCAGGAAAACCTTTCGATCAATACCTCCGGGAAACCATACTGGGCCCGCTGCAAATGACAAATACCCGCTACATTGTGCCCGGGAGTGACAGGAAGCGGTTTGCTGTTACTTACAGGAGGGAAAACGGCAGCTTAACGCCTTTGCCGGATGATGAAAATTCTTTCAATATAAAAGACTGGCCGCTGAAACCCGGAGGTTTTGGTCTTACCTCTACAGTGGACGATTATATGAAGTTTGCCCGCATGCTCGTAAATAAAGGCGCACTTGGCAACGTGCAAATATTAAAGCCTGAAACAGTGGAACTGATGCATACCAACCAACTATCCGATACCATTTCCAAACGTATGTGGCTGCCTTCAAAAGGGCAGGTAGGATTTGGAATTGATTTTGCCGTACGGCTTCGCCCACCGGCAACGAAAGCGGAAAATAATGGCGTGGTAGGAGAGTTTTTCTGGGATGGCGCTGCCAGCACTTTATTTTGGGTTGACCCTGCAAACGAACTTACGGCTGTAATGTTTGTGCAGGTAATGCCGTTTTACGGAACTCTGCATAAGCGTTTTCGCGATGCAGTATATGGCGAATACAAATGATGCAGGCAAGCTTATAATAAGCTAAAATGAGCAGGAATATTTATTTCGCCGGCTCGTCTTTCTCTTCAACAGTGGAAACTTTATCTCTTTCACTGTTAAATTCACGTATGCCTTTTCCTACGCCTTTCATCATTTCAGGAATTCTTTTTGCGCCAAAAAGTATGAGTATTACAACTGCTATGATCAGTATTTCCTGGAATCCCATAATTGAAACTATTTAGGTATAAATTAATATACTTTCCGGCAGCCGCTGCATTCCAATCCTTTGCAAAAGCAAGCATTTAAACCGGTCAGCTTTACGTTAGATATTGTAACAAATATAGTCTGTTTGAAAACTACCCGTTATTTTGCCGGGTTAAATTTATCATATCAAATTTGCTTGTATGTAAAATGAATATAAACATCTTCTCCTTCATTAAACTGTAAAAGCAGGGTCTTTAGCCGGTTAAAAAATATTATTATCATAATCGCTGTTAAGCTGGATAATATCCGGCGCATGCACATAATTGGTATTATACCTGAACTGTATGTTGATGGTAATTCTTGCCAGGAATTTTGATAAGCCTTCCGGTATTTTTGGGAAATACACAAACCTCAGTTCCGCTGTTTTGAATACAAGGTTTTCATTCCTTGTTCTTATGCCGCCGCCCAGGCCATAGTACCAATCGGTAACAGCGGGTTTATCTTCCGCTGTTACGGCAGCAACGTCAGCAAAGCCAAAAGGAGAGAACTTAAATCCAAAAATTTTGAAGTTGGTAAAAGTAATGGTTTCAGAGTGCAGGCTAAACCTGTCTTCTCCCAACACAGAATCAGCTTTAAAATAACGGATGCCAAACGGATTATTGATGCGTAAAGGTTCCAGGCCGGTGCGGTTAAAGAGATGCGTATAGGAAATGCGGGCATACTGGCGCATCTTAAAATTCTTAAACAATACAGCCCTGCTGAATGCGGATGCCCCCACAAGTAAAGCACCGTCCTGTAATTTCCCTTTGTTATAAAAAGTACCGGCACGCAGGAAATACTGCACGATGTCGCCTTTTTTATAAACACTGTAGAGGTTGGCGTCAACACCGGTATAAGGCCGGGAAAGAAATGATTGTTTATACCAGCCGCCCGTGAGTGACACGTTATAACCATAGGGCACATCTTCCGTATTGCCAAAGCCATACAGGTAATTGGTTTTGTAAAACTCCTGTTTAAAAAAAGTGAACTGGCCTAAAACCGCCTGCTTATCATCAAACCTGAATATAAGTTTATCAACCGCCTGCTGCGGCGTTTTTATAAAATTGGTATTCATGTATCGGATACTCACAAAATGCCTGTCGAGATGTTTATGGTTGATCGCATATTTTTTTATACCGAGGTTATAACCGATCCATGCATCAAAAAGCCGGTAATGGTAATTGTAAAAATCAAAAGGCTGCTTGTTGTAATTATTAAAGGTTTTGAAATCGCCGATCGTTAAACCTCCGGCAAAATGTTTGTATTGCGAGGCAAGGTTTCGCTGGAGGGAAAAATAGGTGGCTTGCTCGTCGGTAGTGCGGTTAAACAAATCCTGGTTGATGGTTGAATACCCAACAGATGCATCAATAAAACTATGCGCTATATTAAATTTTGTATAGGATAAGCCAATGCCTGCAGTGGGTTCTCTTTCTTTTTCCGCAAGAAAAGTAAGCCGGACACTTTGGGCTGCCCCAAAAAGGTTTACATCTTCTGCGGTTGCCTTAAACCTGCCGGTGCTGGCCCTGTTAAGTACGCCGTTAATACTAAAAAGGTCTTTGGTAATTACATAAACATCCACAGAATCGGGCGAACCGGTTTTAGGCTGAATAATAATGCGTGCATCCTGTATATAGTCGAGTGTACGTAAAAAACGTTCATTATCGGCGAGCAGGTAAGCGGCAACAGGGGTATTTTCTTTAAAGAAAAGGTTATCTCTTATTGCCCATTCCTTGGTATTATTATGCAGGCTGTTTAAAAGCCTGGTTCCGAAATAGTCAATTGATTTTGATGTGTCTGCGAAGGTTTTTTCAAACTTAAAGCGGTTAATGATAATGTTCCGGATGATTTTGCCTTCATATTGTTTAAAAGCGACCTCACTTTTAGTAGTAAGCAATTCCTGACGGTTAAGCCTGGTAATGGAGCTTGTATCTTTATGCTTTCTTTTTATAAGCTTCAGTGCATGGCTGAATATATTGCTTTTTGAGGTGGTTTGAATAGTATCCTTATTCTGGGCACCGGCATAAAAACAAACAAGCAGCATGCAGATTATAAGAGACAGCTTATAAATATCGTTCACTCGTTATAAGGCGGTTAATAATTAAATTGTATAATCATTTTCAAGTTAAGCAATCTGTTGAAGCAGATTTAAAAATTCATTACGGCTTATCATTTCAGCGCCCAGGCTTTCCAAATGTTTTGTATAAACCTGGCAATCTATTAAAACAACGCCTTCCTGCGCCAATTGCTTTACGTAGTTTATAAAAGCAAATTTGCTGGCATTGGAAATATGGCTGAACATGCTTTCCCCAAAGAAAACCTTTCCCATTTTTATGCCATATAAACCGCCGGCAAGTTCATTGCCCTGCCAGGCTTCCGCACTATGGGCATATCCCTTTTTATGCAGGTTAACATAAGCCTGTTCCACTTCATTCGTTATCCACGTGCCCTCATGATCACGTTTTACCGTTTTACAATTCCTAATAACTTCTTCAAACGCCGTATTTGTTTTAAACTGAAAATTGTTATTATGTAAAACCTTCTGCATGCTTTTACTTATTTTAAGATTACCCGGAAATAAAACAAAGCGTGGATCGGGACACCACCAAAGCGGCAGGTTGCCTTCAAACCAGGGAAAGATTCCCCGCCTGTAAGCGAGCAGCAATCTCTCTTCACTAAGATCGCCGCCCATGGCGAGCAGGCCATCTTCTGTAGCTGCAGTGGCAGGCGGAAACCATAATTTATTGTCCAGTACGGTCAGGTACATAAAAGAATGCTCTGGTGATGAAATTCAGATTGCAGCAGACAGGCGGTAAATAAATCCTTTTTTGGATAAAAGCAAAACTAATGTTCAACCATTTCTTCAATAGTTGCATTTATGCCCCGGTTGATGATGGCTTCACGCATAGGATTAAGGGTTTCATAATCACCCTGCTTAACGGCATATTTTCCCTGGAAATGAATAATGAAAGCGCATTGTTCGGCTTGCTCTGTGGTGTGGCCGCAAACCTCCACAAGGGTCTCAATTACCCAGTCAAACGTATTTACCTCATCATTCCACACAATGAGGTTATAGGACGCCGCAAGCGTATCTAACAATTCTGTGTCCACATCTTCTTTTACCTGCGCTGAATTGTTTATACCGGTAATCATAATGCAAATTTAGTTTAAGCCACATAAATAACGTCTTGTTTTACGCTAAAAAAGCAGATGCCATACGGTTTTTTTGCTGCATATCTTTTTTGATCTCAACTGAAGTAAAGCCTTTCGAACGTAATAATGCCGCAACCTGTTCACCCATTAATTCATTTATTTCAAAGTACAATCGCCCGGGACGTTTGAGATGCTGCAGCGCAAAGCCGGCAATAATCTTATAAAAAAGCAGCGGATCGTCATCCGGTACAAACAGAGCTTTGTGTGGCTCATATTGCAAGACATTTGGTTGCATTAACGATGATTCACTTTGAGTGATATAAGGCGGGTTACTCACAATTATGTCAAATTTGGGAAAAGTAGCCGGCGGATGGAAATCAAGAATATCAGCTTCTAAAAAATGAACAGGTGCATCATTGGATACAGCATTTTTTGTTGCTATCTCCAAAGATTTTTTACTGATTTCCAATGCATAAACATTCGACAGCGGTAATTTTTTTTTAATTAAAATGGCAATACACCCGCTGCCAGTTCCAATATCTAAAACAAAAGGGGCTTTTAAACCGGAATTATGAGAATTCTCCAGGATTAATTCCACCAATTCCTCTGTTTCTGGACGCGGGATTAAAACATTTTCATCTACATAAAAAGAGATACCAGCAAACCATGATTCATTAATAATGTATTGAATAGGTGTGTGTTGCAGCAATTTATCAATATTTTTTCTAAGATTAATTACCTGGTTTTCTGTAAGTGCCTTATCTTTATAAATTACTCGTTCAGACCTTGAAAAACCGGTAAGTTTTTCCAAAAGCAGGTTTGAAATATTGGGTGCTTCCCGCTGATCATATATTGTATCTAATGCTGATCGTAAAATTTTACCTGCTTCAGAAATTGTCATAATGCAATGCTATTAATTATTTTTGACAATGACCGCGGATGAAATATACATGCAGCGCTGCATTCAACTGGCAAAGCTCGGAGCGGGCAATGTTGCCCCAAACCCCATGGTTGGCGCTGTGCTGGTTTATGAAGACAGAATAATAGGCGAGGGGTATCATCAAAAATATGGCGAAGCACACGCTGAGGTAAACTGTATAGCTTCGGTACAAACTGCAGACCGGCGATTTATTGAAAAATCCACACTGTATGTTTCACTGGAACCCTGTGCGCATTTTGGTAAAACACCACCATGCAGCGACCTTATCGTCAGGTATAAAATTCCAAAAGTGGTAATAGGTTCCCGCGATCCTTTTAAAGAAGTTGACGGCAGGGGAATTGAAAAATTAAAGGCTGCCGGAACAGAAGTTATGACCGGCATATTGCAGGATGCCTGTAAAAACCTGAACAAGCGTTTCTTTACATTTCACACTAAACAACGGCCTTATATAATTTTAAAATGGGCGCAGACAGCTAATAAAAAAATAGCAACAACCGACAACAAACGACTAATAATCAGTAACAATATAACAAACAGGGCTGTTCATAAATGGCGTTTTGAAGAAGCGTCCATCCTGGTGGGAACCCATACAGCAGCGATGGATGATCCATTGCTTACAAACCGTTTATGGACGGGAAAAAATCCGGTAAGATTAATCATCGACAAGAACCTCAGGCTGCCATCTTCTTTAAAAATATTCAATAATGAATCGCCGGTAATTGTATTCAATTATGAAAAACAAACCCTTGAACCTAACGATACCGGAAGCATTACAAACAAAGTTTATTTTTTCAAAATTGAAAAAAGCAAAAGCCTGGTTCAGCAAATTGGCGATGTCTGTTATCAATTAAATATTCAAAGCATCCTGGTAGAAGGCGGTGCAAAATTATTACAATCGTTTATTGATGAAAAGCTGTTTGATGAAATCAGGATTATAACCAACCAGGATTTGATTATTGATGAAGGCCTTGCAGCTCCATCATTTGGTGGTTTATTAAAGCCATTTGATAGCTTTACTATCAAAAATGATAAAATAGATTTTATCCTATAATTAATATTATGTTAAGTTGAATATTCTAAAAAGTGATTTATATTTTATCGACCTCTATTTATAAATTTCCACGCACAATTTTTGAATTGTATTCATCATAACATTTTAAGCGGTTATATCTTAATCATAAAATAAATAGTATGGAAAACTGGAAACAGTATAAACGAAAAGGATTATCGGAAATGCGGCCATATATAAAGGGCGAAGATCTTACGGGTGTTTCGGTAAGCAAGGAAGACAATCCCGAAACAGATATGGGCATGATTGCCCGTAATCCCAAAAATTATGAAGATAAATGGTATGTGGCCCGGAAATATTTTGAAGATAATTTTGAGGAGGCGTAACCTGTAATTTCTAACGGGAACCAAATAAAAAGAGCTGGTTAATTTAAACCAGCTCTTTTTATTTTCAATAATTAAACTTACTTAAATGTATTAAACAGTTCATCGTATTTTTTATACAATGCATCGTATTTATCATAGTCGGCAGAATTACCACCAAACTTGGTTCTGTCCCTCTTCCAAAGATAAATCTGGGCGAGGAAATTTACTGTATGATTCAGGTTGGCGGTTTCAAGTCTTTCCCTGTCCTGCTTTGCATTGAGTATAGTAAAAGCTTTTTCAAGCCATTGTGCTGAAGAATCGGCATAAACACCTTCTTCTTTTGCTATTTCATCGCGTTTAGCTTTTAATGGGGCGGATTCGCCTGTATAGCTGTGATAGCGGTCATCTAAAGTTTCAAAGGCATAATGATAATAATATCCTGCGCCAAATGCATATAATCCATTGGCACCATTGGTTGCATCAAATGCTTTACCATAAGCCCGTGCTGCGGCAAGTTTCATCTGAACTTTCTGAGCACTGTCTAAACCATTTAGCTGCGCAGAATCGTTAGTGGCAAACGCTTCAGCATAACCCACAATCTTTTGTTCGTCCATGCTGCCCGCAGCGGCTTCCTGTTCATATTTCTGCAAAAGTTCCGATAAGCTTGAATTGGCGGTCATGTTGCTCATTTCATACTGAGACCACGTTGCATTATTATTTGGATACAATTCTTTTGCAAGTGCAAGATATTTTTTAAAAGAAGCATCATCTTTCTTATCCATGGCATACTGGATCAAAAACTGGTAAATGCTTTCATAGTCTTCGCCGGTAATTTTTAAATCGGCCAACCTTGCATAATATTTGGCTGCAGAATCAATTTGCTTGGAATTCTGGGCGGCAACGCCGGTAAACAAAACCATTGTAGTATCTATCGTGGAAGTGGACTGGGTCATTTTATTATCTATCATTACCTGTCCCAGCCTTTCAGCTTTTGAAAAATATTTAAAAGCGCTATCCCAGGTTTTGTTTTTCCAATATTCATTACCTCTTACAATATACCCATTATAAACACTGCTTAATCCATTGGAGAAATTGCCTTCTTTCATTTGTTTTAAAGAAGGATCTATTTGCTGATATTGACTAAAAGCATCCAGCGCTTCAGCATCGGCATTCGGATTTTGTGGGCCCATGGCTGAATCCCCATACATCTGCCCATACACATACATTTTCCACAGCAAGGCTGTTGGCTTATCCTTTTCTTTAAGTTTTGGATTATTCACCATTTTATCAACCTCCTCCTTAGCCTTATCAAACTTTTTTTGTTGTACATACAGCGCTATAACATCGCCATCCTGCGCCATAAGGTAACTAAGTGAAAATGAAAACGCAATCAATAGAATTATTTTTTTCATCATTCTTTATTTAAATTTTATTGTTAACCAAATTTATAGTTGTTATCTGTTAATCAATTTTTAAACGGTTGCATTTTCATCCTTATCATTCTCCGAATTATTGTCGCTGCCCTCCTTATTTTCACCTTCTTCATTATTATCGTTCTCCATAATATCGCTTCCAGCTTCGGTGATGATAATATCATCATCTGCAGCATCATTAATTTCGGGTTCTTCTTCCTGTTCATTCAGTTTGGTGATGGCGGCTATTTCATCCCCTTCATCCAATCGTATTAATTTAACACCCTGCGTGGCGCGGCCGGCTTCTTTTATATTTTTAACTGATGTTCTTAAAATAATGCCAGACTTACAGGTGATTAATAAATCTTCGCTTTCTTCAACATCGAGAATGCCTACAAGGCTGCCCGTTTTTTCTGTTACATTGATGGTTTTTACACCTTTGCCGCCCCTGTTGGTAATGCGGTATTCATCAATCCTGGTACGTTTGCCAAACCCTTTTTCACTAACAACCAAAACCGTTTTTGCAGTTTCGTTCCTTTGGACACAAATCATACCAATTACTTCATCCTTTGCATTATCTACTTCAATTCCGCCAACGCCAATGGCGCCGCGGCCTGTCGCTCTTACTTTCTCTTCTGGAAAACGAATAGCCCTGCCGCTTTTTACGGCCATCATTATTTCAGAACTTCCATCGGTTAACCGTGCAGTGAGCAATTCATCTCCTTCCAAAATGGTAATGGCATTAACACCTGTGGCCCTTGGCCTGCTAAAGTCTGCCAGCGCCGTTTTTTTAATAACACCTTTCCTGGTACACAGCACTATATTGTGCCCTTCAACAAACTCCCTGTCTTCAAGGTTTTTAACGTTCATAATGGCCCTCACTTTATCACCCTGCACTAACTGCACCATGTTCTGAATTGCCCTGCCTTTACTTTGCTTTTCGCCATCCGGCACTTCATATACCTTAAGCCAGTAACATCTTCCCTGCTGGCTAAAGAACAGCATAGTATCATGTGTGGAAGCAACAAACAAATGTTCTACATAATCTTCATCCCTTGTTTTGCTGCCAATGGCGCCACGGCCACCGCGACGTTGCTGGCGGTATTCAGATGCACTGGTTCTTTTTATATAACCCAAATGCGAAATGGTGATTACCACATCTTCTTTTTCAATTAAATCTTCAATGCGCATTTCGTTGGCCAGGTACTGAATTTCTGTTTGCCTGGGCTTACCGTATCTTTCTTTTACTTCCAGTAATTCTCTCTTTATAAGATCATACCTTAATTCTTCACTGGCAAGCAAGGCTTCCAAACCGGCAATTTGCTTTTGCAGTTCTTCGTATTCTTCCTTGATCTTTTCACGCTCCATACCGGTAAGGCGCTGCAACCTTAATTCAAGGATGGCTTTAGCCTGGATTTCATCCAAACCCCAGCCTGCATTTATTAGATTTTCTTTTGCAGTTTCAGGTGTGGGTGAATTTCTTATTAACCGTATAACTTCATCCAGGTGATCTATGGCAATTAAGTAACCATTTAAAATATGCGCCCTTTCCTGTGCTTTTCGCAGTTCATAGTTGGCGCGGCGAATAACCACCTCCATCCTAAAATCAATAAACTCGCTTATAAGCACTTTTACATTTAGAGTCTTTGGCCTTCCCTTACTTAATGCAACGTTATTAATACCATAGCTTGTTTGCAGTTCGGTATATTTATATAATTGATTGATGATAACGGTTGCAACGCCATCACGTTTCAAATCAATTACAATACGGGTGCCTTCTTTCTTATTGCTTTCATTATTTACATGTGCAATGCCTTCAATTGTTTTATCATTTACCAACTGGCCAATGCGGTCGGTTAACGTATCGCGGTTTACCTGATAAGGCACAGCCGTAATAATAATTTGTTCACGGCCGCTTGCTTTTGTTTCCACATGGCATTTACCCCGCAGCACTACCCTTCCCCTGCCGGTAAGCATGGCCTGCTGCACACCATCCATGCCGTAAATAACGCCGCCTGTTGGAAAGTCCGGCGCTTTTACATATTTCATTAAATCTTCTGCTGATATTTCCTTATCGTCAATATGTGCAATACAACCATCGATAACTTCTGATAAATTGTGCGGCATCATATTCGTTGCCATACCCACAGCAATACCGCTGGAACCATTTACCAGCAACTGCGGAATACGTGTGGGCAATACAACGGGCTCTTCCAGCGAATCATCAAAGTTTAACTGGAAATCCACGGTCTCTTTTTCAATATCATCCAGCATGCTTTCTGCCAAACGCTCCAGTCTTGCTTCTGTATAACGCATGGCCGCAGGCGGGTCGCCATCGGGGCTGCCAAAGTTTCCCTGTTTGTCAACAAGTGTGTGGTTCATGCTCCACTCCTGTCCCATTCTCACCAGCGCATCATATACAGCGCCATCACCGTGCGGGTGATATTTACCCAGCACCTCTCCCACTATACGGGCGCATTTTTTATAAGGACGGTTATAACTTAAACCCAGTTCATTCATCGCATATAAAATCCTGCGGTGCACTGGTTTAAAGCCATCACGCACATCGGGTAAGGCACGGCCAACAATAACCGACATTGAATAATCAATGTAGGCCGTTTTCATTTGTTCTTCAATATTTACCTGGATGACGCGATCGTTATCTGCAGTTTCCTGCGGTAGTTGATTTTCTTCCATTCGTTATTTACATGTAATATAAAATCGCTAAAAAAATAAAGCCCGCAAATTTAATGATTTATATGCTGTTTAAGGGTTAAAACGGAGTATTTTTTGCACGTGTGATGTTAATAAAATTCACCTCGTTTCCTGCGATTTACCTGGAGCGATGCCCCCTGTTTAATATTATCATAAAACCTGCCACTGGTAGTTACGAATATCCTTAATCAGGCTTCGATATTTATTTATTTTACGCTGCACTTAAAAGATTTTTTAAGGTTACCAGCAATGGTTTTTTATGGCATCACGGTTGTGTCACAGCACTTGTACTGTAATATTTTATTGCGGCTGCGGGTTGTGAATGAAACTGCTTTATTTTTTGGATTAACCGCGAAATAAGATAAAGAAAGTCAGGCCGCATTACAGTGCAACAGACTTCCAACAATCAGCCACCCGTATTCAAATTATATAACATTTTTCGAAGCCGGGCATCCCTCAACAAAAGTAGAAAGCGAACGAGGGTGGGGGCTCTACACCTTCTGTATATCATACACTACCACCTTGCTCCAAAGCCCGCTGTAATTTTTAATAAACTCCTGGTGAATGGGATGACTTTGATAATTAGCCTGGTCGGCCAGTGTATCAAAAAACATTAATTCAGAAACTGCCCATGAAGCATCCACCACATCGCGTTTTTCAGTATCGGCAACAATGCCCACCTGCAACTCTTTTATTTCGGGAATTTTTGATAAGGTCTTTACGCCTTCCACCAGTTTATCGCGGTCTTCAGCAGAACCGTCATTCTTAAGCCAGAAAAAAACATGATGTGCTATTTGTTTATTTTCCATATTCGAAGATTTTGCATTTACGGCCAATGCAGTGGCGCCTGCTGCAGATGTAAGTATAAATTTTCTGCGGGATGATTTTTTCATGTAACGATTTATTTACTGCGATAAAAATTGTACGCAGGTAAATATAATGAGTCGATAAAACCGTTTAAGGTTTTCCGCTAAATTTTTAACCTATACAGGCCACCATCAACCCTTTGGGTTTAAACGACGGCGCTTATAATGTTTGCTTCTAACAGAACATTCCTTAATCATTAAAATCATCCTGCGAAGTGTAATGATGAATGCCTTCGAGCACGCCTTTGGCCAATGGCTGCCTGGCAAAATAGGCCTGCCGGTTATTTTTAAGTGCCTGCATTTCGGCGCTGTAATTGGCTACCACTATTCCTCGAATTCTTCCGCGCACCATATCAATATCATTACCGCTATTACCGGCAGTTATAAATTTTTCCAAAGGCAGTTTCCATTTATTACTCAGGTACCGCACGGCGCTGCCTTTGCCCGAACGAAATGGCAGCAGGTCAAGATAACGGTTTTCAGTAAGCAATATCTTAGCCCTTAGCTTACGGTCATTCAAAAATTTATAGAGGTTTTGAAGATCAGTTCTTGTAAAATCTTCATCCACATAATAACTAAGTTTAAAAGGCCATTGTGCATCAGGGCCCTGCAAATGAATGCCTTTAAATGATTCAAGCACCCTTTTTAATTCTTCGCGCTTCCACTGGCGGTTAATATAGTTTTCATAACCATAATCAGGAATAAGTTTATCCGTATAATAAATTTCCGATCCGGCTGAACAAATCAGCACATCAAAATCTTTTATGTTCTTACTGTGCAGGCCATCCAGTGTTAACTGCCTGTTTCTGCCACTGGCAACGCCAAAGATCATTTTCTCCCTGTTATTTTTTATCCATTGCAATAATTCGCCGAGGCCTTCTGTATTATCTTCTTCAAACAGGGTTCCGTCAATATCTGAAACAAAGGCCATTTGCGCAGCCGATAATTTTTTACCATACGCTGTTTTAGGCACATAACTTTTTTCGCCGGTATGCTTGCCTTCTAAAACCTTGCTTAGAAGCTCAACATATTTATTGGCATGTGTTTCCCAGGAGTAATCTTGCGTAGAGGCTTTAATGCCATTGCCAGAATATTCTTCCCATAAACTCTGGTCGGCAATTATCTTTTTTAATGCTGCTGCAATAGCAGCAGGATCTTCCACGTCAACTAAAATTCCGTTATTGCTGTTCTCAATAATCTCTTTCGGGCCGCCGGTGGGCGAAGCAATAACAGGCAGACCACAACCCGCAGCTTCAACGATGGTAAGGCCGAAATTTTCGCCTGGCGTGGCATTTACAAAAACACCTTTTTTACGGGCAGCAATCCGGTAAATTTCCGGCACCTCAAATTTGGGGTCATTCTTTTTTGGGATCGCCATTTTACCATACAAGTCATACTTATCTAAAAGCAATAAAAGATTGGTAAGTATTTCCTGCTCATCAGGCGGCATCTGTGAAATATCTTTTCTTACCCCGGCAAAAATGGCGAGATTAGCCATTGCCTGTAACTCTTTATCTTGTCCGTAAGCCTGTATAATAGTTTCAAAATTCTTTCTTTTATCGGCGCGGCCAATGGAAAGCACCAATGGTTTTGCAGGCTGGAAAAGAAAGCGTTCTATTTCCGAATTCACGCGGTATAATGCCTGTTCCTGTTCGAGCGTTAAATTGTAAGAAGGCATATCGAGCCGGTAAAAAGGAAAGAAGATATGACTGTTTACGCCTGGCGGAATCACATGAAATTTTCCCAAAGCTTTATTATCATAAAGCTTGTACTGGTCTTCAATAATATAGTTAGTGCTTGTAATAATGGCATCGGCAGTTTCAAGGTATTTTTCTTCTTCTTTGATGCGCCGTTGCATGTTAAACTTCTCATTAATCTTTTCCTCTGTCATGCCCTGCTGCAGCAGAATATTTTTTTTATTGCGGCCAAGTGAATGGGCGGTTGCAAAGAATGGTATGCCAAATACTTCACTCAACTGGCCGGCTATATAAATGCCATCAGCATAATGGCCGTGCACCACATCGGGCATATCTTTTTCATGCTCTATAAATTGAATGGTCCGGTCAACAAATTCATCCAAATGATCCCATAGCGATTCCTTCTGCCGGTAATTATTGCCGCCACATGTAATGCGAACAATACGGGCTTTATCATTTACCGTTTCAATATCTTTTCCATAATCAGGAGCAACCCTTTTATCAATAATCTTTCTTGTAAACAGGTCTGCTTTTCTTACCTGCGGATGTTGTGATAAAGTTTCCAGAAGTTCCAATACGTACTTCACCTGCCCTCCGGTGTCTTTATCTCTCCCTATCTCTGGTTCATGATACCGGATTAACCCATGTGGGCTGAATAACTGTATGTAATATTCTTTCATGTAAGCTTCAAAAGTAACTAATCCTCATAAAATTAGATATTTGTGATAATTCAAAAGGTTGCAAAACAGATTATATGTATTCAGGCTCTGGTTTTAATGAATGGGAAATTGGCGATATAACGGTACTGATCCACAATGGCGTTTATCATTTATTTCATCTTATTATACCTAATCACGATTATATAGCACATGCTGTTTCAAAAGATGGCATGTCATGGCGGCGCACAAAGAATGCCTTGTTTGTAGGCGATCCCGGCGATTGGGATGATGATATGTTATGGACGATGGATGTGCGTGAAGCCAACGGCAAATTCATTATGTATTATACCGGCCTGCAGAGAAGAGACCGTGGCGTAATTTCAAGGATAGGCTTTGCGGAATCAGAAGATTTAATCACCTGGAAAAAAACGGATAGACCGGCTTTATATATTGAACCACCCGGCATATATTACGAAAGTAAGAAAGACAACCCAAGGAAGTGGCTAAGCTTTCGCGATCCCTTTCGTTTTGATTATAATGGTGATACTTATTTGATTGTATGTGCACGCCGTAATACAGGGCCTTTATCAAGAAGAGGTTGTGCCGGTCTTATAAAATTAACCGCAGATGGCGCTGAGTTTCTGCCGCCGTTAATTCATCCCATGGCCTACGATGATATTGAATGCCCGTGTTTGTTTGAATTACATGGCCGTTTTTATCTACTTGGTTCAATAAGAGAGGATATAAAAGTGCGCTATTGGTTTTCACCGGAATTTTTGGGGGAATACCATTCCTTTCATTCCGATGTGGTATTGCCGCTTGGCAATTACGCTGCACGAACGGTGCAGGATGGAGAACATCTTCTGGTGTTTAATTTTTTTTATGCCGGCACTGTAGACAGGCTAAGGGTATTGCCGCCGCCAAAGCAGTTTGATACCGATGATAAAGGAAGATTATTATTAAAAACATATTATCGCTGGCAGCAAATGGTAGCAGGCAGCGTGCGGCAACAGGATATAAAAGATGTTAAGTGTTTATTCAATAACCCTACAGCTTCGCTTTTTTTAAACGACGATAAATGGGTATGCGGATCAAGAAGCGGTTATGAAGTGTTTTATTTCAAGAAACCATCCACTGCTTTTATTTGGGAAGGAAGAATAAATGTGGAAGGCATGGGCAAGTTGGGCATTGTTACAGATATCGATGGTGATGGCAGCGGCTATTATATCTCATTTGATGTATCCAACGGTGTTGTGAAAATAAGGACCTGGGGATACAACCCCAATAACTTTAAAAGCAATTTTGTTTTTAATGATATACAGGCGGGCCTTTTTAAAGTAAACGAAGACAGGAGTTTTCATTTCAGCCTGCTGAGCTATGGGAATTATATTGAGGTTTCGGTTGATGGCATTGTAAAACTTACATTGATTGATTATACTTATTCAGGCGAATTTATAGGCTTATATTCTGCGTCATCGGTAATATCGCTGCAGGATTCCGTTATAAAAATCCTGCCTGAACCCGAAGAAGAATATGCCAGCCAGGAAGAAACGCAAAAAACCATTGAGGCGCAACGGGAAGTTTAAAAAATAAAATTTATGCCCGCTGTTTTTATTCCGGAACATGCTTGAAAAGCCAGTCATAATCAGGTGTATCCTCTATGTTATGGCACTTATCCCTGCTTGTTTCTATTTCAACCAGCGGAAAAAAATATGGCACTTTGGTTTGCCAAAATTCGCCATCGCATAAGCCATCGTCTTTGTAAGGCCTGAAATAAGCCCGATTATACCAACCGAGTATTCTGCTATATAAATTGTGCTTATTGTTTGCGGGCGTATATACTTTATCAACCTTCAAAGTATTAATAGATAAAAAAATACAAAGTGCAATTATTTGCCAGGAGGCAAAAGCCAGGTTAATAATGCCTATACCTTTAGTCCAGCCAATACGGCCGAACACCCAAAATGCAAGAAGGTTAAGTAAAAGGCTGATAACAAAAAAATAAAAATCAGTGATGTAACCGTTTAATGAAAGTTTGGTAAGCATGAATATGCCTACAAGTATTGTAAAAATATAGGAAGACAGGAACAGTAATCGCTTCATCAGTTGCCGGTTTCTTGTTGCAAAACAACCTTAAATTTAGCTATTCCTGTTATTAATTTTTGCTTTGTGCCGGCTATCAATCGGCTATTGCAGAACAATTTAATTTTTAAACAACAAAATTTGACTAAACCTGTTTGGTGCCTGCCAATGACCTCACTCCTTCTCTCCCGGTTTATGCATAATTAATTTATCAATCAGTTCCTGTACAACAGCAGGCTCCGCTTTTTCTACAAGATGGTATTGTTTTGAAGTTTTATCATCCATCCACATATTGCTGCCATCTTTATCACTAATAATTATTTTGCCCTGCTTCACCGTGTACCAGTCTTTATAACCTTTCACACCAACCAGTACAGCCGTCTCATCCCAACTCTTCCTGCCGGCACTATCTTCTTTTGCCTGCGGAATTGAAATACGGAAAACATCCTTAACCGGGCTTTGTGTAATAGAATCATTTTGAATAAGCGGGATGCCGCATTTTATCTTCTCTCCTATTTCAAAACCTGAAAACAATACAGGCGCAGGAAAATGATCGAACACATATTTAGCAGCTATAAAATCACGGTTAATATTAAACTCACTTCCCGAAGGAAATTTACCTGCCATGCTTACGAGTTGCTTTACCTTTTGTTGTACCAGTTGTTCACCGTTCAATGGTGAAAACATATCAGCCTTCGATTGCAACAAGTTTTTAAGATTGGTCAAAAAGCCAACTGTAATTATAGTTACGCTATTGTTTGGTTGAATGGCTAAAACCCTGCGGTATAAGGCCACGGCATCCGGCACATCCCTGTTGCTGTTCACAGCATGCGGATAATTTTTTACTACTGAATCAGTCCAGTGCTGAAAATCACGTAGCTCAAGCGCTTCACCTTTGGGAACGGCTATTGGTATGTTTGGCCTTTTAAAATATGTATTGAATGCACTAAATACGGCAGCGACATCATCATATTTGGTGCTGGCAATGGTGGCAAGAATGTTAACCTCACCTTTATCAGCAAAAGCATGCAGTAATGCAATGGCGCCCACATCATCATAATCAGGCCCCATATCAGAATCAAATATTACAGAAACAGGTTGCGCATTCATAAAACCTGATAACAACATGCAAATAATAAGTGTAGAAGTATTCCGCATTGCACAAATTTACAGGTTAAAGATAATAGGAGTTTTGAACCCGGAAAGGGTAAGATGCGTGTTAAGCAAAAATTAATTCAAACATTTTTTTAATTTTATTTCACCAGCATTTATCTCTGTATTTTAGCATATGGCAATAACGAAATATACCGTTCGTGTTTACGGTATTTTATTGGATGATAATAGTAGGATTTTAGTGAGCGATGAATTTATCCGGGGCGATTATTTTACCAAATTCCCGGGCGGCGGGCTTGAGCTGGGCGAAGGCACAAGAGATTGTTTAAAGCGGGAATTTAAAGAAGAGACAGGGCTTGATGTTATAGTTGGCGATCATATTTACACTACGGATTATTTTCAGCAGTCGGCATTTAATGCATTCGACCAGATAATTTCAATTTATTATTTTGTACAGGCTGAAGGATTAAATGAACTGCAGGTAAAAACAAAGGTTTTTGATTTTGAATTACATCAAATAGCAGATCCGAAGGGACAAAGCGAAGTACTGAGATGGGTTGAATGGAATGAGCTTACTGAAGAATCTGTATCATTACCAATAGACAAAATTGTTGTACGCTTTTTAAAAAATACACACCGCTAAAAACACACTCCAATGGATAATCTGGTAACCGGGATACACCACGTAACGGCGCTTGCCGGCAACCCGCAAAAGAATATTGATTTTTATGCAGGCATTTTGGGATTGAGGCTTGTAAAGAAAACCGTAAACTTCGATGCGCCTGAAGTATATCATTTTTATTACGGCGATGAGATGGGTGAGCCCGGCAGCATACTTACTTTTTTCCCTTATGGCAATATTGCCAAAGGCCGTCATGGCAAAGGCATGCTGAATACAACTTCGTTTTCCGTACCGATGTCGTCTTTTGATTACTGGCAGGAACGGTTAAAAAAGTTTAATGTAAATTTTAAACAGCCACAGCAGCGGTTCAACAATGAAGCCTACATTTATTTTGAAGATGAAGACGGGCTTGGCCTTGAACTGGTGTTTAATGATAAAGATGAACGCAAAGGATTTTCTTATGGTTATATCCCAATTGAATATGCTGTAAAAGGTTTTTACAATGTTGAAATTTGGGAAGAAGGCTATGAAAGAACGGCGGCGCTGCTTACCGAACAATTGGACCATAAACTGATAAGCGAACAAAGCAACCGCTTTCGTTTTGCAGCGCAGGATGCGCCCGGCAATTATGTAGATATAATTTGTGCGCCCGATAGCTTGCGGGGGCTTGGCGGCGGCGGCACTGTTCATCATATTGCATTTGCAACGGCAAATAAGCAATCGCAGGAAGCTGTGCGGGAAAAAATTTCTCAGCGTATGTTAAACCCTACGCCTATTCTTGACAGGCAGTACTTTACTTCCATTTATTTCAGGGAGCCGGGTGGTGTTTTGTTTGAAGTGGCAACCGCAGATCCGGGTTTTGCTATTGATGAAGATAAAGCGCATTTAGGCGAAGCTTTAAAATTGCCTGAATGGTATGAACCACATCGTAAAATAATTGAGGAGGCTGTAACGCCGGTAAGTTTCAACGCAGAAAAATTTGCCTGATATGCATCAGAAAAAAATAATCACAAAAGGCAAAGCTTTAAATGAAGCAGAAAAGGCGCTGGTAATGATTCACGGCCGCGGCGCATTTGCCGAAGACATACTTTCACTGGCCGGTTATTTTGATGTAAAAGATTATGCATTGCTGGCACCGCAGGCAACGAATAACACCTGGTATCCTTATTCTTTTTTAGCGCCGCCACAGCAAAACGAACCCTGGCTTTCTTCGGCATTAGATATTTTGAAACAGGTTGAAGCGGATATTCTTGCTGCCGGCATTCCATCACATAATATTTATTTTCTTGGTTTCTCACAAGGCGCCTGCTTAATGCTGGAATTTATTACACGTTATGCCCAAAAATGGGGCGGCGCTGTAGCATTTACCGGTGGCCTGGTTGGCGATAAAATCTATAAAGAAAATTACAGCGGCGATTTTTTGCAAATGCCCTTGTTTATAGGCAGCAGTGATCCCGATATGCATGTTCCTGTGGAAAGAGTACAGGAAACAGTCACGGTTTTAAAAAATATGCATGCAGATGTAACTGTAAAAATTTACCCCGGCATGGGGCATACAATCAGTACGGATGAAATTGAAAAGGCAAATACCTTGATATTTAAATAGCCTGTTAAGTTAGTAAAGCTTTAGAAAATGATGCAGCTTGTTAGCATGCTTAGTAGCTATTTCCTTAAGATGGCCCGGTGTTAAGGGCTTTACAATATAACCGCTTATTTGGTGTTTGGAAACAAGGTTAAAATCATCAATAGACATGCTTGAAGAAAGCACATAAACCGGAACATGAATGTTTTCTTTAGCCTGCCATGCATTAAGCCATTTTATAAATTCAACGCCGCTCATTATAGACATGTACAGGTCTACAAAAATAATATCAGGAAGATCAGTTTTATTATGCAGCAAAAATGTTTTTGCCTGTTCGCCATCAGTTTTGGCAACCACTTCTTCTGCAAAACCATTAAGCGTAAGTAACCGTTCAGAAATATTAATGGCTATTACATCATCATCAACAAAAAGCGCTTTTTTGAACACAGGCATAAATTAATTGGTGTTTAAGAAAGTCCTTAGTGTTTATTCAGTTAATTTTTTATTTCCGCAGGCAATTATACAAATACACTAATTCTTAAACCTCTTAATTAACCCCTGGTTTTATAAATAATCAAAATCCTGTCCAAACATTTGGCATGTTTAACTTAAATCTGGTTTTCATGTTCATGCTTTTATTTTAAAAATTGTGTTTGGCAGACACTTAGTCGGGAAAAATTAATTGCAGCAAACTAAAATTATCTGCAAGTATGCACCAAACAATTTGCGAAGCAAGGCTTAACATTCGTAATACCAGATGTTTTTCAGCGATTAAAAAGCAAATGTAAAATAAGAATACGCTTCTGTAGTTTTTTAGATAAGATTTAAGATTTTTAAAATCGAGACCAGTAATTAAGGTACCACGAAAGTTTCGCTGTTTTGCTAAAACAGTTTTAAGGTACAAATAATAATGCGTAACTAAAAATATAACCAGTTGAACAAAGCCTGCGGGAAAGCGCCAACAATGACGATAATTGCTGCGAGAATAACTAAACCTAATTTAAAACTTTTGCTGATGCTTTCTGTTTGTGGTTCCCCGCTTTTAAAATACATCGCCTGTATAACACGGAAATAATAGTAAACGCTTATGGCTGCAAACAACACACCCGCTACAACAATCCATGTATAGGTTCCGGTTTTCATAATGGAAGCAAGCATATAATACTTGGCAAGAAAGCCGGCTGTTAAAGGAATTCCGGCAAGTGAAAACAGGAAAATAGCATTCGTAGCCGCCAGCACCGGCTGGGTTTTGGCAAGCCCGTTATACCCTTCAAATGTTACATCTTTCATTTTTACCAAAACGGCAAATAAACCAATAGTGGCGAGGCAATAGGCAACAGCATACATTAATAATCCTTTGCTGGCATACTCATTGATACTGAAAAGGGCAAACAGCATAAAGCCTGCCTGCGAAATGCTGGAATAGGCAAGCATGCGCTTAACACTCTGCTGAAATATGGCAGTGATGTTGCCGAACAATAAAGTAAGTATGATAATAATGGAAAAAATCAGTTTCCAGTCTATTGCTGTTGATGTTACGCTCATGCGCACATAACACAATTTAAAAAACGCTATAAAGCCTGCTACTTTTACAATAGTTGCCATGAATGATGTAACCACTGAAGGTGCTCCGTCATATACATCAGGCGTCCAGAAATGAAATGGAGCAGCGGATACTTTAAAGCACATAGACACGAGAAGAAATAAAAGCCCTACTATTTCAAGAAAAGAAACGCCATGGTAAAGGTTAGATTGCAGGCGGCTTGATTCAAGCAAAAATGTTCCCGTGCCGCCATACATTAATGCAATACCCATGAGCATTAAGCCGGTTGAAAAGGAACCCATTAAAAAATATTTAAGCGCCGCCTCATTGCTTTTGAGATTACGCTTATCGCTTCCTGTAAGAATATATAAGGGTATGGTGAGAATTTCTATGCCAAGGAATAACATCAGCAGGTTATTGTAAGCGGATAGCAGGCAAACGCCGCAAAGCACAAAAAAGATAAGTGTAAAAAATTCGGCAGTATATCTGCCAAGGCGCTCAATATCCTTCCCCGTAAGCAATACATAAATTAATGTTGAACCAATGGCAATGGAATTAAACACAAATCCAAAACGGGTGTAGGCAAGCATTTTGCCCGAATCAATATGAAAAAAATCAACGCCGTAGGTATCAAAAATATTTGCTGCAAGCAGTACAAGCAAACCAATGGCTGCAATATGCCTGTAACTTGATTGGTTCTTTACAAGAAAACTGCAAAACATCATTATTATTCCCCAGCCTGCTGAAAATATAATTGCATTCATAATTGCTGCCTGTTAAGAAATTTTGGTGATAAAAAGTTGTACGGTTTCACGCGTTAAGTCAATCATTGGCTGCGGGTAAAACCCAAAAACTATTACCAAAATCACTAATATTACCAATGCTGCATTCACATTAAAGCTGCTGTCGTGTGCATGCTCTGTTAATGCAACGGTATTACCATAAAAAACTTTCCGGATCATATTAAGCGTATATACTGCGGCCAGTATAATGCATATAATTGCGGCGCCTGCCATAACAGGGCTGTAGTTAAACAAACCGCTGAACATAAGGAACTCCCCTACAAATGCATTGGTTAACGGCAATGCAACATTTGCCAGGCACATTATCACAAACAATATGGCGAGTGTTGGCGCTTTTTGGGCAAGGCCGCCGAGTTCACTAAACTTTCTTGTGCCCAATTGTTTTTCTATTACGTCTACCACTATCCACAATCCTATAATGTTTATTCCGTGATTGAACATTTGAATGAACACGCCTTCTATCCCAGCCTGCTGTTTCGCAAATAAAGCTGCACACATTAAACCAATATGAGCGATGGAGGAATAAGCAATCAGCCGCTTCATATCATCCTGCTTAACGGCAATCAGCGAAGCATACAGCATTCCTATAACGGCAAGTATAATAATGATTGAACTATTAGATGATGAAGCCTGCGGGAACATAGGCAACAGCCAGCGGATTACGCCAAACAAACCCATTTTTACCATTACGCCGCTCAGTATCATCGTAAATGCTGTAGGCGACTGTTCATACGTATCGGGCTGCCATGTATGGAATGGAAATACAGGCATTTTAATAGCCAGTGCAATAAAGAATAACCAAAACATCCACTGCGTTTGTGCGGCAGTAAGGTGAGCGTTATAAAAAGATTTAATTGCAAAAGAATGATCAGGTGTGTGGAAGTAAACAAAAATAATTGCCACCAGCATTAACAGCGAACCCACAAATGTGTAAACAAAGAATTTGAAAGTAACCTGTATGCGCTTTTCGCCGCCCCAGATGGAGCAAATAAAATAAGCCGGTATTAAAGCCAGTTCCCAGAAGAAGTAAAAAAGCAAGGCGTCCATGGAAAGAAATACACCAAGCATTCCGGCCTGGCATAAAAGCATAAGACCAAAGAATTTGCCGGCATCAGGATAATGATCTTTATAAACAGCTATTAAAATAACCGGCATGGAAACGGCTGTAAGCAGGGATAATATTTTGCTCAATCCATCAAGCTCTAAAGTAATGCGGCTTCCGAGGTCGGGCATCCATGATATATCATAATGCAAAAGATCAGCCTGGTTTGTATAAATGCCGCCTAATGCAACGGCTAACACAATCAATGAAACAATTAAAGAAAATGCTTTAGCCGAACTTTCATTCTTAATAAATAAATTTATTAAGCCGCCAATAACCGGTATAAGTATGAGTAATAAAGCGATCATGTTTTATTTAAAATATTTTTTGAAAAAAGCCGGTTATCGTTGCCTGATACCAAAACGCCAGCCACAATATCAAAATAGAAAAGATCATTAAAAGAATATAAGTGCCCACTTTACCATTCTGCACCAGCCTTAACCTTCTCGATGAATATTGTACAAAACTGCCCACGCCATTTACAAAGCCGTCAATACCTGACTTCTCAATTACATTTTTAAAGAAACCGCCAAGTGCAAGCAAAGGGTTTACAATAACAGCATCATACAACTCATCAATATACCATTTGTTGGCAAGCACTTTACCCAGGCCTTCGGGTTCATTCAGTTCCGGCTTCTTTGCATATTTGGTTAGGGCAATGATGGCTGCCAGTAATGCAACGCCAACAGATATACCCATCAACATTAATTCCGTACCATGCGCTATTTCATGTTCATGCTCTGTTGTTAATACCGGTGACAAATAATGGTGCAGTTGCTGGCTGCCGCCAAAGATAGCAGGCACATTAAAAAAGCCGCCGCTAAAAGCAAACACAGCAAGAATAATGAGTGGAATGGTTATGGCTGCCGGGCTTTCATGCAAATGATGTTTCTGCTCTTCTGTGCCGCGAAATTCACCAAGAAAGGTAGTAGCATATAAACGGAACATATAAAAAGCCGTCATTCCTGCACCGATTACACCAAGCACCCAATAAACCGGGTTCTTTGCATAAGCTGCCGCCAATATTTCATCTTTTGAAAAGAAACCGCTGAATGGCGGAATACCGGCAATGGCAATACAGGCAATTAAAAAAGTCCAGTGTGTTACAGGCATATATTTTTTTAACCCGCCCATATTGCGCATATCCTGCTCATGATGTAAAGCATGGATAATAGAACCGGCGCCGAGAAACAGTAGGGCTTTGAAGAAAGCATGCGTCATTACATGAAATACGGAGCCGGTATAAGCGCCAACGCCAAGACCTAAAAACATATAACCCAACTGGCTTACCGTTGAATAAGCCAATACTTTTTTAATATCATTTTGTTTGATGGCAATTGTTGCTGCAAACAAAGCCGTAGCGATACCAATAATTGCCACCAGGTTTTCAGCAATGGGGCTTAAAGAATATAGTGCATTACTGCGGGCAACCATATAAATACCTGCGGTTACCATTGTGGCGGCATGTATCAATGCGGAAACAGGTGTTGGGCCGGCCATGGCATCAGGCAGCCATGTATATAAAGGAATTTGTGCGCTTTTGCCCATTGCGCCAATAAATAATAAAACCGTTATGCCGGTAATATCTGTTGGAGTAAGGTTTGAAACGTTTGCAAAAACATCTGTATAGTTTGCTGTGCCCAGTTTAGATAACAGCCAGAAAATGCCTAATAAAAAACCGGCATCGCCAATGCGGTTCATGATAAATGCTTTATTGGCCGCTTTATTATAATCGGTATTCTTAAACCAATATCCAATCAACAAATAAGAACAAAGGCCAACGCCTTCCCAACCGATGAACATAATAACATAATTCGCGCCCAGCACTAACAAAAGCATGGAGAACACGAAAAGGTTGAGATAAGAAAAATATCTTGCAAAATGATCGTTGGTTTCATCATGCATGTATGAGGTGGAGTACACATGAATGAGGAAGCCTATACCGGTAATAATTAAAAGAAAAAGTGATGATAGCTGATCAACCTGGAAGGCAAAATCAATTTTAAAATTGGCAACATGTATAAAAGGATAGAGTGGCTGCACGGCAAGCGCCCCGCCTGCCCTTACATCTAAAAATAAAATTACACTTACTATAAATGAAGCAAGCACGGCCCCACACCCAATAATACCTACAAGGCTTTTGGATAACGAGTTTCTGAAAACGCCGTTAAGCAAAAAACCAATTAAAGGAAAAAGCGGAACTAAGTAAGCCATAAGCTATAAAATAGTTTAAATCCAAAAACCTAATCAAACCTGCCCAACTCTCCTGGGACTGGGGTTTTTAATTTTTCAGCCTGTTTAAAAAATTCACATCGGTTGAATGTACATTCCTGTACATCATTACTATAATTGCCAAACCCACACTTACTTCTGCCGCTGCCACTACCATTATAAAGAAAACAAATAACTGGGCATCTGTGCCGGTAGTAATAACGGCCTGCGTTCCTTTATTATTAGCACTGCTTATAGCATAATGCATTTTTGAAAATGCAACCAGCAAAAGGTTCACTGAATTAAGCATTAGTTCAATGCACATAAAAATAATAATGGCATTGCGGCGTATTAATACGCCGGTAACACCAATGCAAAAAAGCGCTGCAGCTAAAATTATATAATACTGAATTGGCATGCCCTAAATCCCTAAAGGGACTTTTAAGCCTAAGCTCCTGATAGAACCTAAGCAGTTAATAAATTAATTTCAATTTTGCTCTTGCCTTAACTCCCTTTAGCGTTGGGGCTTGAGCTTCTTACTCCTTCTTCCCAATCACCACAGCGCCCACCATTGCACTTAAAAACAAAATACTGCTTAACTCAAAAGGAATTACATAATCCTTAAACAAAACCTTACCCAGGTTTTCAATCAAACCAATATCTCCGGTATTCATTAAAGCCTGGCTGTCTTTTATTTCCTGGGCCGAACGAACGGCAGAAACAAACACCGTTAATAATAAACAACCTGCCACAACACCGGCCAGTTTAACCAGTGAATTTTTCTGAGGCTCGGTCCTGTTGTTTAAATTCATCAACATTATTACAAATAAAAACAGCACCATTATGGCCCCTGCATAAACAATTAAGTTTACAATGGCAAGAAACTGTGCATTTAATAGAATGTAATGCCCGCTGATGGAAAAGAAAACTACAATAAGCCAAAGCACGCTGTGAACCGGGTTTTTGCTTACCAGTACCATTAATGCGCTGAACAGTGCAAGCGCACTTAAAAACCAGAATAATATTTCTGTAGCAGTCATTCGTTTATTTATTCTTTTTGCTGATTTCCCTTAAACCTTTTGCCTGAGCATATTCTTCAGGTTGTGTTACAGGATCAGGAATCAGTAAATCTTTTTTATTATAGATAAAGTTTTTACGGTTATAAGCAGGTGGTGCATGCGTTTCAGATAAATAAATCGCATCCTTCGGGCAGGCTTCTTCGCAAAAACCGCAGAAAATACAACGCAACATATTTATTTCATATTTGGCTGCATACTTTTCTTCACGGTATAAGTTTTCTTCGCCGGGCATGCGTTCTGCCGCTTCCATGGTAATGGCTTCGGCCGGACAAGCCAGTGCACATAAACCACAGGCAGTGCATCTTTCCCTTCCCTCTTCATCGCGGTTTAAAATTTGAACACCACGAAATACCGGGCTGTAAGGGCGTGTTTGCTCAGGATATTGAACCGTTGCTTTTTTCTTGAAAAAATGTTTTATCGTAATGATCATTCCCAGGAAAATATTCCATAAGTAAATGCTTTCCAGGAAAGTCATCGGCTTACGGTTTACCGGTTTCGCTCTATCAGTTAATGTTGTCATTTCTAAAAGTTCAAAAGTAAAAATTCAAAACTCAAAACACAACGTTTGTCAATAAAACCTTTTTAATTTTTGAATTTAATTTTTTGTTTGCCAGCTACATATCATGGTTCATCTTCGTTGTGTCACTCCCTTGTACAGTTGATATGCTATTCAGCTTTTTCACGCTGTTTTATCAATCTTCCTTTTTTACGTTCAGCCATCCATTTCACCGCAAGAAAAATTACCAGCATTCCCACACTTATATATATTAACATGTCCTGTATTTCCGGGTAAATCGATGCTAAAAAGAAGCCGCCAAAAATTAATATAATAAGTGTCACCCGCAGAATTTGTAACAAAACCTGCGTTCTTTTTGGCAACGATTTATCTAAAAAAATATTCATTTTTCTCACTTATTCATCCATAAAATAACAGCCCCTGTAATAACCATATTTGCCAGTGCCAGCGGAATTAATTTTTTCCAGCCGAGGTCCATCAACTGGTCATAACGAAACCTTGGCACCGTCCACCTGATCCACATAAACAGGAATATAAAAAACCCAATCTTCAGCA
>NZ_JBQCIT010000018.1:0-157306 GCF_051953455.1 Parafilimonas sp. | reverse complement strand
TCACTTCCGCATTACCGGGTATCATCACAATTTGAACGGGCGTTGCCGAAGGTAATTTGTCGAATTTTATAGCAGCCTGCTGAAAATATTCAATCAACCTTTGTAAATGCGCCCTTTCTTCTTTTAAAAAAGGAAAGGTGTTATAGCTTGCCTGTATAACGCCTGCTGCATGCTCGGGCAAAGCTGTTGTATAAATAAAACTTCTTGCGAAATTGATAAGATAATCTTTCAGTTGCTGCGAACCGCAAACAACTGCACCGTGGCAGCCGCAGGCTTTGCCAAATGTATAAACCCGGCAAAATATTTCCTGTTCCAGGTTTTCAGACTGGCATAAGCCTTCGCCTTTTTCGCCAATAACGCCAATGGCATGCGCTTCATCAATTATTACATGTGCATTGTATGTTTTTGAAAGGGCAACAATTTTTTGCAGCGGGCAAAAATCGCCGTCCATGCTGAATACCGATTCTGTAACAATGAAAATGGTTCCGGTTGCTGTTTTTAGTTTTTTTTCCAGTTCTGCCATATCGTTATGAGCAAATGAAAAGCTTTGCGCAAACGACAGGCGGATGCCATCGCGGATAGATGCATGGCAAAGCGCATCGTATAAAATGGTATCGCCTTTTTGCGGAATGGAACTTAGCACACCGATATTGGCATCATAACCTGAATTAAAAACCAAAGCCGCTTCGGCTTTATGAAATAAGGCAATTTGCTTTTCGGCTTCTTCCATTAATTCATAATTGCCTGCAAGCAGCCGCGAACCGGCAGCGCCTGTTTTTAAACCGGCCTTTATTTTATCATACAATAAATTGTTATGAACAATGCCAAGGTAATCGTTGGAACAAAAATCGATTTTACCTGCAGGCATCTTTAACTGCCTGAAAGCATTTTGTTGTTTTCGCTGGTTTATTTTTTTTGCAAGAAAAGAATCGTCGTACATCGCACTTTGTATGGTTCAAAGCTAAGAAGATGTTTCAATTAAATTTATTCATGCAGGGGATGAAGTTGCCAACGGTTTTGCATTAATGGTTGTCAATTGTTTTGCATAGTATTTTGTTTTTGTTGTCTATTATTGCTGTTGCCAGGATGCTGGTTAAATGTTTTGCCATGGGGGCATAGATTTTATTTGATAGTCCGTTAAGTATTTAATAAAATCTTTTTTGAACAGCTTCTATGGTTTTACAACAATTGACAACACGGTTCGTTTAATACATAAATTTTTTTATTTGAAGCGGCTTTTAGTATTTATAATTTTTATTCTGACGGCGAGGCAAGCATCTGCTCAATATTTTCAATTTATTGAAAACAAAGGGCAGTGGGATAGTTCGATAAAATTTAAAACAGATTTCAAAGGCGGACTGCTCAATTTAACACCTTCCGGCTACAGGGTGGTTTTGCACAACCAAACCGATTTGAAAAACCTTGCTGAATTTTACAGCGGCCACCAGGAGGCCGGGACAGATACGGGCAAAACAGGGGAGGCTGTTAAAGCCAAAACATTAAAGCAACTGAAATTGCATTCTCATGCTTATGAAATAACTTTCTTAAATGCCAATGAAAAAGCAATTGCTGTTCCGGATAAGCCAACGCAGCTTGTCAATAATTATTTTCTAGGGAAAGACAGCACTAAATGGCGCAAAGGATGCAGGGTGTACAATGCTGTAACTTATAAAAATATTTATAAGAATGTTGATATAAGATATTATTCTGATAACGGCAACCTGAAATACGATATTATCGTTCACCCCGGCGCTGATTTGTCCAAAATTGCCATGCAGTTTAAAGGCCTCGATGGTTTATCGCTGAATAAATACGGCAACCTTGCACTTAAAACCTCAGTGGGCGAAGTGTTCCAAAGTATTCCTTTGAGTTACCAGATTTTAAATAAAGGCAGAACGAATGTCAAGGTTGCTTTTAAACTGGAAGGGAATACAGTCCGGTTCAATTTAGGCAAATATGATAAAACGGCTACGCTGGTGATTGACCCTACCATGATCTTCTCCACATTTGCGGGAAGCCTGCAGGACAATTGGGGCTATACGGCTACTTATGATAATGAAGGTAACTTTTATGCCGGCGGAATTGTTTTTGGTGATGGTTATAATCCGCGTAACGTAGGTGGGTATGATCAAACTTTTGGCGGCGGTGATAACAGTGAAGGCAACATTGGTGGATATGACATTGCTTTGATCAAGTTCAATCCAACCGGAACACAGGCATTATTTGCAACGTATCTGGGCGGCGCCGGTAATGAACAGCCGCACAGCCTTGTCTGCGATTCAAAAGGCAACCTTGTAATATCCGGCAGAACAACTTCCGCCGATTTCCCTGTAACCAGCGAAACGTATGGGCCCGGCGGTTCATTTGATATATTTCTTGCCAAATTAAGTACGGATGGCTCGACTTTGCTGGCTTCCCGGAAATTTGGCGGTACGGGGTCTGATGGCGTAAATATTTCACCCAAATATGTAACCGAAGGTATAGACCGCACCCGCAGGAATTATGGCGATGATGCCAGAAGCGAAGTAATAGTGGATGCTGCAGATAATATTTACCTGGCAAGTTGTACGCAATCCACCGATTTCAAAACTACCGATAACGCCTTTAAAAAAACATTGGGTGGTTTCCAGGATGGTGTTTTTATTAAAACATCATCAGACCTGAGCAATATTTACATGTGTTCGCTGTTAGGAGGGAAAGAGGCTGATGCTGCTTTTGTGCTGGCCATCAGTAATACAACAGGTAACATCTACATAGCCGGCGGAACAGCCAGCCCTGATATGGCATTTAACGCCAATAATGCACCGCAGGGCATTGTGCATAATGCTTACCAGGGAGGGGAAGTGGATGGCTTTCTGTCTATTTTGAGCCCGGCCGGTACAGCGCTGCTCAAAACCTGTTATATAGGCACAGGGGGGAACGATATGGTGTACGGCGTACAGGTTGATAAGTTTGGTTACCCTTATGTGATGGGCACAACCACCAATAGCTTTCCGGTTATTAATTCCCCCTTTAATGCCAATAATAACCAGGTAAACGGCAAACAGTTTATTACAAAACTTAAACCTGATTTATCTGGCGTGGAGTATTCCGCAAATTTTGGCAAGGGCTCCGGCATTCCTGATATTTCGCCTACTGCTTTTCTGGTTGACATTTGCGGCAATGCTTATGTTTCCGGTTGGGGTGGTATTGGGAATGCCAAGTATTATAAAACGCAAAACGTTTCCGGGATGAGCATTACCGCCAATGCTATTTCGAAGCAGACGGATGGGAGCGATTTCTATTTCTTTGTATTGGAAAAGAATGCAATGAGCCAGTTGTTCGGCAGCTACTTTGGTTCTGTGGGAGCAGCTGATGCTGCTGATCATGTAGATGGTGGAACCAGCCGTTTCGATCGGCGCGGGGTTATCTACCAGGCTGTATGTGCCAATTGTGGCAAAAGAGGCACTTTCCCCACTACAACAGGCGCCTGGAGTTCGGGCAATCCTGCGCAGGGAGGTAACCAGTGTAATGAGGCCGCTGTAAAAATTGCCTTTGAATTATCGGGCATTTTTTCAGGCGTGCAATCTTCTATTAACGGTGTAGCAAGGGATAGCAGTGGCTGTGTTCCGTTAACCGTTGATTTTAAGGATACCGTGGCAATGGGGAAATTATATTGGTGGGATTTTGGGGATGGCAGCGGGGACACAACCACCGTTCCCTACACCAGTCATACTTATACCAATATCGGTACTTATAAAGTAAGGCTGATAAGTATTGATTCTGCTTCCTGCAATATTGCGGATACTTCATATATCACTATCAGGGCGAAAGATAATGAAGCCCAGGTTGCCATGAATGTGGTTAAGCTGCCACCCTGTGAATCGTTCAACTATCAATTCAGCAATACTTCCGTGGCGCCTGCCGGTTATAATTTTAACCCGGGCACCTTCACCTGGGATTTTGGAGACGGAACAGTCATTCAATCCGATGCCGCCTCAATTACACACCAGTATGTGGCTGCGGGCACTTACAGGGTGAAGCTCTATCTCAACGATACTTCTTTCTGTAACTCTCCAGATTCTGCTGTGTTTGAGTTAAGGGTGGCTTCGGTATTGGCGGCTAACTTCACGGCGCCTTCATCCGGCTGCACACCATTTGATGTTACATTTACCAATACATCAATTGGTGGACAAAATTTTACCTGGGATTTTGGAGATGGCAACACTTCAACAGACGTATCGCCAACACATCAATACACAGCGCCCGGAACTTATACGGTAAGATTAACCGCCACTGATAATTTTACCTGCAATCCCACAGATGATACCAGCATGGTAATTACTGTATATGGCGGCCCGACCGCATCGTTTACTTATACGCCCACAACGCCAAAAGAGAATACGCCATACCAGTTTACAAACACATCAATCAATGCCACTAATTATAAATGGTTTTTTGGTGATGGCGATTCCCTGGTAACAAGCTCTATGCTGCCGGTTTCTCATATTTATAATGCATCGGGTCAATATAACGTTTGTCTTATTGCCTATAACCAACAGGGCTGCACCGACACTACCTGTGCTACAGTTACAACCATTGTAACGCCTGTTGTGGATGTACCCAATGCTTTTTCACCCAATGCCGACGGAACAAACGATGTTATTTATGTGCAGGGTTTTGCCATCAGTAAGATGACCTGGAGAATTTTTAACCGCTGGGGGCAATTGTTATTCACTTCATCAAGTATCAACAACGGCTGGGATGGGCGCTTTAAAGGTGCTTTGCAGCCGCAGGATGTATATGCCTATACATTAAGCATCGAATTTTCTGATGGCACAAAGCTGAATAAGAAAGGGGATATTACTTTGCTCAGATAAATCAATCATCCTTCAGTATAAATTTCCCATACTGTTTTTTTTATGTCTCATTTTGAGAAAGCTTGCTCGCCAGCAAGTTTTCTCATCTGTTCACAACTTCCTGTGGTTCATTCACCAACAAAAAGAAGGCGTTCACTAACTTGTTATTTGTACGGGTTTTGCCTGTAGTAATTTAGTCTGGTCATAAAACAAATGCCAGTCATAAATTTATCAGCAGGTGTTATATAGCAGTACTAACACACCAATACTAAAACAACCAAAACTATCATGCTGATGAAAGAGTAAAACGGAACCTGCTTACCTCCGTTTTTATAAGAGGCGGGTGTGCAATTAATATTGTATGCCCGCTTTCTTTTTAAGAGCTGTTAACCTGTTTTACAGCCGCATGGCCAGGGTCAGACATGGAGGCATATTCAAAAGCCTATTTTAAGATTAAAGTTCCGGGGCCTGTTTGCTGGTTATGCTTTCATTCAGATATTTGTCTCCAAACAATCAGTATTCATCATTCATCTTCCATATTAAGTTCGCCCATTGAATACCTGAAAGGTGTTGGCCCGTTAAAAGCCGATCTTTTAAAAAAAGAGCTCGGCATCTTTACGTTTGAAGATTTGCTCAGCCATTACCCCCTCCGCTACATTGACCGCACTAAAATTGACGCCATTGCCGGCATTACCCAACAAACAGATTATATACAGGTTGCTGGCAGGATAACCGGTATAGAAATACTCGGGCAGAAAAGCTCGAAGCGCATGGTTGCCTGGCTTGAAGATGGTACAGGCATTGTGGAACTAACCTGGTTCCAGGGCATTCATTGGGTGCAAAAAATGTTGCAGGAAGGCAGTGAATACCTGGTGTATGGTAAAGCCGGTTTTTTTAATGGCCGGCCACAGATAACGCATCCTGAAATAGAATTGTTTACGGCTGAATTAAAGAATGGTAAATCGTTTTTGGAACCCGTTTATCCAACCACAGAAAAATTAAAAGCCAAAGGGTTAAATGCAAGACAAATTGCCAGGCTCACATCAGCCTTAATTCCAATGCTGTCAGAAAAAGATGTGTATGAAAATATACCGGGGAATGTATTGCAGGCATTAAACCTTATGCCCCGTTACGAAGCAGTTATCAATATTCATTTCCCAAAAAGTTTTGAAATATATGAACAGGCTGCAAGGCGTTTAAAGTTTGAAGAATTTTTTCTCGCACAAGTGCGCATGGGCATGATACGTGGCAGGCGGCATCGTAAAAGTCGCGGCGTGGTATTTGAAAAAGTGGGAGAGTTGTTTAATGCTTTTTATAATGATTACCTGCCTTTTGAATTAACCGGCGCTCAAAAAAGAGTAATTAAAGAAATCAGGGCCGACACGGCAAAAGCGCACCAGATGAACCGCTTGCTGCAGGGCGATGTGGGCAGTGGTAAAACAATTGTGGCTTTGCTGGTAATGCTGATTGCTGCGGATAATAATTACCAGAGCTGCCTGATGGCGCCAACGGAAATTCTTGCGCAACAGCATTTCAATAACATAAAAAATTTACTGAAAGATTTACCTGCGGGAATTGCTTTGCTAACAGGCACCACAAAACAGGCTGAGCGAAGATTGATATTGGAAGAGCTAAAGAAAGGCAATATTCACATATTGGTAGGCACGCATGCCGTGATTGAAGATGTGGTGCAGTTCAATAACCTTGGTTTGGTGGTGATTGATGAGCAGCACCGTTTTGGCGTGGCACAGCGTGCAAAGCTTTGGGCAAAAGCTGAAGTGCCGCCGCATGTGCTCGTAATGACGGCAACACCTATACCGCGTACACTCGCTATGACGGCTTATGGCGATCTTGATTACAGTATTATCAATGAATTACCGCCGGGAAGGCAACCGGTGATTACAGTTCACCGTTATGAAACCAAAAGGGCGAGCGTAATGGATTTTGTGAAATCAGAAATAGAGAAGGGCAGGCAGGCTTTTTTTGTTTACCCTTTAATTGAAGAAAGCGAGAAACTGAGTTATGAAGATTTGATGCAGGGCTATGAACAGGTTAAGAGTTTTTTCCCGGAACATAAATACAGCATCAGCATGGTGCATGGTAAAATGCCGGCGGAACAAAAAGATGTTAATATGCAACGTTTTAAATCCGGCGACACTCATATACTCGTTGGTACCACGGTAATAGAAGTTGGTATTGACATCCCTAATGCATCTGTTATGGTAATTGAGAGTTCGGAGAAATTCGGGTTGTCACAACTGCACCAGTTGCGCGGAAGGGTAGGGCGGGGCAGCGATAAAAGTTACTGCGTTTTGCTTACGCCTTATAAATTAAGCAATGATGCAAAGGAAAGACTGAAAATAATGTGCGCTACCAACGATGGATTTAAAATTGCTGAAAAAGACCTGGAGCTTCGTGGCCCCGGTGAAATTGAAGGCACAAGGCAAAGCGGCATGTTAAACTTTAAGCTGGCGAGCCTGGTCAATGATAAAGATTTGCTTGACGCTTCCAGGTTTTATGCAGATGCGGTTTTATCGGCAGACGAAGAATTGAATAAACCTGAAAATGCAGGTTTGAAGGCTTTTCTCATATCGCAAAAAGGAAAAACGGTTTGGAGTAAAATTTCTTAACAACAAATTGAAACTAACAAGCGTTTAATTTGTAACTTAAATAAAATTTTCGCTTGAAGCATATTCTTGTACTGGTTGCCATTTTATTTACGGTCTTTAGTACACAAAGGCTGAACGCCCAGTATTTGCAATTTGTTGAAAATAAAGGCCAGTGGGATAATTCTATAAAATTTAAATCAGATTTTAAAGGCGGCGCATTATATCTTAAACCCTCCGGTTATAAGGTTGCATTACACGATAAGGAGGATATGAGAAAACTCGCCGATTACTTTGGCGGCCACCTCGACAGCACCGCAATTAAAGGAAAACTAAAATCAATTTCGAGTCTTGTGTTACATTCCCACGCTTATGAAATAAGTTTTTTAGATGCTGATTCAAACGCTGTTGCTGTGCCCGATAAACCACTCAGCATCGTTAATAATTATTTTATCGGTTCAGACAGCAGTAAATGGAAAACAGGTTGCAGGGTTTACAATGGCATTACCTATAAGAATGTGTATAAAAATGTTGATGTAAGGTATTATTCAGACAACGGCAATCTTAAATACGATATCATCATAAATCCAGGCGCAGATATAAGCAAAGTGGCTTTGCGGTTTAACGGGCTTGATGGCCTGCTCGTAAATAAATTTGGAAATCTCACCATGAAAACTTCTGTGGGCGAAGTTTATCAAAGCATCCCATCTTCATACCAGTTGGGTAAAGCGGTGCGCACAGCCGTGAAAGCGGCCTTTAAGCTTGAAGGAAATATTGTTCGCTTTAAACTGGATAAATATGATAGAAGCCAAACACTGATTATTGATCCCACCGAAATTTTTTCAAGCTTCACCGGCAGTCTTTCTGATAACTGGGGCTATACGGCCACTTATGATAATGAAGGAAATTTTTATGCGGGCGGAATTGTATTTGATGACGGTTTCGATCCACGGCATGTTGGCGGTTATGACCAAACATTTAATGGCGGAGACGGAAGCGAGGGCAGGGCAGGTGCCTACGACATTTCTTTAATTAAATTTAATCCTACAGGTTCGCTTGCTTTATACGCTACTTATTTTGGGGGCAGCGGCAATGAACAGCCGCACAGCCTTGTAACAGATTCAAAAGGTAACCTCATTATATCCGGCCGTACCAGCTCCACCAACTTCCCTACTACAGCCGACACGTATGGTCCGGGCGGCGGTTTCGATATTTTTCTTGTAAAGTTCAGCCCTGATGGTAAAACGCTGCTGGCTTCACGCAAGTTTGGCGGTGCAAGTGCGGATGGCGTTAATATATCTCCCAAATATGTTTCATCCGGCGTATCCACCACAAGGAGGAATTATGGCGATGATGCGAGAAGTGAAGTAATTACAGATTACCAGGATAATATTTACCTGGCAAGCTGCACGCAGTCTTCAGACTTTCCCACCACATCCAATGCTTTTGATAAAGCGCTTGGCGGCACACAGGATGGTGTATTTATCAAAACTTCCCCTGACCTCAGCAATGTATTTACCAGCACTTTAATAGGCGGCAAGGGTAATGATGCCGCGTTTGTTTTAAATATAAGCCCAACCACAGGCACCATTTATATTGCCGGTGGAACATCAAGTTCCGATCTGGCGGTAAGGGGAAGTAATGCGCCGCAGGGTATGCTATATAATAGCTACCAGGGTGGCGATGTGGATGGCTTTATTGCAGCCCTAAGCAGCGATGCGACCACCCTGCTTAAAATTTGTTATGTGGGTGGAAAGGGTAACGATATTGTTTATGGCGTGCAAACGGATAAGTTTGGATATCCTTATATAACAGGCACTACCAATGTGAGCCTGCCTGTTTATAAATCTACATTTAACAATACGAGTGGCCAGCAGGATGGCAAGCAGTTTATTACCAAGCTAAATCCTGATCTTACCGACGTTATTTATTCAGCCAATTTTGGGAGTAAGAGCGGTGTACCCAATATATCGCCTACGGCTTTCCTGGTAGATATTTGCGGCAATGTATATGTTTCAGGCTGGGGTGGAAAAGCAAACAGCGAATATTACGGCTCTACCCAATCCACAGTAGGCATGAGCACAACGGCCAATGCCATCTCGAGGCAAACTGATGGTAATGACTTTTACTTTTTTGTATTGGAGAAAGATGCTATGGGCCAGTTGTTTGGCAGTTATTTCGGAACATTTGGTACCGACCCCGGCGTGTATGGTGATCATGTGGATGGCGGCACCAGCCGGTTTGACAGGCGCGGCGTTATTTACCAGGCAGTTTGCGCCAACTGTAATAAGACCGGTGTTTTTCCAACAACTACCGGCGCCTGGAGTTCCGGTAATCCGGCCCAGGAGGGAGCCATGTGTAATGAAGCTGCCGTAAAAATAGCTTTTGAACTGTCAGGCGTAATTGCATCCATCCAGCCTTCTATAAATGGCGTGCCGCGGGATAGCATAGGCTGCACTCCGTTAACCGTTGATTTCAGGGATACGATAGCATTGGGTAAATTATACAGGTGGGATTTTGGCGATGGCAATCAAGCTACCACTACAGAGCCAACAGCAAGCCATACTTACAATAATGTGGGCGATTACAGGGTGCGGCTGATCAGCATTGATTCATCATCCTGCAACGTTGCAGATACGGCGTATATTACCATAAGAGCAAGAAGCAATGAAGCAAAACTCGGCATGAAGGTTACCAAATTGCTGCCTTGTGAATCTTTTAATTACCAGTTTGACAATACGTCTGTGCCACCTTCCGGTTATACTTTCCAGGCCGATGATTTTACCTGGGATTTTGGCGATGGTACGGTAATAACAACCAACGCCACTACTTTAACGCATCAATATACAACCAGCGGCGTTTATAATGTGAAACTTTACCTGCACGATAGTATGTTTTGCAATTCGACCGATTCCGTTGTATATCAGTTAAGGGTAGCTTCCACATTAAAGGCTCAGTTTGAAACACCGGCAACAGGCTGCGCACCTTACAATGCGGTGTTTGACAACACTTCGCTGGGCGGGCAAAATTTCCTCTGGGATTTTGGCGATGGCGAAACTTCAACAGATGCTTATCCAACACACTTATATCAAAACCCAGGCACTTATACTATTAAATTAACGGTAACAGATAATTTAACCTGTAACCCGGTTGATGATACAACAATGACAATAAATGTGTATGAAGGTCCTGTTTCATCTTTCATCTATTCCCCCACAACGCCAAAGGAAAATACGCCTTATGAATTCACCAATTCATCCACCGGCGCTATAAATTATAAATGGGAATTTGGTGATGGTGATTCTTTAATTACTTCATCAATGCTGCCTGTTACACATATTTATAATACCGCGGGCAGTTACAGGGTTTGCCTTATCGCGTTTAATCAATACGGATGTTCAGATACATCGTGCCAGCAGGTAACAGCCATCGTTACGCCTGTAGTAGATGTGCCGAATGCATTTACACCTAACGGCGATGGTGCTAATGATGTTGTATTTGTAAAAGGATATGGCATTGATAAAATGTCGTGGAGAATTTATAACCGCTGGGGCCAGTTGGTATTCGTGTCAACAAATATAAATTTTGGCTGGGATGGCCGTTTTAAAGGAGCTTTACAGCCGCAGGAAGTATACGCTTATACATTAAGTGTTCAGTTTACCGATGGAACAAAATATTCAAAAAAAGGTGATATAACTTTATTACGATAGGAGGTGGTATGAAAAAGAATATAAAAAGTGTTTTACTGTTATTAGTGATGTTTATGGCTGCCGCTTATGCAAAAGCGCAGGACCTTCACTTTTCTCAATACTTTAATGCGCCGTTATTAATCAATCCTGCCAATACAGGTTTTGAACCCGATGCCGACTGGAAGGTTGGTATTAATTACCGCAATCAATGGGCAGGCGTTTTAAATAATCCTTATAAAACCATGAGTGCCTGGGGCGATGCGCAATTGTTTAATGACCGGTTTGAAAACGGCTGGGTAGGCGCAGGGCTTGCCTTGTTGAAAGATGTGGCGGGCAGCGGCGACTTAAGCAGTACAAAAGTGTATGGTTCCCTGGCATACCATCAAATGCTTGGCTACAACAGTTTGCTGAGTGGTGGCTTTGGAATTGGTGCTGTGAATAAAAGAATTGATATTACCAAACTCACATTTAATGATCAATGGAACGGTAAATTCTTTGATGTTACCATTCCTTCCAATGAAACTTTCAGTGCTACTTCCGTCTGGTATCTTGATTTAAACGCAGGCCTGAATTACGCCATCTTTCCTTCAGATAATGCGTATCTGAATGCAGGCATCAGCGTTAATCATATAAACATGCCGCGTGAATCTTTTTTCAGCAACACCACTGCTGATGCAAAAGTACCTATGCGTTTTAATGCTTTTGTAAACGGCAGTTTTAAATTAAATAACCAGTGGATCATAAACCCGAATGCTTACTTCAGTATGATGAGCAAGTCAACAGAAATTGTTGGCGGTTTGAATGCGCATTATAATTTAAGCGGAGATGGAACAACACAGTTAATCGGCGGTTTATATTATCGTGCAAAAGACGCCATTATACCAATGGTTGGCGTGGTTATAAGCGGTATTACTGCAACTGTAAGTTATGATGCTACCAGTTCAAGCCTGGGCACGTATAGCCAAACATTAGGCGCTTATGAAATATCGCTTACAAAAACAGGTTTGTTTTCCGAGTTTGGCAGCAATGTTAAATGCCCTTCTATAAAGTTTTAGGATTGAGTTGATTGTTGATTAAGTCAACTGGTTATTCCACATTAAGCAAAACTATATCATAGTACAAAGGAGAATTGGCCGGAATATTTTCAGAAGTTAAACCTGTGCAGCCGTAAGCGAGGGATGATGGTGCTACCATTTTTATATGCCCGCCCCTTTGTATATAGGGTAATGCAATGCGCCAGCATTCTATAAATTCACTAAGCTGCGATGTAAGCGGATTATTAGTGTTAGTATAATCTTCCACAACATTACCGTCAAGCGTGGAAGCTGTATAGGCAACCGTAATAATTGAATTTAAATTAGGCGAAGCGCCCGAGCCGGCTTCAACAATTTCGTAGTAAATACCGTTTGGGTCAACTGTATAGTTAATGGAATATTTATTGCAAAATGCAGCAAGCTGGTCGGCCTCCGAAGCTGCTGAAACAGGCATACATGCATCATTCTTTTTTTTACAGGCCACAAAAACAAATACGCTAAGAATTATTATCAGTAAATTTTTCATAACTCGGTACAATGCAGTCAGTCTTTAAATTATTATCACTCAGTATTGTCTTTGGCCTTTTTTTGCTCTGCTTCATTTTTAGCTTTTAATTCCCGGTAAGCCTGCTCGTTCATTTCCCACCTGAATTTTTTATAAAAAAAACCGGTGAAAACAACGATGGCAATAATGCCAATAACAAGAATCCAGGGACTGCTTTCTGCCTGGGCCGCCATATTCGCCCTTTCATACCAGCCGGAATTAAAAGCCAAAAGAATGGCAATGCCTATGCATAACCCAATTGAAAAGCCCGGAGAAACCAGCTTATAGATGGATTTTTCTTTTAACCGGTTTTCTTCCCAATATTCAATAAAGGCCTTTTCTTTATCTGAAAGCATAGATAGTTTATTTGGAATGAACGCTGCTTACAGGTAATATATAAATTGTAACAATGCCTGTATAAGAAACGCAAAATTATTTATTTGCCTGTATTAGATTTGCAACGTGAATAAATTCGACTCGTACATAACTGACTATTTATACGAAAATAGAGAAGTTGCCCTCGAAAAAATCGGGTACATAAAAATTATTTCATTTGCAGGCCCTGATTCCAGGCAGGCTTCTGTTGATTATATTTTTGATAAAAAAATAACTACATCAACAGGCCTTGTTGAATATATCAGTGAGAAAACCGGTAAGAATAAAAGTCTCGTTGCCGCCGATCTTGAATCGCATTTAAAAGGTGTGCGGGAATTTATAAACATTGGCAAGCCTTACGAAATACCGCAAATAGGTTTTATAAAAGCAAATAACAGCGGTGCTTATGAATTTACACCGGTATCTGACATAAATACAAAACCAGTAAAGACAACTACGCAGCCGCTTGCACAAGCCGGCGCAAAAAGCAGCCGCACGGTGGTGCAGATTATAAGTTTAATCATTGCGATTGCTATTCTTTCAGGTTTGGGCTGGCAGGCTTACCAGGCTTTAAGTAAAAAAACAAATGTGGCTGATACGAATACGGTTACCAATACAGATACAGCTTCTGCTGCAGATACCGGTAAAACTACCGATACAACAGCGCAGCAGCCTGCAGGTTATTCACCCGGTGATAGTGTGAACGTGCGTTATATTTTTGAGATTACGGCTTCCGGTTTGCGGGCCCGCACAAGAACAGCCCAGTTGAAAAGCTTTGGCAATAATGCGCTTTACGACAGTTTTGTAAATAACAATACCAAGCGTTACGATTTATATATTCTTCAAAAAACAAAGATTGCCGACACTCTTCGTATGAAAGATTCTCTCAGCAAATTTTTTATGCGGGACATAGCGTTGAAAATAGAACAATAAAAATAGTATGAAGCGCCTGCCTGCTGCCTTGCTTGTATTGTTCATTGTTGATTTTATTACTGATAGTTTTATTGCTGCATCATATAATAACAACTTCCGTTATGCAAGCAAAGGTTTGTTAATGCCTTTGCTGCTTGTATTTTTTATTGCAGGTATAAAAAACGGGGCATCATCCGTTGATAAAAAATATATCCAGCCCGTTTGTTTTGCGCTGTTATTTTCTTTTTTGGGCGATGTGTTGCTGGTGAAAGATGGCAGTCTCTATTTCATGCTGGGCATTGCCGCTTTTCTTATTGCCCATATATTTTATATCATTTTGTTTTGCCGCATTCAGCCGTTTACAAGAAATAATAGTGTATTTATTTTAATAAGCGGAGCTGCTATTGTAGGTTATGTGGCGCTGCTTGATTTCTTGTTCTGGCCAAAAATAACACAGCAAAGTCTTGCCATTCCTGTGGTAACATATTCAATGGTTTTAGGCGCTATGTTATTTACTGCTTTGAATTTAATAAACAAAAAAGGGGTACCAAAGAAAATTATAACAAGCCTGGTTTTTGGCGCTGCTTTATTTGTTCTGTCTGATTCAATTATTGCATTTAATAAATTTTATCTTTCCACTCCCGTGAATGGATTTTATGTTATGAGCACTTATTGCCTTGCACAATTTTTAATTGTGAACGGGGCAATGAAGTTTAGCAATGACTATATCCATAACAACTAATGTATAGCTGTAACATTCACTTTTTTAACACCGATAGTGTGCAATTCTATATGCCTGTCTTTTGCCTTGTTTTCAAATTCGCTGATGATCTCTAAGATATCATAGTCTATAAAATTGCATTCACTTCCATCAATGGTAAGCATGCTGTATTCAGGCACATTATCCAAAGCTTTCTTCAGGTTTACCTTATTTAAAAAAGTAACATTGCTGTTAAGTTTTATAAGCGCTGTTTCTATGCCGTTGCGAACAGTTTTTGTAATCCTGTATTCAGCCTTAAAATTATTCCGGATAATAAAATATACTGATAATAAAAGCCCGATGCTCACACCAATTAAAAGATCAGTTGCAAGTATTATAATAATGGTAAGTATAAACGGCAGGAACTGTTTCCATCCAAGGCTATACATATTTTTAAAAAGCTTTGGCTTTGCAAGGTTATAACCTGTAACCAGCAAAATAGCTGCCAGTGAAGCATAAGGTATTTGATTAAGCAAAAAAGGAATAAACAATACGGCCAGCAATAAAAAAATGCCGTGTGTTATTCCTGCCATTTTTGTTTTAGCACCGGCATCCACATTTGCCGAACCGCGTACAACCACCGCAGTTATGGGTATGGCACCCAGGAAACCGCAGGTTATATTTCCAATGCCCTGCGCAACAAGCTCCCTGTTTACGGGCGTTATGCGGTTATGCCTGTCTAATTTATCAATGGCTTCAATGCACAGTAAAGTTTCCAGTGTAGCGAGCATGCCTACAGTTATTCCATCTTTCCATATTTCAATACTTGAAAATATTTTTGAAATATCCGGGAACGAAATGTTTGCAAAAACATCGGAAGGAATATTTACCAGTTGTGATGTTTTAAGATGAAAAGTATTGGTGGCATTCAGTGCTGCATTGATCAATACGCCCGTGATAACAGCAAATAACGGCGCAGGGATTATGCTTAGTTTTTTTGCAAATGGCTGCTGCAATAAAATTAAAACTGCCAGCGATGCAATTGCAATTATTACAGAACCGCGTGTAATATGATCATTAAATTCTGAAACATGACCTGCAATATTTTTTGACGAGAATAATTCGGGGAAACCGGTTGTCCAGAAGTCCGGCCTGTCATACCCCAAAGCCAACGGTATTTGTTTAGAGATGAGGATAATGCCAATAGCGGCCAGCATTCCTTTAATTACCGCAGAAGGAAAATAGTTTGCAATTGCACCTAATTTCAATAAACCAAGCAATAGCTGGAAAGCGCCTGCAACAATTACAATAAGCAGAAAAATTTTATAATCGCCAAACGAAATAATGGATGCTGCTACCAGCGTGGTAAGCCCCGCCGCCGGCCCTGAAACAGCCAGTTGTGAACCGCTGATGCTGCCGGCAACAATGCCACCGATAATACCTGATAGAAGACCGGCATAAAGCGGGGCGCCCGAGGCTAAAGCTATGCCGAGACAGAGCGGAAGCGCTACTAAAAAAACCGAAAGGCCGGCGGATAAATCGTGGCGAACCAACATGATCCGGTAGTATTTAAATGTACGTCTCAACTGATGTAAGTTTTTAAAGGGTGCGAATGTAGTTTCTTGCAACAGCGTAAAAAATGACGAAAATCAGCTTTTGAATAACCTGCTGCGCTATTAAACTTTACACTTGGTTAGACTTTTGAAATAAACCCCACTCTTTTAAATAAACCGTAACGGTTTATTTAAAAGAAGCGGATTTTCTGCCTGCTGAAAAAAGCGGGGAATTACACAGTTGCTTATTATATAGCTCTTTGCGGTTTATCTTTCTCTTCTATTACCTGCCTTATTTTCATTGCAATAACCGATAAAGCTTCTGCCTCATTAGCCCAAAGACTAACAGGTTTTAAATGATTATCGTACTTGGGCACAATTTCAAAATCACTTATTTTTTCGCCCTGTATAAATGGAGATGCCGTAAAATCGCATGATTCAATGTAAATAGGGATGATTGTTTTTTTAGATTGTATGGCTTCTTTTAATTCTGTTTGCCATATATATTCAGAGGCAATGAAGTCCGCCGATAACAGTAAAATAAAAATATCGGCCTTTTTAAGTTGTTCTTTAATTTTTAAATCCCATTTATCTCCGGCCATAATCTCCTGGTCAGTCCATTCTTTTATATAATTGCTTCTTCTTAAGCCTGCAAGATGGTTGCGGATTTTGGCAAGCCAGATGGTGTTGTTATGAGAATATGATACAAATATGTTTTTAGGCATTGTGCCCTTTACTTCAAAAGGAACAATGTGTTTGAACTTAAGCAACTCGTTATCGGTATTATTAATTGAAGAAACCGCAAGTTCCTTTAAATGGTTGTACTTTATATATTCCATCTTATCAACCGATAGCTCCAGCTTATCCAAAAAATAACTTTGTTGATCAGTGTTTGTTGTGCTTTGCGCATTTTCGTTATTGTTTATTGTAAAGCTGTATATTTTTTCAAAGATCTCTTTTTGAAGGTCGCTGCTGTTGTCTTCCACGCTAATTTGTATTATACCTTTCTTTTCTGAGGGAAATAAGCCTTTTATTAAAACAACCTGCCCGTTATTGATATTATTTTTCTTTAAGATCATAATGCCGTTTTTCCAGAAGTAACGGGCTTCAATACTGTCATCTGCAATAAAACACAGCAGCAAATGATGCATTAATTTTTTATAAAAAAATATGGGCACTTTTATCCAATATGAATCCTGCCAGGCATTGGAAGATGCAATTTTAAACAGGTCTTCTATGGGATGATCTTCCGGCAAATATTGCGGTGCCAGGTAATGCGTGGTGCTTTTGGCCGGATGCGGATATAAAATGCCGAGGCTTATCATTACATCAATAATCAACTGATTTTTTTTAAGGTCATCATCTATCAGGATTTCTCCATAATTCTTCAGCACATTGTTGTTTAAAACATTATATATTTTTTCAGACAGCTTTCGTGGGTTAATAAAAATCCGGTCGTTGAGCAAGTTGTTTTTTTCAAAATATATTAATGCGCCGCTGTTGTAAAGCCATACAGGATAATGTTCAGGATTTATGCCCGGCCTGCTTTTTTTGCATATATCATAAAACGTTTGCTTATCAATATAGAGTTCATCTTCATTACCAAAAATAGAAGGCTTGCCCTCTTCATTAAGGTTTAATATTTCCTGACGTATATATTTAAAGTCTTCTGAAAATTGTGCGTGCTTGTTTTTTATAGCCAGCTCATGTAGTTGTTCCGCTAAATAATCGGTAAAGCCCTGCAGGTTCCTTGCATGTATTGTACCGGGTTGCGTGCTGCCGTTCAGCAGGCTTATGTGAAATGATTCATCTATGCCATATTCTGAATGAATATCCTGTGCTATCCTTCTTTTTTGCCGCAGGTCATCAACTTTGTTTTGAACAACCAATAAGGGCGTATTATTAATATCATTTCTAAAGCTTTTTACAGTATCTAACCAATAAGCCAGTTCAAAATGCTCTATCACCTGTTTTGGCTTATCATCATGTAAAACCTCTTCTTTTTTATCACTGAAATCAGATTCTGCACTCCACATAACCACATAAACAGCGTTATTACTAAGAAATAATTTGTAAGTGTCATGATAATATTCCTGCCCGCCAAAATCCCATATACTTACTTCAACATTTTTTAGCTTTGGATATTTAGCAATGTCAGGTTTCCATCTTTTTACTTCAAACCCATGTGTTGAATTTCTTTTTTTAAGGCATTCTCCATTTTCCAGATAATTAACCAAATTGGTTTTACCCACATTACTATTGCCAAGTATGATGAGTTTTACATCAAGAATTTCTTCATCAGTAATAATATTTTCCGAATTAAATTTTTCCAAAGATTCTAAAGATGTGCTGCTGCTTTTAGAAACGCTCATTTCATTAAAATAAGCTCTTATCTGGCTAATGTCGTTATCTATCCATACATCCGAAGGGCAATCTGTAATGGGATTGCTTTGTATGTTAAGCATTTTTAGCGCGGGCAGTTTTATTACGGGTTGCAGCTTGCTGATTTGATTATTATATATGATAAGGCTCTCCAGGTTTTTACATGCCTCTATTCCATCAATGCTGGTGATTTTATTATAACTCAGGTGCAGGGTTTTTAAGTTAGAAGGAAACTGAACATTACTAACACCTGTAATTTCATTACCATGCAAAGCCAGTTCATTTAATGAATTGAGCCGCTCTATATTTTCAATGCGCTTTATTTTATTATTACTCAAATCAAGCAGCGTTAATGATGACAATTGATTTACATTGGAAATATTTTGTATAACAGTATTTCTTATTTGCAGCTCAGTGAGTGCAGGTGGTAAAGTTGCCGGCACGGCATTGAAAATATTGGCTAATTGCTTGTTGCTGCTTTCAATGTATTTACCTGCCTCATCATAATATGCTATTCCAAGGCTCAGGCCTGTTAAATGATTGCACTGCGCAAGTAATTTAAGCTCGGGAGAATTATCTGTTAACCCGCAATTTCCCAGGTCTAAAAACTTTTGTTCTTTTGGCTTGCTGTCTTCTATCAGTAACTGTGGCAATGAAATTTTTCTTATCAGGCTTCTTATTTCAGCCGCATTTCTTGATTGCAAAACTTCCTTCGGCATTTCTCTTGCTGCCGGGTTTTTCCCTATCTCAAGTTGCTCAAGATTGAATAAGCCTTCAAGCACATCAATATCTGTTAACTCATTATTGCTCAGATCAAGCTTTTTGATTGAATGGTGATTTTGAAGAAAGGAAATATTGGTAATGTAGTTGCCATACATATACAACACTTCGAGATAGGGAAGAATATCTTTCAGGTTCTTTTTAAAGAATGATATCCTGTTATTGCCAATATAGAGATATTTAAGATTGGGAAAAAGTTCCAGTTGATCTGTAACATTCAAATCATTATTACTTAATCCGAGTGAAATGAGGTTAGAAAGTTCATCACTTATGGTTATTTGTGCAATATTATTTCCGAAGCCATCAAAATGCGTGAGGCTTCTATATTGATCCAGTTTTGATATATCTCTGATCTTCGTTTCATTTATGTACAACTGCCTGACTGATGCCGGCAATGGCTCGGGAATGCTGCTAAACAAATTCGGTTTCTCTTTGTTTGCTGATAATACAGGCTTGTCGTTTATATAATAGTAAGTGCCTAAACTGAGCGTTTCAATATGATCGCATTTTTGCAACAGGAATAATTCCGGCGATTTATCGTGCAGGCTGCAATTGCCAAGATCTAATAATTTTGAACGGCTCCTGATATTTTGTTCAATAAGCTGTTCGGCAAGAGAAATATTATAACTGCTCATAAGTTAGCTGGTTTAATAAGTTTAGCCAGCTAATTTATAAATGTTTTGTTTGTAATTAAAATTGATTGCGATGTTTATTACAGGTGCGAAAGATGGCACAATCATCAGGTAATTGTTAAAGAAATATATATAATTCCTCTTATTGTTCACCAGCAGATGAAAGTGTTAATCAAGCTTGTACTTTTACACGCATCACTATTTTTTATAATTGAGTAAGCACTTCATTCATGAAATATTTTTTTCTTATTTTCCTTGCACTTATTTTTTATCCCGTTCTATCAAAGGCCCAGCAAACCAAACAGGTAACAGTAAACGTTTACGATGAACAAAATCAGCAACTTCCGGATTGCAGTATTTACGTACTTAATTCCAATATGAACGTTGTTACAGGAGCATCGGGCAATACGATACTTTCTTTAAACGAAGGAAAATATACATTACAGGTTTCGCATACCGGTTATGCAACCACCATACAGAACATTTCTTTTTTAAATGATACTACGGTTAATCTAGAACTTGCTCCATCCGTAAATAAGCTGGATGACGTGGTGGTGTCAACAGAAAAAACGGAACAGGATGTGCAAAAAATTCCATTAAGCATAACGGCTTTAAGCGCCAAAGATATTGCTGATTATAAATTATGGAATACAAAACAATTAACGGCTATTGTACCGGATATGTATGTTTCCAATCCCGGCGACAACAGGAACATAACTTCCATTCGCGGTATTACCACTACATCTTACGATCCGGCTGTTGCCACTTATATTGATGGCGTTAACCAGTTTGGCCTTGATACTTATATTGCCCGCCTGCTTGATGTGGAACGCATAGAAGTATTGCGCGGGCCGCAGGGCAGTTTGTATGGCCGTAATTCAACGGGCGGCATCATCAATATCATTACAAAAAGGCCAACGAATAAGGCAAGGGTTTTTGCTGAAATTAATGCGGGTAAATATGGCCTGCAGCAATACAATGCAGGATTTTCATTGCCTGTTATCAATAATAAATTATTTATAGGCGCCAGCGGTATGTATGAAGGGCGGAATGGTTTTTATACCAATACTTATAACGATTCAAAATTTGACAAACAGCATAGCTGGATGGGCAACTATTTTATTAAATACCTGGCCAGCGATAAACTAAGTTTTACACTGAATGCAAAACATCTGGATGTAAATAATCATGGCCCTTTTCAACTGGTTTCCGGTATGGATGAAGCTTTGAAAGATCCATATATGATTAACCAGGATGCAACGTCTGTTATGCATGATAAAACTTTCAATGCATCATTAAGTGCAAGTTACACAGGCCATGCATTCAACTTCACATCGCAAACTGCTTATCAGAATAATTACCGGTATTATACAGATCCGCTGGATGGTGATTTTTCACCGCTTGATGCTGTTAGCATTATCAATAATTATGGCAATAAATGGAATAATGTAAAAGTAGGAACGCAGGAGTTTCGTTTTAGTTCTCCTTCCGGAAACAGCAAACTAAAGTGGCTTGGCGGCTTATATGGATTTATTCAAAACAATCCTGTAAAACAGGCAACGCATTTTGGCAAAGATGCAGCTGCAGTTGGTTCACCGCTTACAGATTTTTCAAGCATCAACACCAATATATTAAAAGGGTACGGGCTTGCAGCTTATGCGCAGGCAGGTTATGCAATAACAAATGAACTTTTAATAACGCTTGGCGCCCGTTATGATTACGAACATAAAAAGCAAAACGTGGAAGGTGCTTTTCAACCGGATGGGGCAGAGGCTATGATAACGCAACCTGATACGGCCGCCAGTGCGCATTTCAATGCCTTTTCACCGAGGCTAAGCGTATCCTATCAAATAAATCAGCAACAATTGGTGTATGCCACATTCAGCAAAGGTTTCAGGCCCGGTGGCATAAGCCAGCTTTCTTCAGACCCGTCACAACCTCCTTTATTTATTTATAAACCTGAGCATAGCAATAATTATGAAATAGGGTTGAAAAACGATCTTCTTGATAAAAAACTGCAGTTAAACATTGCTGCGTTTTATACCCATATAACAGATGCACAGGTGCCGGCACTGATTTTACCTGATGCCATTACTGTAACAAAAAATGCCGGCAAACTTGTTACGAAAGGCGTGGAGGCCGAAGTGCGTGCAAAGCCTGTTAAAGGCCTTAATATAAATTATAGCTTTGGTTATACAGATGCGCATTACACATCTTTAAACATTGCTTCAAACGGAGAATCTGTAAAGCTTGATGGCAATAAACAGGTGTTTACGCCCAATGTAACATCCAGCCTTGCAGCCCAATACAGCTATGTATTTAGTAAAACCGTTACGGCAACCGCAAGAGCGGAATGGATGTATGTTGGCAAACAATACTTTGATCTGGCCAATCAGTTAAAACAAAATGCGTACAACCTTGTAAATGTGCAGGCCGGCGTTAATTTTTCTAAGATTGGTTTTTATGTGTGGGGCAGAAATATTTTCAACAAGCATTATGTGGATTATGCGTATGATTTTGGCGCTGCACATCTTGGCGACCCGGCAGTGTATGGTGTAACCTTAAGAGTAGATTGCATCTTTAATAAATCATCTAAGTCTTGAAGATATAGTAAAGAATTTATTAAAGAAGATGTATAAAGTTTTGTAATGAAAACGATCAAATAAATACTGTCCGTAAATTTCTAATAACTTCTTATTGTTTTTGCAGTTTCTTTAAAATAGCCACCGTTAACCTGCTGATGCAGATAAGCCTGTTGTGTTCGTCGTGTATACGAATATCCCAAACGTGCGTGCTGCCACCAATATGTACAGGTGTGCAAGTACCTGTAACGATGCCTGACTTCACACTGCGTATATGATTGGCATTTATTTCTATGCCTACACATATAAACTTCTGCCTGTTTATTACCAATGCTGAACATACGCTGCCTAATGTTTCGGCCAGTGCTGCTGAAGCGCCGCCATGTAATAAACCATAAGGCTGATGCGTGCGCTCATCTACAGGCATGGTAGCTTTGAGAAAATCTTTTCCAAGTTCAGTGAATTGTATGCCGAGATGACCTGCAAGCGTGTTCCTGCTCCATCCCTGGAAATCGTTTATAGAAATTTCTTTATTGTACCAGATGCTCATATCGCAAATTAAACACAATGCATTGTAAACTGCAAATCAGCTTATTAATAAAAATTTTTTGAGAAAAAATATATTTTTATTGTTTTTCGATAAAAATATATTGATATTTGCATTGTAAATACTGAATCATGAAAATTAGAACAACCGTAATACTTCAGGTTTTAAGATTACTTGCATTGCTTGCTTTTGTTGGGTTTACTATTGAAGCAGGAAATATTCTTATATCTTTTATTGTAAGTTTTTTTAATCCTGATAGTGCCAAAAACATTTATAAAGGATTAGACCTGCATCAGCTAAAAGCTTATGGAGACTGGGCTTATTATCTGACTGTAATCTTTCTGTTCAGTATTGCCGCTTTAAAAGCGCAGGTGTGGCAAAAGGTACTGAATATGTTATCGCACTTAAAAATGGATAACCCTTTTCAGCCGCAAATGATGCAGTTTTTAACCAGGGTAAGCAACGTTTTGATTGCAATATGGGCAACAGGTTTTTTGTATAATATACTTGCCGGTTTTGTTAATAAAAGAACAGGCGGGGAGTTGCTGCAAATAATTGATGCAGATAATTTCCTGTTTATGGCCGGTTTGGTATTTATAATTACACAGGTATTTAAACGTGGTATGGAAATTCAATCAGAAAACGAATTAACTGTATAACTATGGCAATAGTAGTAAACCTTGATGTAATGATGGCGAAGCGCAAAATGTCGCTGAACGAGCTATCTGAAAAAGTTGGTTTAACACTGGCCAATCTGTCTATTCTTAAAACGGGCAAGGCAAAAGCAATCCGTTTCAGTACGCTTGATACAATATGTAAAGTGCTGGATTGCCAGCCTGCAGATATACTGGAATATGTGGCTGACTAAATCTATTAAATCAATCTCTATTTTAAAACAAACAATTATGAAATGAACCATAAAAATTTTCGGGCAACTTTATACCGGAAGCGATGAAAATTTTATGGGGAATTCCATCTGACAATAAAAAATAAAAAATTATACAGATGAAAATTAGTACTATTCAAATATTGAGGGTATTGTATATCCTTTCCTGGATCATATTCGTTGGACTAGGTATTGTTGCAGGCGGTTTTATAGTAAATGCTTTTTTTGCAATAAAGGATCCAACGGTTGTTAAATATCTCTGGCAGCAGGTAGATTTATCTGATCTTTTTAAACACGACCGCGGATATTTTTTTGTAATAAACCTGGTTATGAGTATTGTAGCGGTAATGAAGGCTTTGCTGTTTTACTGCATCATCGCAATGCTTCATAATAAAAAATTAAACCTGTCGCAACCTTTCAGTGGAGATGTCCGGCGCTTTATTTTTAAACTATCTTACCTGGCTTTATTCATAGGCTTGTTTTCTGAAGCAGGCGCTAATTGCACGGCCTGGCTGATTGAAAAAGGTATAAAAATGCCCGATATACAATACATGCATCTGGGCGGTGCAGATGTGTGGCTGTTTATGAGTGTTATACTTTTTGTGATCGCTCAAATTTTTAAGAGGGGAATAGAGCTTCAGCAGGAAAATGAGTTAACAATATGAGCTTATTTATATTTTAAAATATGAATTGGTTATTTCGCACAGAGCAAGAGCGCATACAGGGAATAATATTTAAAGATATTGAAGCGACCAATCGGATAATCCTTGCATCACGAAAATCCAGGGCCAGGCAGCTTTATTTCAATCTTTCAAGCACACCTTTCCGCTTAACGATGTTTTTGTAATCCCATTGAATTTGCCTTGCTTTTTCAAGCCATCGTTTTAAATCATCTTTATTTATTTGCTGAACCGCTGTATAACGCATTTCTGCAGCTTTAAACTTTCCTTCTTTTTGTAAAGCGGCTTCATCAAACGATTGCCCGCTCCAGAATAATAGGCGCACATTATCTTTCAATTTGCTATAACCTACAATGGGGTTTCCATCTAAAAACCACACCGGATGTGCATGCCATATCTTATTTTCTGCTTCAGGTAAATGATTGCTTATTTCTTTTGCAAGCAGATTGCATATCTTTTTGTCCTCATTGTTTTGGGCATTATTATATGCTTTGATGTCTGTGTTCATTTGCTTTATTTAAACGGGTTAGCAATTCAATGTTTTACATTGGTATTATAATGATGACGGCAATTAAGTTTTGATCAAACAGGTATTATTTACTGCCATACACTTTCTTTCCATCAATATAGGTAGCTATAACTTTTGTGTTTAATGCATCGGCAAGGTTGGCTTTCATCAGGTCCTTATCCAGTATAACAAAATCTGCTTTTTTACCGGCTTCAATACTGCCAATTTCCTTTTCCAGAAATTCTGCCTTTGCCGCCCAGATGGTCATGCCGCGAATGGCTTCTTCACGGCTTAATGCATTTTCCATTTGAAAGCCACCGGCGGGAAAACCCGTTGCATCCTGCCTGAAAACCGCAGCCACAAAGGTTTTGAAGGGGCTTATATCTTCCACCGGGAAATCGGTGCCCAATGGCAGCCATCCATTTTGTTGCAATAATTGTTTGAATGCATAACCTCCTTTCAAACGTTCTGTTCCAATGCGGTCTGCAGCCCAATACATATCGCTTGTGGCATGTGTGGGCTGCACAGATGGAATAACAGATGTTTTTCCAAACAACTCAAAGTCTGCCTGGTTAATGATCTGTGCATGTTCTATGCGCCAGCGCTTATCATTTTTCCCTTGCAGGTATTTGTTGTATATCTTCAGTATTTCACGGTTGCCGCTGTCGCCTATAGCATGCGTGCAAACCTGGAAGTCAGTTTTTGAAAGCAGCGATGCCACCGAATCATAATGTGCTGCACTGTTTATCATAAAACCATACCATCCCGGTTTATCATTATAAGGATGCAATAAGCAGGCGCCGCGGCTGCCAAGCGCACCATCAGCATATAACTTGAAACCTTTTATAAACAGCTTGTCTGTTTTATATGGCCCTTTGGGCAAATAGGCATCATAGTTTTGTTTATCGTCACTCAGCAGAACATACATGCGCATATCAAGCCTGCCTTCTTTTTGAAGTGTATCTATCATGTTGGCGGCAACATAATTTATACCGCAATCACTCACGGTTGTAAGCCCCTGTGCAAAACAATTTTGCTGCGCCGATTGCAGCCATTTTTGAAATTGTTCTTTTGAAGGAGCAGGTACTTTTCCATATACAGGATTCATTGCATTATCGATCAATACTCCTGTAAGCGCTCCATTCTTTGTTTCAATTGAACCGCCGCTAATGGTTTGCCCGGGCTTTATACCGGCAATTTCAAGCGCTTTCGCATTGGCTAAAATGGCATGCCCGTCTATACGTTCCAGCAAAACAGGTGTGTTGGGAAAAAGTTTATTCAACTGTTCATTGGTTGGAAAAGCTTTGCCCGGAAATTTATTCTGGTCCCAGCCATGTCCGCGTATCCATACTTCACCGGGGTTTGCCTGTATAAATTTTTGTATACGGCTGATAACTTCATCCATGTTTTTGCAATCAAAAAGATCTACAGCATATAAGGATTCCCCGTAGCCAATAAAATGCGAATGTGCATCGTTAAAGCCGGGGTAAACTGCCTGGCCATTTGCATTTACTGTATCGGCCGCCGTATAATTTTCCAGGATATCATTATTACTGCCTGTGGCTATAATTTTACCATCTTTCACGGCAAAAGCGGCCACCGTGCTGAATGCGCTGTCAACCGTATAAACCTGCCCGTTGTAAACAATAAGATCAACTGTTTTTTTGGAAGAACAGGCTGTGAAAAGGATAACAGCCAATACTGCTGAAGCTATATTTTTCATAAAACTGGTTATTCGTTGTTGTGCATGCATAGATACAATATTAACAGGAATTGGATGTTGTGCAACATTCAACATAAACTTTATTGACATAACAGTCTATTAAAAATCTGCTTTATCTTGCCATTTCTAAAGCTATATATTGAGCAAGAAATTTTTTGCATTCCTGCTGCTGATCTCATTACATTTTTTGTTTGCCTGTAAATTGCATGCGCAGCAAATCACACCTGATACCGTTAAAACAGGTATTTATGTAACGAGTATCCATGATATAGATTTTAAAGAACAGGAATATACAGTTGACTTCTGGTTATGGCTGAAATATAAAAACCCTGATTTTGATTTTTCGCATAACCTTGAAATACCACTTGCAAAAACGGTTGACAGGTATTTTGAAACTGTAGATACTGCAGAAGGAAAGGTCTCTATATTAATGAAACTGCAATGCGTAATGAAAGATTCGTGGCGCATAACCAATTTCCCTTTTGATAAACAAACACTGAGGCTTTCAATAGAAAACTCTCAATATGATTCGAAAGCGCTGGTGTTTTTACCCGATACCCTGGGTAAGCATTTCGACCCGCGTTTTACTTTGCCTAACTGGACGATTGATACATTTCGCGTAATGGTTGCCACCAAAGCTTATGAAACCACTTTTGGCGATGAAAGCCTTTCAACGCCGCATACAGAATACAGCTCATTCAGGGTAAGGGTAAGCATTGAACGCAATGCAATAGGCTTATTCTGGAAATTATTTATAGGTATGTATGTAGCTTTTCTTATTGCCTATGTATGTTTTTATATTCATGCAGATAGCATTGATTCCCGCTTTAGCTTAAGCGTGGGCGCTTTGTTTGCTGTTATAGGTAATAAGTACATTGTAGATGCATCATTGCCTGAAAGCCTTACGTTTACGCTGGTTGATACACTGCACGGCATTACCCTGTTCTTTATACTTTGTGTGGTTGCGGCAAATACATGGTCGCTGCAGCTTTTGAAGCAAAACAAAAGAATATATAATTCCAACAAATTTGATATGATTATTGCACAGGTGTTGCTCGTAGTTTACCTCCGGCTGAATATTTATTTTATCAGCCAGGCTGTGCATAACAATTAATAATTAATCCTGCTGCAGCTTCTTTGCTTTTCGCAGTGTAAAATTTCTTGAAATATTAAACCCGAAATGAATGTCACCCTTTTTCCACCTGCCGGGGTTTTCTGCAATAAAAGCCCTTTCTGTCATGCCGGTGGAATTGCTTAAATGCACCTGGAACACATGGCCGGCGGTTTCAATTTCATAACCAATAGAAAACGTATTATAGGTGCCGGGCAATTTGGTGCCGGGCAGCACGTAATAATATTCAACGCTTATTCCTGATCTTTTTGTTACCCTGAGTTTTGCACCTGCGCCTATTGCAAAAATATCATTAGAGTTAAAGCTGCTGTCAACAAGGTTTTCATGAATCAGTGAAGGCATTAACTGGAATGAAAAGCCCGGTGTAAATTTTCTTGCAATTAAAACCTGGTATGCATAAGAAAGCTTATCCTGCGTGCTTAGTTTGGCATCTGTTTTCTTTTCTGTTTTAAGCAATGCCGTATCTGTTTGCAGCATTGCAGAAGTAAACAATGTAACAGAAAGCGGCATGCCTTTATTGCCTTCCGCCTGGCGCAGCAACCTGTACTTCAGAAAAAGGTCGTATTGTTTTTCGAACGAACTTCTTCCGCCGCCAACAGTAAGCCTGTTGGTAAGACCGTAATCCATACCTATGCGGATGTTGGCAAGATCCAAACCAAACAGGTTATAAAACCCATCATTCAGCTGGCCGAAGCGATGTGATATTTTCAAGTCGAGCACGCCGCCCTGTGTGGTTTCAACAGTATGCCCGTCAATTAACCTTGTTGTAATAAAAGTGGCTTCGGCGCGCTGTATTTTGCCGGTATCTTTTACCTGCGTTTGCACGTCAAGCATTGAATCAAGGTTTACATTCTGGCTAAATGCATTCAATGAAAAACAGAATGCTATTAAAAATAACCATGCAGGTTTTTGCATTATTAATTTGTTTTGATTAGTTATGGAGAATTATAACAGGTTTCCGTTTATTGAGCTTCATATTCGCAATTCACGGTTACCTGGATGTCTTCTGCAATTTTTTTCTGAACAAAAGATTCGCCTGTCACATTATAATCTTTCCGTTTCACAGTGAATGTTGCCGTCACTGTTGGCTTACCGTTTTTAATTACAATTGTGCCTTTTGCCGTAACAGGTTTTGTTACATCGCGAATGGTAAGATTGCCGCTTACCATAACAGCATAGCTTCCATCTCTTGAAAAATCAACCGCAGCTATATTATCAACCTTCCCGTCAAACCCGGCTTTTGGATATTTTGAAGAAGCCATATAATCATCTGTATTAAAATGTTCTTCCATAGCTGTTTTAGCGAAATGGAAACTTTTAACGGCAACTTTAAATTGAATAGTGCCTGTTGCAGCATTCAGTACACTTACAGCTTCATTGTTTTGCGCTTTTATATCTTCAAGCGGTGTATGGGAATAGAATGAAATATTACCATTGCGCGTTAAGTAAGTTTGATTGAAAGCCGTGAGCCAAAAAGAAAAAACAAAACATGTTAAGGCTGTTATTTTTTTCATGCGCTTGTTTTTATAGATCAGTTATTAGGCGCTCCTGCATTTACCCAGGCTGTAATTTTATTAATATCGCAATCAGATAATTTCGCCCCGCCCTTCGGCATCTCCGGTGCGCCGCCTTTATGCATCACCGCTGAAAGCAAGGTGCCGTAAGTAAAATTTCCGTCAAGTGCTAAACCTGATATGGTAGCATAATCATACAAATCAAATCCTGTTATAGCAGCGCCATCGTGGCATGATTTGCAATGCCCGTCAAGTATGGCTTTTATTTCAACACTGTACCGCATATTTACAGTATCGCAACTATTGTTGGGCTGCCCCGGGTAATCAATATCAGCCTTGTTATGGGCGCAGCTTTGTACAATTAATGCACAGGCTATGATGCATGTGCATGCAATAGCATTTCTTCTATTCATTGATAGTTTTTTAAATTGTAAAAAAAGATTTGATATGTTGGAATGCCTATTTAATCAATATGCCTTCATTCAGAATAACATCACTTAAATAACCTGTACAAATACCTTTGAATGTTATGGTGCTTCCTTTATTAATAGCTTTCGGCGGCTGTTTAAATGTACAGTTCACACCAAATACAATATCGGATGATTGCAGGTAAACAACCGTTTCGCCTGCCTGGTTTTTCTTTATACTATTTACTATGCCGGTAACCTCTACGGCTTTATTCAGGAAGCTTGCATTGGCTGCCTGTTCATTATGCGCGAATGAATCATAAAGCGCTGTTGCTGTAATTTTAATTGCTTCCTCATTGGCAACATTTCTTGCTGGTTTATTCCAGACATAATAAGCATAACCTATACCTGCCAATGCGCTCAATAAAATAACTGCGATAAGAATTTTTTTCCAGTGCTTCATACAACATCGCCTGTTTTCTTTACTGAATAAAGTATAACAGGCATAGAAAGAATTAGGTTGCCATTGCCGATAAAAAAATTATATTGAAAAACGGATTGGTAAAACAAGGCGGAAGTTTATCCAAAAGTCATGCGTCAGTAGCTAATGTTTCTTCATTTACTTTTCCACTTCCAGTCAAGCATTTTTATAAAATAACCACCAACAACACTGCGTGCCTGGAAGCCAACCTGTTTACCAGTTGTTGTTTCGTGCCAATCGCTTAACGGTACACGTGTTGGCGTTTGTGTTGCGTATAAATAAACAGGGTTAATTAAAGCTTCAAAATTATTTTGAAAAGAAGCCAGTGTTGCAGTCCATAATATCCAATCGCTTTTTGTATAGGTTTTGCGGCTGTCTGAAGGCAGGCCGAATTTGTTTTGGTGTGCGAGGTAATAACTGATCTCTTTATCATAAACAGTTTGCGGGAAAAGGTTAAGATGAAATAATTTATCCCAAACCATATTGTATTTCTGGCTCCATGTATTTTTTGCACCGAATGCAAGTGAATAATGATCATTGTCCTCAGCCAGATCAAGCCATTGCATTGCATAATTATGCGCAACAGAATCATAGTAAGCCGCTACCGATTTATCACCCATCATCTTCGCCATCATTGCATAGGATGCGATGCCCACAATTGCTTTAACGGAAAGGTTGGCATTGCGCGCAAGATGGCCTGCAAAATCATCTGTGCACAACTGGTTTTTCGGATCCAAACCATCATTCACCAGGTAATTTACCCATTTGGTTAAGCTCTGCCAATGTTTGGCAGCATAATTTGTATTGTCTTCTGCTTTTGTAATAGCGGCTGTAAGAATAATCATATTGCCCGCTTCCTCAACCGGCATATCCTCCCCGTAAGTTTGCCCGTTTGCCAATGGATAAGTGCCGATATCATGTGCCGGGAAATCTTTTGACCATTTACCGCTTTCGCTGTAATCAAAAATACCATTCAGCATGCCCTTTAATAATGCAGGATTATATACCAATGATAAAGGCGCAGAAGGATACGTTACATCAACCGTAAATATGGAACCATTGCTGAAGTTTTCTTTTTGAGGAAACAACAATTCATTGTTTGGCCCGCGAACCAGTTTATGTGCAGCCAGCGATTGCCTGTAAGCCATCACGCAAAGCTTTGCATAGTTTTCGCCGCCCGCCTGCGCCGCATCTGTATATAATTTATTATCAAAAGAATCACAAGTGGATTGTATGGCAGGATATTGTTGCGCGGAGGCTTCCAGCAGGTCATCCATTGTTTTATAATTCTTTTTCCACCACGCCTCAAGGTTTTTATTAAAGTATTGTATGGAATAAATGTCATCATATCCAAGCATTACAACAGCCCGGTTGCTGTTATTGTTCATACCCGTAAAAAGAGAAATATTGGATGCAAGTAAAATGTCTTTATCAAGTGCACTGCTATCGTTATATAATGTTGTAAAAAAACCGTTCCTTACATAATCTTTTATAATATTAGCTATGGATGTAAGTTTCACTTCATACTGCTTTTGTTTTGGTGTGGCGAGATAAAAATAGCCCCAGTCAATCCTTATATCATCTCCCTTTTTTTGTAATACAGGCTGGGCTTCTGTGCCGCATTTTAATACAGTTAGATTTTTTGTTTGGTAAGCAGCGGCTTTCATTATTTCCGTGCCTGTATTGCCAGCAAGCGAACTGTTTGCTCCAAATAGAATGTTTACATTATGAATGCCCTTATCTTTTGCTGTTATGGCAAACCGCACAAAGGAAACAGGCCGTGAAAGCAGGTTAATGTTGCCGGCAATTAGAGGCGACAAAAAATCTACTTCAAGATTTATTGCACCGCAACTGAACAAATATTTTGTTTGTGTGGCTGTAACGCTCACAGCTTCCTGTTTTGCCTGCAGTATGCCAGGAGATGTTGTTTTGGTAGCAAGCCCCGCATCAAGCCAGGCTTCACCGCCGGTATTGGTACAATGTATTGCTAATAAATTTCTGCCCCTGTGTAAATTTTTTATAACAGATTGTGGCAATTCATATTCAGCATAACTGTTATTAACGTTTGTGCACTCAAACGCTTTCTCACCGTTTATATAAACCTCAGCCTTGTCATCGTTTTTCAGGTATAAAAACAAGTTGCTGATGTTTGTATCGAACACATCAAAATTGCGGCGCACCCATATTTCTTTTGTATTCCACACTGTAGACGGATTGCCGTATTTGGTACCGAACGGGAAAGTGGCCGGTGTAAAACCAGCATCGTTAAAGTCTTCATTCATCCAACCGTCAGCAGGTTGCTCAACTGTATATTTTGCTGCATAAACCTTTTCATTACTAAGGGGCGATATCCACTGCAATGTTGATAATGATTCGCCTAAAAAATTATATACTTTCCCGTCAACCCTCAGCAGGCCGGTTAAAGCCTGCTCTTTGCCTGTCCAGTGTTTTGTGTTTGATTGATTAAGCGTATCTGTACAACTCCAGATGCTGAAATACGGATCATGCGTTATGAGCGGGTAAGCCGGCATTTTGTTTACCTGTGCTGAAATGTTCGTTGCGAGAAAAAGTAAAAAAAATTGCACCAATAACTTTCGCCTTATGAAATGCATGTCCTGAATAATTTTTGCTAAAGTATGTTTTCCATAATAGTTTTTTCCCGATTGATAAGAAGGGATACTGCGTTAAGTTGTATAACTTAAACATAAAAGGAAAATTATTAGAGTGGATTGAAAAATTATTTTTGGATTTGGTTGAAAATACCAAATTGTTTTTTTACGTTTGTTCAAGCAACCTCATGATAACACTGTCTTCTTGAAACTAACTTCAAGCAAACAGCACCGAAGATTTGGATATTGATGCGTTTATAAAATCGAAAATCAATTGTATGATTGATAAAGCGCTTGATTTTATTTGTAAGCAGTTGAACAGCTATCTGCTAACCAAACTGGAACCGGCTCCGCAAGATGATATAGCTATTATATTGTCTAATGTTTCACAGTTAAATGAAACGCAGCCAAACAGTGGCGGCGAAACCAATGATCCGCAGAACGCATTTTTAAGCCTTATTAATGTGGAGGAAGACCGCATAAGCAAATCACCGGAAAATTTTGTTCGTTCAGTTGAGGGTGGCGTAATATATAAGAATCCAAAGATCTTTCTTAACCTGTATATTTTATTTGCTGTAAATCTTGCATCGTATTCAGAATCATTAAAACGCTTGTCATATATCATACAGTTTTTTCAATACCAGAATGTTTTTACACCGCTTAATTATCCATCTATTCCAAAAGGCACAGACCAGTTGATTGTTGACCTGGTAACCCTTTCTTACCAGGATTTAAATAACCTGTGGGGTATTCTCGGTTCAAGGTATTTGCCTTCTGTAATGTATAAAGTACGCATGATTAATATAAATGAAGACTTTGCTTATGGCGATGCAGGATTAATACAAAAGATTGCAATTAATGACAAAAGCTTGCAGCAATGATAAGTATTAATTACAGTTATTTTTTCAGGATAGAATTATTGCATAAATATTTTGCAAACAATCTATGCAACGATTTCATCATTACACCTTCAGCAGAAACGCAGGCCGCAATTAAAGGCAATAAGATGCTTGCCAAACAATACGGCAACACATTATACACGGCTTTGCAAACGGATGATGATAATAAAGCTTTTATGGTGCCTTCTGATAAACTGCAGCTAACCTTTTTTATGCAATTAAACAGCGGGTTATTTTACAATTACACTAACCTGCCTTCTGTTTTTAAACCGGGCAAACTGTATTATTTCTCCAACAGGAATAATAATGCCGTTAATGGAAAAAAATTTATCTCACAATCCGTACTCTATGATAACAATAAAGATTATGTGCCCGGAGACATTGCAATTGGCGGTGGAACTATTTACCAATGTATAAAAGGGTGCAAGAATGTAACACCATCAGATGCCAACGATACCAACTGGATGAAAATTGACAAAAACCAGTATGTTTCTGAACAGGATGCTGTGCAATGGATGCCTTCCATTTCAACCTACACCTTCGAAACATTGCAACCAGATGTTACAATAGATGCCTGGGCTTTCAACCTTGCTGACAATGCATTTTCCCATCATGTTATTTCAGAAAGCATTGCTTTTAAAGATCCTGCAAAACAATTCAAACTTGATCTTTCTTCACTTGCCCCTGGTAAGTATAAGCTGAAAATCAATAGTAACGAACAATTTATTTATATAAATGATGCGTTAAGTGCAAGACCTGTTTTTGGTGTAATTGAAATATTTAATGATAGCAGTATTGCCCCACCATATCAACTATTGAACGGAGATGTTTTAAACTCGCCGGTATACACGATCAATTTTTTAAACAGGGCAACCATATGGAAATATATTTTGAAGAATACTTCAAAAGGAAAAATAACGATAACCCCTGCAGGATTTGATTTTCCGGCAACAGCATCGGATGTTATTATCTCACAATCGCCAATTCCATTGAATGAAACACCTTTGAATGTAAGTCTTGCCTTAACGGTTGTTGATAACGATAATGTGAACATAACAGTTCCTGATGTTGCCTGTCCCTCACCATCAAGATTAACCAGTTTTACAAACGGGCCTGATAAATATGCCTGTTCAGAAGTTTTTTTAAATCACTAATCATAAACATTAAAATTTCTAATCTATGTCACAAATAAACGAAAACGCCATTAAAACGCCGGGAGTTTATGTAAATGAAATTCCCTCGTTCCCGCCTTCCATAGCACAGGTTGCTACTGCCATACCTGCGTTTATAGGCTACACGCAAATTGCCCAGGACATGCGTGGAAATGATCTTACCAACAAGCCAACACGTATTACCTCCATGCTGGAGTATGAGCTGTATTTTGGTAAAGCACAGCCGGAAACTAATATTGTTATCAACTACGATCAAACCACTATTGGAAAAACGACTACAGACACTATTTCTATTGAGTTTGATGGCAACAAATCAAAACATAACATGCATTCGGCCGTTCGTTTCTTTTATGCAAATGGCGGAGGCCCCTGTTATATTGTATCGGTAGGGCCATACACCGATATTGACAGCGGCGGGCTTGATCTTACAGACTTCTACGATCCCGGAACCGGCAACGGTTTGGAAGCGCTTGCCAAAGAAGACGAACCCACTTTAATTGTTTTCCCTGAAGGGCAAAGCATGCCGGAAAACAGTTATTATTCTTTGCTTAACCAGGCGTTGGCGCAATGCGGAAATTTGCAGGACAGGTTTTGTATAATGGATGTTTATGATACCGGTGAATCTTTAGTTACCAATAGTGACGTAACCACAGCTATTTCCAATTTCAGGAATGGATTTGCTTCTGAAAGCAATAACTATGGCGCTGTTTATTTTCCGAACCTGAAAACAACTTACGCTTATGATTATGATCCGTCATCAACCATTGTTAATCACACGGTTGATGGCGCTGCAGGCCCGCTCGACGGCCATTCGCTTGCCGAAATAGGCACATTGCCTGCACCTGCATCTCCGCCGGATTCACCTCCTGCACCGCCGTCTTATTACAGCCTGAGTGCGTACAATGCCATTAAGCAGGCATTAAGTTCACAGTTTCCTGTTGTATTGCCGCCATCACCGGGCGTTGCAGGTGTATATGCTTCTGTTGATGCATCCCGCGGTGTATGGAAAGCGCCGGCAAATGTTGGATTAAAAGATGTATTCGCCACCACATTCCAAATTTCAGATGAGGTGCAGGGCGATATGAATATTGATGCTACTTCAGGCAAATCTGTAAACGCCATACGTGCTTTTACCGGCAAAGGCATTTTGGTTTGGGGTGCCCGTACCCTGGATGGTAACAGCAACGATTTCAGGTATATTTCTGTACGCCGTTTTTATATAATGGTGGAAGAATCTGCTAAGAAAGCAGCCAATGTATTTGTATTTGAACCGAATGATGGCAACACCTGGGTTAAGGTACGCGCTATGATTGAAAATTATCTTACCAATTTATGGCGGCTTGGCGCTTTGGCTGGCTCAAAACCAGAACAGGCATTTTATGTAAAAGTAGGGCTTGGCCAAACCATGACGTTTGATGATATTCTTAACGGCCGCATGATAGTGGAAATAGGCATGGCGCCCGTTCGCCCTGCAGAATTTATCATACTCCGTTTTTCACAAATACAACAACAGGCTTAATTAATGATTTAAAAAATCTTTCAAATAAAAATTAATCTATGGCAAACTATCCACTGCCCAAATTTCACTTCCAGGTAGAATGGGGCGGAACCAAAATAGGTTTTACAGATGTGAGCGGACTTGATATAACCAATGATATTATTGAATACCGCGACGGCGCAAGCCCAGAATATCATAAAATAAAAATGCCGGGACAGCGCAAATTCAGCAACATTGTTTTGAAACGTGGCATATTTAAATCAGACAATGAGTTTTATAACTGGTTCAACACAATCAATATGAATACAGTTGAACGCCGCGATATAACTATAAGCCTGCTGGATGAAACACTCAATCCTGTAATTGTGTGGAAGGTGAAGAATGCATGGCCAACAAAAGTTACCTCAACCGATCTTAAGGCGGATGGTAATGATGTGGCAATAGAACAACTCGATCTTGCGCACGAAGGGTTAACCATACAAAACGATTAATGCATGTTTGAATATCCTTTTGTTGGATTTCATTTTCTGGTGGTATTTGAAATCTTTCCGCAGGTGCCAAACGATTTTCGTTTCCAGGAAGTAACAGGGTTATCGGTTGATATAAACCTTGATACTTATAACGAAGGCGGCGAAAACAGGTTTGTGCACCGTCTTCCCGGAAGAACAAAATACGCTGACCTTGTTTTGAAACGCGGAATGACGCTTGTTTCAGGCGTTACAGCCTGGTGCATTGATGCTATTCAGAATTTCAATTACCAGCCAACAAACATGTTGATATCGCTTTTAAATGAAGATCACTTGCCGGTATCATCGTGGTATATAAAGAATGCGATTCCCATCAAATATGATATTTCAGGCTTTAATGCAGAACAAAATCATATAGTAATTGAATCGCTGACCTTACGGTATGAATATTACACTACGCTTAACCTTTCAGCAGCCGTAACAGCAGGTATCAGCGCTGTTGGTGATTTACTCGGGGGCGGAAGCGCAAGTGTAAGCATATCTGTACCATAATAATTTAAGCAGGGATTTTATAACGTACAAACTTCAGGCATGCCTATTGAAATTCGTGAACTGCAAATTAAAGTTGCCGTTCAGCAAACACCTCCTTCACAACAGGGAACAAGCAGTGCTTCTTCCTCCCCGGCAGCAGATAACGATGCTATTGTAGCGGCCTGCGTGGAACAGGTGCTTGAAATTTTAGAACGAAAAAATGAACGCTGATGAGCCTTGGCCAGTTACAGAAAATGACGCTTGTTGCTTATACAGATAACACCTTTCAAACAAAGGTGCCTGGCCTGCTTCCTTACGAGGTTTTAATAAACCCCGAAAGCTATACGATAACGTATGGCACAGCAAGCACAGATCAAACGGCGCAGGGCAGCAGCGAGACGCAAAGTGCATTTCGTAACAGGCTTGCGCAAACATTAAGCTTTAAATTTTTGTTTGATGGCACAGGTGTTATTAAAAAAGATGAAGGCTTATTGTCGGGGCTTGCATCCGGACTGGCTATACCAGGCTTGAATGCCAATCCGCCTGATGTGGCACAAATGCTTTCTGATTTTAAGAAAGTGGTGTACGATTATAACAGTGAAACGCACGAGCCGCCATATGTGCAACTGCAATGGGGCTTGCTGTTGTATAACTGCAAGCTGAAAACAATGACCATCAATTTTAAATTGTTTAAGCCTGATGGCTCACCATTGCGTGCTGAAGCAGATTGCAGCTTTGAAGGGGTTATTGATGAAAAGAAACTGGCCGGAATTGAAAACAGGCAGTCACCCGATCTTACACACATACGCACCGTGCAGGAAGGAGATACTTTATCGCTCATGTGTTACCGCGAATATGGCGACAGTAAATATTACTACCAGGTTGCGCAGTTTAATAATTTAATTGATTTTAAAAATTTAAAAACGGGAGCGAAGTTATTGTTCCCGCCATTAGCCAATAATTAAGCAATGCCTTTAAGCCAATCATTGCCGGGTACGCAGCAAACAGATCTTGTAACTTTTACGTTGAAAGTTAACGGAGCTCCTTTAAGCACGCAGTACCAGGTTGCATCCATTTCTGTATCAAAGGAAGTGAATAAAATCCCCTGGGCAAAGCTGGTAATATTTGATGGCAATGCATCCGATCAGGATTTTGCCGTAAGTAATGAAGCCACATTTGTTCCCGGAACAGAAATAGAAATTAATGCGGGTTATCATTCAGATGAAACGCTTATTTACAAAGGCATTATCCTTAAACATAGTTTGAAAATACGAAACGACCGCTCACCGATGCTGATGCTGGAATGCCGCGATAAAGCTGTTGCCATGACGGTGGCGAGAAAGAACAAATATTTTAATGATACAACAGACAGCGATGCTGTTGAAACGATTGCCGGCACTTACCAGCTTGATACAGACATAGAATCAACCAGTGTGCAGCATGAAGTCATTGTTCAATACAATTGTACCGACTGGGATTTTATTGTATCGCGCATGGAAGCAAATGGTAAACTATGTTTTATTGATGGCGGAAAACTTACAACAAAAAAACCCGATTTTTCTTCGGCAACTGTGCTTGATGCTGTATTTGGCGCTACAATATTTGAGTTTGATGCCGATCTTGATGCACGCAATCAATATCAAAGCCTGAAGGCAAAAACATGGGATTATTCAAACCAGGCTGTAACGTCTGTTGATGCGGCAGAGCCCGGCTTTGAAGAAAATGGAAATATTCCAAGCAGCGATCTTGGTAACGTTTTAAAGATCGCTGAATATGATTTGTTTTCAGGAGAAGATATTACGGAAACCGAACTGCAAAGCCTTGCCGACGGGCGTTTGCTTAAAGCCCGCATGTCGCGCCTGAGAGGGCGCGTACGTTTCAGAGGCTATGGGCAAATAAATCCGGGTGATTTAATAAATATTGGTGGAGTGGGAGAGCGGTTTAACGGTAAAGTGTTTGTATCAGGCGTTCGGCATGAAATAGTAAACGGCGTTTGGACAACCGATGTTCAGTTTGGCTTAACCAATGAACCATTTACCAATCAGCCGGAAGTAAATGCACCGCCTGCAGCCAACATGCTGCCCGCCATACAGGGTTTACAGATTGGCGTAGTTACTGATCTTGAAAATGATCCAAACAGCCAGGACAGAATCCGTGTGCGCCTGCCGATTATTGATGCCAATGAAGATGGTGTTTGGAGCAGGATTGCCTGTTTGGATGCAGGCAATAACCGCGGTACTTTCTTCAGGCCGGAAATAGGCGATGAAGTGATTGTTGGTTTTTTGAATAACGATCCGCGCAATCCGGTTGTGCTGGGCATGGTTAATAGCAGTTCAAAACCGGCGCCGTTACAAGCTGCCAATGCCAACAATGAAAAAGGATATGTTTCGCGCAGCGGCATGAAAATGATATTTAACGATGATGAAAAATCTTTAAAAATAGAAACGCCTGCCGGTAAAAAAATTACTATAAGTGAGTCTGATAATATAATGAAGTTTGAAGACGAGAACGGTAATAAAATTTCAATGGAGCAAACTGCGGTGAGTATTGAAAGCGCAGCCAATATGAGCCTGAAAGCAGGTGGCGATTTAAAAATAGAAGCCGTGAATATAACGCTTGCTCCTTCTGCTAATTTTTCGATGAGTGCAGGGGGCGCATCGCTTAGTGCAGGCAGCGGCAGCGCTAAAATGTCGGCACCATCCGTTACGGTTGAAGGATCAGGCACAACTACAATAAAAGGCGGTGTGGTGATGATTAATTAAAAGTTCACAAATTAACGAGGAAACCGCTGCCATAAATTACATCAGTACAAGGGAGTGATCCGCCGGGTGGACTGCCATGAAATATAAATAAAAAAGACAGCGTAGCTGGCTTGAAAAACACAAATTTAAACCTATGGCTTTAGCTGCGAGAATTTCTGATATGCATGTTTGCCCCATGTTTAACGGGCCATCGCCGCATGTAGGCGGGCCGGTACTTCCGCCGGGGGCACCCACGGTTTTAATTGGCGGTTTGCCTGCGGCCTGTGTTGGCGATATGTGCGTATGCGCCGGGCCACCAGATAGTATTGTAAAAGGCTCTGCTACAGTTTTAATTGGCGGCAAACCTGCCGCAAGAATGGGCGATACAACTGCACACGGAGGAACGATTGTGGTGGGTTGTCCAACCGTAATTATAGGAGGTTAATATGAACACATCTTTTCTTGGTACAGGCTGGAGCTTTCCGCCGGCATTTAATAACGCTGCCGGAACAGTAGAGTTAACAAGCGATGAACTGGATATACAGCGCAGCCTGCAAATATTGCTGGCTACAAAAAAAGGCGAACGTGTAATGCAGCCCGATTATGGCTGCAACCTCGACGAAATGGTGTTTGAGCCAATGACGACAACATTTAAAACCTACATCAGGGAAATGATACGCACGGCAATTATTTACTATGAAGCGCGTATAAACCTGAACAATGTTGCGGTCGATGACAGCCGGCAAACGGAGGGTGTGATTGTTATTGCGCTTGATTACACCATAAGAACCACCAACTCGAGATTCAATTTTGTTTATCCTTATTACATGAACGAAGGAACTGAATTAAGCTAATGGCAAATACCTGTTTAGATAATAACCTTTTGGCATACAGCGGCACCAGTCAGTTGCAGCGTATATTGGATGCATTGGCTGCCAGCTATGCACCGGTTGACGAAAGAACGCCTGCTGATCTTATTTTGTTTGCTAAAAATTATGCTGCTTACTTAAATTATTACGCGGTCAATAATGAAATTGATGGAGACTGGCAGCCTTTTATGGGTAATGATCCGGCTGTAATAATTGCGGCGATCACTAACTGGAAAACAAAAGATTTTATTCCATATACGGATTATGTAACCGCCACGCTGCAATCAGAAACAAACAATACAGATGCACAAAACCTCTTTAAAACATTATTCGATTTTGCATTTACTTTAGCCACGCATCTCGATAATTATTTGTTTAAGTTAACCAATGATATTCCATTTAAAGGGTATTTAAGTATTGCTATCGCATCAAATCTTTCATTGCCATTAAATGCTTTATGGCAATACTATAATGATTTTAAAGCAAGCGGATTAAATCTTATTAATGAAAGTGTTGATTATGTTGACCCGCAAATACCTGTTGATAATATTGTATTCTCAGAACAGTTTGATATAAGCGGTTTAAACAGCCCATCCTGGCAAATCGCTTCCTTTACTGCACCGGGTATTACGCTTGATACAACTGCAGATATTATTCCCAACATTGACATCATTGTTACGCATAATTTATTTACCGGAGCACTGCAGTCTTTTCTTAATGGGATCATTAAAATTGTTGCAGATGCGCCGGCATATCTCAATGACGTATTGCAGCATTACAACCAGCATCAGCCGCATTATGCTTTGTACCTGGCTTTTTTAAGGCTGTTCCAGTTTGCCCAAAACAAAGCAAACAATTATACACAGCAGCATCTTGATTTCTATTATAAAACCGTGTTGCAGTTAAGCAATGCGCCTTCTGTTCCCGATTTTGTGCATTTTTTGTTTGACCTGCAAAAAAATACGCCGGATCATATTCTTAAAAAAGGCACAGCATTTAAAGCCGGCAAAGATGATAAGAACAATGATCTCTTTTATACTTTAACCGACGATGTTGTATTGCACCAGGCAAGTGTGCAATCATTAAAATCGCTGTATCTAAACAAGAATACCTCCGGCGGTTTATACGCTTCTCCCGTTGCCAATTCTGATGATGGTAATGGTGCCAAATTATTAAGCGCCGATAACTCCTGGCCTGCGTTTGGCGATACGGGCAAAATAAGCAAGGCTAATACAGGCTTCGCTATTGCCTCCAATACTTTATATCTTAATGAAGGCGCCAGAACCATTAATATCACATTTGTTTGCCAAAGCATGAGCGGCATTGCTGTTGCCGATCTGTCGGGTATATTTAAAATTGAGTTTACCGGAAAGAAGAACTGGTACACGGCTGCATCTTATACGCCAACCATAAGCGGCAACAGCTTTACATTACAGGTTAGTTTGGATGGCGATGCGCCGCCAATTATTCCCTATTCACAAAAAATACATGGCGGCAATTTTACGCAGGCCTTACCAATGGTACAGGTAACAGTTACTAATTATAAGTCTTATCAAAAAATAAAATCACTCATTATAAATGCTGTGCAGTTAAAAGTAACAGCAACCGTAAAAGATTTAATCCTGCAGAATAATGATGGTAAAGTAAATACAGCCAAACCTTTTAAAGCTTTTGGAGAATTCCCTGAAAAAGGCGCTTCACTTATAATCGGCAATAAGGAAGTTTTTCAAAAACCGCTTACGGAATTGGTGTTGCATATTGACTGGCAGGATTTGCCGGGGTTCACTATTAATGCAAATATCAGTGCCTTAAAACAAGGCAAATGGACAGATGCCATTGATGATGATTTTGGTTTAAGAACCAGGCAGATAACCATCAACAGAAGTGTATTGAATTTTGCACCGGTCCTGGGGCTGCAATCATTTACCGCCTCATCTTCTTCGCCCTCTTTTTCTGCTTCATCTGCTGCGCAGTCTTCTTCATTATCACTAATGTCAGATACTCCGGAGTTTGAGTTTTTTGATTCAAACCCGTTTGCACAAGAGATGTTTTTTGATTTTGTAGATGAGTTTTACTTTTTTGATTATGCGCCCGCTATATCTATAAATGGTTTAGAGAAAGTGCCTGTTTCGTCAACAGATTTTACACCCAATGCAGATTACGCCATTACTTCAATTGATGGATTTATAAAAATCGTGCTGGATTCTTCCGATTACAGTCTCTCCACTTTTTTATCAAATGTTCAGAATTCCATAAAAAATACAAGCACAAAAATTACGGAAACAGATAATGGTGATGGTTCAAAAACCACTACTTATACGGTGAACCCACCTGCCAATGTTCCTTTGCCGCCGTCTCCGGTTATTAGATCGTTATACATGGATTATACGGCACAGGAAACAATTGCCTTTAATGAAAATACAACAGCCTCTTTTACTAACCGCTCTAACTTCTTCTATCATCTTGAGCCGTTTGGTTTCAGGGAAATGCATCCTTTTCTTATAACCGATACATTAAGCTTTCTGCCCGTTTTTAACCTGGAAGATGGTATAGCCAAAGATGATGGCGGTGAATTATGGATGGGATTGAGTAAAGCTGGTGCATCGCAAACTTACTCCATTTTATTCCAGGTGGCCGATGGTACATCTAACCCATTAAAACCGATGACAACCGTTAGCTGGTATTATTTATCTGCTAACAACTGGATTAAGTTTGAAAAGCTTAACGTTACAGATCAAACAAACAACCTGACCCGTTCGGGAATTGTTATCGTTAATATTCCGCACAATATTATTCCGGCAAATACACGCGCAGATAATAGCTTGTTATGGATAAAAGCCGTAGTGGATCACGATACCGATGCTGTTTGTAAATTAATAACGGTTACCACCAACGCTGCCAGGGCAACTTTTTTGCAGGATGCCTCCAGAAGTATTTTCTTTACAAAAGCATTAGCACCAAATATCATCAGCAAACCTGCAGTGGCAGATGCAGCGCTTAAAAAAACAAATCAGCCATATACTTCATTTGATGGCAAAACTGCTGAAACAAATGACCAGTTTTATATCCGCGTAAGCGAAAGGTTGAGGCATAAACAAAGGGCTGTTACCGGTTGGGATTATGAACGGCTGGTGTTACAAAATTATCCGCAGGTGCATAAAGTAAAATGCATCAACCATACAGGTTTAATTACAGATAAATCCAACAACACAACTTACAGTGAAACACTGCCCGGCCATGTAACGGTAGTAACCATTCCCGATCTGCATAACAATACTTCTGCTAATACTTTACGCCCTTATACAAGCGTTGGATTGCTTACTGAAATACAGCAATACCTTGAAAAACTTAATTCAAAATTTGTGCGGCTGCATGTTATAAACCCGCAGTTTGAAGAAGTGCAGTTTGAGTTTACGGTAAACTTTATGCCCAATCACGATGCAACAGTTTACAGCAACCAGTTAAGCATGGATATAGAACAATTTCTTACACCCTGGGCTTTTGATAACAACAGCGATATTGAGTTTGGCGGCACCATTGAAAAATCGGTTGTACTGAATTTTATTGAAGAAAGGGATTATGTGGATTATATAACCTGCTTTAAGATGAACCATATCATAAGAAGGGATGGCACAACCATACTCGAAATGTTACCTGATATTGAAACCGCCGTTGCCAGCACCGCACGTTCCATTCTTGTTTCCTATAATGACGGTGTTACACGACATATAATTACTTCACCTGCAAATTGTAATTGCTGATGGCTGATGAACTAACCATATTAAGAACGCCGCAACTCGATAACAGCCAGGATTATAATTTTCTGCGTGCAGAAGGTTTGAAGTATATTGAAGAACTCGGCAGTAAATTATGGACGGATTATAATGAGCATGATCCCGGCATTACCATACTTGAAGCTTTATGCTATGCCATAACAGAACTTGGTTATCGCTCCGCTATGCCCATGGAAAACCTACTCGCAGGTACCGATGGAAAAATGCCGGCATCACAGGCTTTTTACACAGCGAATAATATCCTCACACAATCGCCATTAACCATTAATGATTACAGGAAATTATTAATTGATGTGGATGGCATACATAACGCCTGGTTTTTTACAGATGATTTTTATACGGAAGGCAAAACAACTGTTCCGGCAGGTGAAGTAGCCATATATGCTGATTGTAAAAATGATACATTAACTTATGAACCTACATCGCAGCCTGTTTATTTATCGGGCCTGTATAAAGTGCTGGTTGATCTTGATGATGATTTGCAGTTTGGCGATTTAAACAACGGCGATATCATTATTTTAACGCCGGCTGTTACTGCTGTTGCACCTGCACACTCATTCAAGGCCGGTGCTGCAAGCCTTACCATTTCTTTTCCTGTTTGGGATGCGGATGATGTAAGCATGGATGCTTTAACCTGCGATGCCACAACTATAGCGGTTTCGGCTTTGCCTGAGATTGATGACGAACACAGCGGCTGGACCATTAAAGCTTCTTTTGCTTGCAATACAAATGCCGCTGCAAGTGTTGAAGGTTTTATTACTGTTGACCTGCAACCTGCCAACGGGAAACTTACCAAGGAAGATATTATATCTTTCTTTACAACTGCTTTTACCCGCCAGGTAATTTATTTATATGCACTGAAAATTCAAAAAGCGAAAAAAATTATTCAAACAACAAAACGTGTATTGAATGCCAACCGGAATTTATGTGAAGATTTTATAAGTGTTGATACGGTTGAAGACGAAGAAGTGGCTGTTTGCTGCGATATTGATGTGCAACCTTCCGCAGATATTGAAGCCGTACAGGCAAAAGTGTTTTATGCCATTGAAGAATACCTGAATCCAACCGTAAAATTTTACACGCTGGATGAACTTGTAAATAAAGGCAAAACAACAGATGCCATTTTCGAAGGCCCTAAATTAAAGCATGGTTTTATTGATACAGATGAATTGGAAAAAACGCAGTTAAGGCAACAGATTTATACATCAGACATCATTAACCTTTTAATGGATATTGAAGGCGTGAATGCTGTTCGCAATTTCAGACTCACCAAGTATGATAACAATGGCGAACCCGTTCCTAATCTTACAGGCAAACCCTGGTGCATGCCTGTTTCGTTATGGCATAAACCTGTGTTTTCCGAAACAAAATCAAAAATTGTTTTTTATAAAAACCAGTTTACTTATATACCATCTTTAAATGAAGTAAGGGATATATTGAAGTGGCTGCATGCATTAGGTGTGCGTAATAAATTAAATGGCCATGCATTGGATATCCCATTGCCGCAAGGTATATATATGCCTTTGGATTCATACACGTCTATACAGCAGGTTTTTCCATTAACCTATGGCATTAGTGCTGCAGGTTTGCCGCCATCTGCCACAGATGAACGAAGGGCGCAGGCAAAACAAATGAAAGCATACCTCATGTTTTACGACCAGTTGCTTGCTGACTTTTTCTCACAATTAAAGAGTGCAGGTTCATTGTTTTCAACTGATGATATCGTTCAAACCTATTATGCACAATATTTAAATGCTATTCCCGATATAGAACCTGTATATAAAAAAGCAGGTATTGATATTTTGCTCGATGAATTATTGCAACAGCAGGATTCTTCGGCAGTGCCTGCCAATAGCTGGCAAAAATTGTATGAAAGCAATGAAACTTTTCTCGACAGGCGCAACCGTTTTCTGGATCACCTGATGGCGCGTTTTGCAGAATCGTTTAATGATTATGTTATGCTTATGTATTCCCTGGATTATGAAACGCAGCAGGAATCGAAGATAGAGCCTTCGCAACTCATCAAAAACAAAACACAATTCCTTAAAGATTATCCGCAAATAAGTTATGAACGCGACAGGGCATTCAATTACTCACCTCAAAACGATGACTTCACCATTGATGCTTCAAAGCTTTGGGATACGGATAATGTTTCAGGCCTTGAGAAAAAATTATGCAGGCTTGCCGGTATTGAAAATTTCCTGCGCCGTTTTTTATATTGTACAGGCAATGCCACCATTATAACAACAGGCGATACGCCGCCAAAATACAGTTTCAGTTTTTCGAATGAAAACGGCGATACACTTACTGCTGCCGCTTTATACGATACAGAAGATGCTGCCAATGCAGCCGTATTATTATTGGTAGATTTTATGCTGCGCCAAACAAATTTTGCGGCTAAAGAAACAAGTGGCAATTGGCAAATTATTGTGGCTGATGATGATGGAAATGTAATGGCGACAAGTAATAATTTTTCTTCAGAAGCAGCAGCAAATATTGCCCTGCAGCAATTCATTAAGGAAATTGATGAAGCCTGCGACAATAACGGCCTTCATCTGCTTGAACATATCTTATTAAGGCCAAGGGTTGCTGTTGACAGTTCAACTCCATATTTGCTGGCGCCGGTATGCCTTGATAAGAATTGTGATTTTTGCGGTGAGCAGGATCCCTATTCATTCAGGATGACGATTGTGTTGCCTTACTGGCCGGCCCATGTGCGCAGTATGGCTTTCCGCGAATATTTTGAAGATATTGTGCGCCGCGAATCGCCCGCCCACACAGCGGTGAAAGTGTGTTGGTTAAGTAATACATCAATGTACGATTTTGAAACGGCTTATAAAAACTGGATAACGGCAATCGCCAATTATTCAATCAATCAAACAGATATAACAATAAGAGAAGATTTACAAAAAGCAAATGATGCTTTGGTAAATCTTGTGTTCCATTTACATAGTGAATATCCTGTAGCAACATTGCATGATTGCAATGAAAGCACTAATGAAAACCCGGTTGTTTTGGGTAAAACCATATTGGGATCTTTTAAAAACTAATTTTATGGCAAGTCCTTACGAGTACATTTTTTTTGAGTCAGACCAGGTATTAACTGATAATGACCTGAATAAGACTTTTAGTTATCTCGACCAGCAAAACCGCTGGACACGCAATAAACTGATAGGCATTGGAATAGTATGCGGGTTTGAGGTTATAAATGATGACGGCGTAATTGAAATTACAAAAGGTTGCGGCGTTACCTCGCAGGGATATTTAATTACGCAGGGCAATAAGCAGTACACTCATTATATGCCCTATACAGCGCCCGATCAGCCGCTGAACCCGCCGTTGTTCGATTATCCCGACAACAACATGCCTTTCTATAAAAATTATAATAAGAATAAGAAGATTTATTTAATGCTCACTGATGAGGAGTATGATGTGCTTGATGAAGATGACCAGGCTGCTGCACAAGCTATCAGCAATCTTCAATCAAACTTTTTTAATGACTATGTAGTGGTATTATTTCTTGAAGCATCAGAAAACGATCTCAAGAATTGCGATATGTTTGATTGCAATAATAATGGTGAAAGGGTTTCTTTTATTATAAGGGCTTTACTGGTGGCAAAAAAAGATTTACCGTCTGTAATTTCCCGCAACCAATCACCTGTATTAAATCTTCCGCACCAGATATATTTCAAGCGCTTTAATGTACCTTATTCTAACCTGCAAACGGCAAATGATATTATCAATGCCTTTGCAAAGCTGGTGGATGATTTTACTTTAACACGGGTTGCCAACGCTTATATGTACACGTATGAAAAGTATAAGCTCATCTTAGGTGAAGAGGATAATCCATTTACAGATTTATTGAAACAACTGCAGGCGCAACGCGATGCTATCCTGAAAAGCAACAGGTTGTTCATTCAATATTTCTATGATTTTGTTGATGACCTTGTAAAAGCTTATTATGAATTTGTGGTGAAAGTTTCTGAGATTATTTCAGCCTGCTGTCCCGATGAAAACCTCTTTCCTTTGCACCTTGTTTTGGGTGAAGCTTCCCGCAATACAGATTTTTATATTACGGATGCTTACCGGCAATATTTTATTTATTCACCCATATTCGAAAAAAATTACGGCGAAATTTCAGAAGCTGTTTTTCTTTTCCAGAAAATGAAATTGCTGGTGCGTGATTTTACCATCCTGTCATCACAAACCTTTGCCAATGCTGCTATAAAAATTACGCCCAGTCAATACGAACATCTGTGGCTATCACAACGTGCTATTCCATATTATTACCGTGTAAATGAAAATGGAAGTGAATTGTATAAAGCATGGAGCTATTATAAAACCACGCATGGCAATGCTGCTTATAATTTAAGCTATAATGGAAATTTATATAGCTCAAATGATGCTGTGCTTAATCCGTTATTATATGATATTGAATACTATAATTTTTTAAGGATTGAAGGGCACATTGGCAAGAATTATACAACTGTATTAAATGACATTGTTTCAAAAATCCAAAACTTTAATCTTCCGGTTGATGTGGTGGCCATACAGGCCGGCGGTGCTACAACAACCATTTCTGAAAACGATCCGCAATGCAGTTTCCAGGATTTAAATTCCGTGTTCAATGTAGTTCGAAGCGATTTGTATTGTATGCTCGGTAAACTGATGTGTTATGCTGCCAGCCAGCCTTATATATTTATAATTTTCATACCGCCAATAATATTTGGCGATGTTATAAATGCAGATGTTAATGTAGCCGGGGCAAGTAATATTAAAGCTGCTTCTGGAACTGCTGCCGCCGAAACAGACAGTAAAAGAGAAACAATCAAAGCCGCCGATGAATCGCTGAAAGCCGAAAAGATAAGCAATGATACATCAAAGATCAGCGCAGCGGCGAGTGCAGCCGCTACCGGTTCAATAAAAGCTGAAGCCGCTGCAAATACCGGCCAGGTAAGCGCAGCCACCGGTCAGTTAACAGCTAATCTTACCCTGCAGGATTCATTGTTCATTAATTTATTCCTGTATCAGAAAGGTACTTTCCTGAAACAGCAAACCTGTTACAGCAAGCTTCCTGCAAACAGTGTGGGTGTTTATTATATCAATCATATACCATCAGGTTCATACTTCTTCTCAAGCTTTGATCCGGCCAATCTTTCCAATAATTTTTTAACGATAGTTGATTTGATTGAAGAGATTATAAGCACGCTTTATTTTACAAGCCTCTCAACTTTCAATGTTGATAATTTTAATGCTAAGATGACTGCATTGCAGAATTATTTAATGCAGTTAAATGATGTGTACCTGCAATACCAGGCCAATACAAAAGATCCGAATTATTTTGCCAACTATGAAGAGAACATGGGCTTATTTAATGATGTAATACATAGCTGCTATACAGATAAATTTACTTCGCTGAAGAATGAATACACGGCAAGGGTTACGCGGCTGAAGCAGCAGATGATGTTTTCTAATTATTACAATCAGCACCGTGGTATGGAACATAAAGCCGGTGTGCCTAAAGGCGGAACTTTTATAATTGTGTATAATGCACCAACGGTAAGAACGCCTACCACCGGACTTTCTTCGGCAGCATCAACATCCTTTACAGCGTCCGCAAGCCGCAATGTAGCCGCGGCAACAAATGTTACTTCTAAAGCAAGCACTGTCAATGTACAGGCTCAGCAAAACGTTACCAATGACGATCTTAAGCTGCGCCTGCAGAGTTCATTCAGTGATATTATTGCAAAAGATCCCACCTTTATTGATCGTGCCATAGCTACTTTGTCGCCGGCGCTTGCTGCAGCAGTGGCATTGCCGGCAATTCCTGATTATGCTGTAATAGCAGACTTTTATGTGCCTTATTTATGCTGTTCGGATTGTGCGCCCGTGACTTATGTTTTACCTCCGGAAGATAAAACGGTTTTTGATATACAACCGAGAACATTCTTGTATGATGATGCACATAATTATCCGTTCACAACAAGCGAAACGGTAACACCTGCTGATTTTGACAGTACTACCAACCCCGGCAAGCTGAACCTTTTGGCTGAAGATGATAAATTATTGCTGCATCCTGCAATGGACATAAGTGCTACATTAAAAACCACGCTTACTTATGAAGATATAAAACTGGACATAACTATTATAAAGCCTGACGCCTCATTTACTGTAAATGTTCAAAGTATTCCTTCCGGCGAAGTGATGATTGCATTGGCCGCTAAAAACATTGATGCTACAAGCTATGAATGGCTGGTAAACGGCAAGGAAGGCATATTTGAAAGCAAGGCTATTCCGGCACCAGTTTCATTATCCGTTTTACAGCGTGCAACAGATGCAAATGAATTTAACATTGAGCTTACCGTAACCTATGTTTTGAATGACACCACTTCAAGTGATTCAAAAACAGGCTTACTTACATTAGATATAATAAAAAAGAATGTTGACAAAGGCCCGTTTGAACCGGAATATAAAAAAGACGATACAAAGATTGGAAGAGGCACAACGCCCAAATCTACAGACACTAAAACCATACCGCCCGGAAAATCTGATACCGGTATTACAACGCCTGCAAAAGATGCTTTAAAGGAGGATGTGAAAACCAAAACGCCGGAAGAAACAAAAGGCACAACAACAAAAAAATCGACAGGTACAATAACTCCCGTAAAAGATACAGTAAAGGAAGACATTAAAGCTAAAACGCCGGAAGAAACAAAAAGTACAACAACAAAAAATACGACCGGAGTAGCAACCCCTTCGAAAGATGCAGTAAAAGAAGATACAAAAACTGAAACGCCGGGAAGAACAAAGAATACGACGCCTGACATTACTGATAAAACAATAAAAACAGACGCATTGAAAAATGTGAGCAAGGATATAAAAGCACCGGCTGATAAATCTTCAACTGATAAAACAAAAGACAAGCCTGCTACACCTCCAAAACGAAATAAAAGACCATAAAAAAACGCCTATGCGGTATTTAAACACATAGAGAAAACCTTATCGGGCGTTTTTTGCCCGGCTGAGCTGATCAGCGGGCCTCCTGACCTATAAAAATTAAAAAGATGAAACACCTGCTATTTTTCCTTTGTATGGTTTACGCAGCCGGTGGCTATGCGCAAACCCGTCCCTCCATAAAAAATGTGGCTGTAACAAACGTGCGTTGCAATGGCCAGGCAAACGGTACAATTACTATTACCGCTTCCAATGGCAGGCCGCCTTATAATTATTCAATCGATGGAGGGCGCACCTTCCAGCCTTCCAACTTGTTTGTGAATTTAAAAGCAGGTGCTTATACCATCAGGATTCGTGACACTTTCAATACATTAAGCGACTCACAGCGTGTTACGCTTACAGAGCCTTCAAGATTAATTGTGTCGTGTGCCGGCAGTATGCAATGCGGTAGCAATTCAGGAGCTGTTTCCGTTACAGTTTCAGGCGGAACGCCTCCTTATTCCTATTCATGGAATGCGGGGCCGCAGCGATCTGATTCTGTTCAAACCGGTTTGCCGGCAGGTACATATATTGCAACCGTTTTTGATGCCAACCAATGTTTTGATACCTGCAGTGTTATTTTGAAGCCACAGGGCGGCTCATCAATACCTAAATATAAAGTTGGCGATTCTATGTCCTGCGGTTATGTAGTGTTTGTCGATACCACCCGCGACGATAAACATCCCTGCGCCACACGCTATCTTATATGTTCTTTCGCTGACCAAAGTAATAGCGTTACATGGTATAATACACGGTTCACTTATACCGTAACCGGCGCTACCAATGATATTATTTTTGACAGGAGCAATGCAGTTAAGATAGATTCATTTTCGCTGGCTGCAAATACATGCTCAAAATTCAGCACTGATAGTTGTAAAGGGTGGTATTTGCCTTCTAAAGCTGAACTGAGTTTAATCTATAAAACGCTTGCCGCAAAAAACACCGGCGGCTTTGCAAAAGAAGGTTACTGGACTTCCGTTGAAGCGCCTAAAAGGCATACTGCGTGGCTGGTTGATTTTCTTAATGGCAGGGAGATACAAAGTGATAAGGCGAACAAATATCATGTGCGGGCAGTTTGCGAAGTATGGATTGATAATTGACGATTTGTATGGTTGATTATTCAAAAAATTAAAATACCGGCATTAATTGATAATTAAAGATGTCTAACCACATCATACATAAACAGGAAGTTATTTTAAATGTTGAAAGTATAGATAATGCATTCAATTACCAGCATACTGTAAGCAAGCTTTTTGCCAATGGATTAACGGCTGCAATGGAAGAAACACTAAATGAAATTGATACGCCGGGTATTGTCACCAGGATTGAAAAGCTTAACCTTGATTTGGGAGAGGTAAGCGCCACAGATTTTGCCAATGGGTTTAAGCATAAATTGATACAGGAACTAAAAACATCACTCGGTTCTCTTCATAAGGAAAATACGCCTGATGTTTCTGTTACAAAACAGGCGCAATCGGTAAGGGAAGGGTTTATTTATTTTATTGAAAAAGGAGTGTTGCCCTGGTATATTGAAGCGAAAGACATGGCCGCTTTTGAAGCAGCAATATTTAATGAATGGACTGAAAAGGACTGGCTGCTTTTGATTGACCGGCTGCGTGAAAATGCAAAAAATAACCCGGTAATAACAGAGCGGATTGCATTGCAATGTTCTCAGGAATTAATACGGCAAATCGTTGCCGCGGCAACATATAAGAACATAGAAGAAAATCAATGGCAGTTATTGCTGAACGATTTAAAAATTATTTATAGCAAACTGGACGTACCAGGAGCTTCGGCTATCACTTCTGCAAAACCAATAAACTACATTATTGAAATATTGGAACTGCTGTTTGAACAGGATAAATCTTTTACGCTTGATGAATTAATTGCAGTTCAGTTACACAAACTATTTCTGAAAGCTAATGATGCGATAGTATTAAACCAACTATCCATATTGGTAAATTCAGTACACACGAAACCTGTAATTACTATTATTAAAAATATTGCTGTATTGTATGAAAAACAGGTTACACTTCTTCACATTAGTCCAAAAGAACTTTTAAGAACAGATAAAAACTGGCTTTCGGATTTGCCTTCTTTGAAGCCTGGATTAAAAATCAATGAAGGAGAAAGCTTTACTGATAATAAAGAATATCCGCAGGCAAAAGAAGAAAAAGCAGCAGGAAAGGCATCTAAAAAAATAAAGAAAGACAAGGATAATATAATGGAAGATGCACTGTTTGTTGATAACTGCGGTGTTATTTTACTGCATCCATTTCTGCTGTCTTATTTTGAATCCCTGCAGTTAATAGAAAAGAAAAAATTTGTTTCGGATGAAACTCGGAAAAGGGCAATAATCCTGTTATATTATTTATGTACAGGTTTAACGGAAGTTGCGGAGTTCAATCTTATACTGCAAAAAATTTTATGCGGCTTTGATATGGAAGAAACATTGCCCTCTGAAATAATATTATCAAAGCAGGAAATGGATGAATCAACAGCATTACTTCAATCGGTCATTAATTATTGGCCATCTTTAAAAAACACTTCCATTGAAGGTTTACAGCAAACTTTCTTACAGCGAAAAGGTAAACTCCTGATAAAAGATACCGGCTGGCAGTTAACAGTTGAGCAAAAAACGGTTGATGTTTTATTAAACAAATTACCCTGGGGGTTTTCAACTGTAAAATTGCCCTGGATGACGGGCTTCTTAAATGTTGAATGGTGTTGAAATAAATTTATTTATTTTAAATTATTTCCTATGTGCGAGAAAGCAATAGCTGGCAAGTCGCCTTCTGATACCGCTAAGGTTAACGGTAATTTTTTTAAACCGCTCATTCAGCCTAAACTTACAATTAACCAGCCTAATGATATATATGAACAGGAAGCAGATGCCATGGCAGACCACGTTATGCGTATGCCAGATCCATCTGCTGGTAATAATTCTTTTTTCAAACCTGCTATAACATCAGTGCAGCGTAAATGTGCCCATTGTGAAGAGGAGGAAAAGAAAATACAGCGAAAAGAAGAGAATGGTGAAATAACGGATGCCAGACAAAAAAACTTTGCGCAAAACGAGACAGTGTCATTTTTTAATCCCCGCATTCAAACCAAGTTAATTGTCAATCAACTCAATGAGGCCCATGGACAGAAACCAGGTAGGTCAGCAAAAGTTGAAAAACAGGTAGTATCACAGCAGCCTGCTTCGCTAATCCAGCGAATGTGCACCGATTGCGAAGAGGAAGAGCAGGAGCATAATGTGGCACCACAAGTTCATAGAAAGTGCTATAGTTGTACCGAAGAGAAAATACACCGGATGACGGCAGTGGAAGAGAAACAGGAAGAATTGGTTCAGCGAAAGCCATCCGGCACAAGCGTAATCGATTCCAGGTTAGAAAGCAGGCTTAGCAATCTGGGTGGAGGCCAACCCTTGCCCGAATCGGCCCGTTCATTTTTTGAGCCTCGCTTCGGGCAGTCTTTTAGCGATGTTCGGGTTCATACCGGAGCAGACGCGAACCAGGCAGCGAAATCAATTAACGCCAGGGCATATACACTGGGAAACAATATTGCCTTTGCCAATGGTGAATATAATATCAGCTCCACTGCCGGGCGTAGTTTAATAGCCCACGAGTTAACCCACACACTGCAACAATCTTCCGGTACTAAATCTGTGCAGCGAGGCAGCGCCGGATTATTTGGCGGGAAGGGCTGCATGCAGGCTTCGGGTACTGAGTGGGCTTTGGTAGGAACAGGTGTCTGGAAAAGCCTGGCACAGGGAAACTGTACCGGCACACTGGAAGATGCTGATGGCATGACCTGTGGTGGTGGATTCTACCGTTTAGACAACGGGCAAACGGGCAACTGTTCAACCCCGCGTCATGACGATGCAACTTTTGCGCCGCGCCGCTGGACGCCAACCAGAGCAGCGGCCAGTGCAACCTCACCTACGCAGGAAGGAAGTACCTCAGGAGATACGCCTCCGGGCTATGTATATGATGCAGCAGGGTCTGTTACTTACCCAGGATGCACAACGGCGCAGGATGCAACGGTTGAAACAGCACGAACTACAGGACTTGCCAGATCCACCGCGGCCGCTGCAGCTATAACTGCCCTCAAGGCGGGAACCGGAACTGCAGGCCAGCAAGCTGCGCTTGCGGCACATTTCACCGCACTCAGCGCGGCAGAATTTGATACGGTAAAAACCGATACGATACAATTAGCAACAGGTTGCGTACTCCATCGCTTTTTGCCTGCGGATCGGCTCCGGCCCAGGCTTATTGCGGGCCACCTGACAACTGGTGTGCCGGCACGCCATGTCCTACAACCACGGGAATTTCTTATATATGTCCGAATGGCTTTGGCGTAAATTGTGCTGAGCCCGATCTGGGTAGCATCCTGTTGCACGAAGCAGGCCGGGCGGCTGGCTGTTGCCCTCCTGATGTTATGCCGACGGATGCCGGATACCCGCCTGCCGCGCCGGCATGTTTAACGAATGTTTACTGCTACTCGGGATTTGCAAGAGCCGTTTAGGGGTAAGGATTTGAATTATCAGCTGCGATCTGATGCCGCAAAAAAGAATAATCTATTCAAATCTTTGTTTCATTCATGCAGCGTAAGAATACGTTATGAAGAAGAAAAAAAAAGATACAGCGGAAAGAAAGTAATAATGAAAAATAGCAAATGAGTATTCAAAAATATTTAATTAACACTGGAACGCACTGATGTTATCACTAATTCTTCAACGCTAACGCCTGCATACAGACGCTGCCGGTTGAATGAAAAATATTTATTTTTAAAATAAAGGAATTTGCAACTTAAAAACAGAACAAATGATGCTTCTTTAAAAAACCCGGCACACCCCGGCATGCCTTTCTTTCAGCCTAAACTTTCCATTAATCAACCTAATGATGTGTATGAACAGGAAGCAGATGCGGTTGCCGATAAAGTAATGCGCATGCCTGATCCTTCCATCAGTAGTAATTCATTCTTCAAACCGGCTATTACATCCATACAACGCAAATGTGCACATTGCGAAGAGGAAGAAAAAAAGATGCAACGCAAAGAAATGAATGGGGATATGAGTGCTCCTGCTGCCACAGAAAGCTATATCACTTCGCTTTCGGGCGGAAAACAATTAGATGAAAAAACAAGGAATTTTTTTGAGCCAAGAATGGGTTATGATTTCAGTAATGTAAAAATTCATACAGATACTGCTGCTGCCAAATCTGCGCAGGCTGTAAATGCCCTGGCTTATACAACAGGTAACAATATCGTTTTTAATAAAGATCAGTTTAATCCCGAAACCGACAGTGGGAAGAGGTTACTCGGGCACGAGTTAACGCATGTAGTGCAGCAAAACAGCAATACAGCAATCCGCACAAAACCGGTTATTCAGCGGGAAATAGATGACAGGACAAACGATCCTAACTTTCTATTATGCCTTGCGCTTTGCGAATTAGGCATGCCGCCGGGCATCTGGAGAGATATTATGGATGAAGTAATGCAGGCTGTTTCTGTTGAATATGGCAACAGCCTCGACAGGCGCTGGTTTGCGCATCGTTCCCCAACCTTCAGGCAATGGAGCGCTGAGTTTGCAACCTGGAGCACTTTTAATAAATTAAAACTCGTATTGGTATTTATTGCTGAAGGAAAAATAGGGCTCATTCCCATTCGCACGGCCGGTGCGGCGGCTATCCGGGCAAGGTTAATGGAAAGAATTGTTGCCCTGGGTATAAGGGAAACGGCTGTAGTGGCCGCCAGCCAGATCATCAGGAAGGTTGCAATATTTCTTGAGGTTGCTTATGCGCTCGGTTGCGCAACGTATTGCGGCGCCGTACAGGCCGCTAATGCCATCATTGAATTTTCAGAGGGCGTTGCGCAAACGCTTTCTTACCTGCAATCTATTGGTGAAGGCATTGGCAGCGCAATTACACGCGGCATATCAAGAATATTTTTTACCACGCAGGCAACATTAGATCCAACAAACTGGCGTTATACAGACTTACCCGCCCGTTCAAGAAGGCATTTGAATGTTATAAGTTTAATTACCCGGCTCAGTTCAAGCGGCGATGAATTTCTGCGCTATGTGGCAAGGCCGCTGCAATCTGTAGGCGTTGACGCTTCTATATTGAATGAGCTTTCACAGGATATAAATACTGCGCTGCATAGCCGTGGCGGCTTTTTCCAGGCTGTAGCATTTACACCCGATTTTATAGGCCGCGGAAGTTTGCTGTCGTTAATACAAATCTTACACGATTATAATATAATTCAATATATCAGGGATCCTGCAGTGATTGCAGAAGAAATGTTGCTGCAGCAACCAACAGAAGCGGAAGAATGAATTATACCGGGTTGTCAGGAATAAGTTTGACGGGTTTGTGTTTTGTTCAACAAGTACATGCAATTTTATTTATGAAGAATGAATTGTTTATCGCATAATATTAAGAATGAACAGAAGCAGCAAAAAGCGAATGAATCTTTTTTTCAGGCCAAACTTTCTATCAACCAGTCCAATGATATGTATGAACAGGAAGCAGATGCCGTTGCGGAAAAAGTAATGCGCATGCCTGGTCCATCCATCAATAATAATTCATTCTTCAAACCGGGCATTTCATCCATACAGCGTAAATGCGGCGATTGCGAAGAAGAAAATAAAATTCAACGTAAAGAAAATAACACTATTGAAGCGGGAGTAAGCGAAGCGCCAACTCGGTTGATCCAGCGGCAAAGCCCGGCGCCAAATAATAATACAAACGTTCAGGCATCTTGTCAAACACCTGCTTCAGCAGCATTTGAATCTACGGGAGGAGATATGTTTGTAATTTCTGATGTAACAAAACCTTGTTATGCCTGCCCGAACAGCCTGCCAAATGCTTGTCCCAAACTTGCAGATAAGATCATTCCGCCGGTGGCTACCGGCCCCGTTCAGTTTTCCTGGCAGGTTAAATTTTTAACGTTGGGAGAAGGGAACATTGAAAAGAAGGCTTATGTAATTCAAAAAATTAATAAGGTATTTAATTTTTCTGTGCCGCCACCTGCCACTTATAGTTTATCAACCTTGTATTGGGAAGCATTTGAATTAAAAAACCAGCAAACAGATATTGATTACTGGCAATTTGAGATACCGGATAATACGGTCGGCACCTGGGAAATGAATGCCAGTCTTTATCTGGCAGATCAACTCCCGCAGGGCATGATAGCAAATGCTGCACCCGAAGCACATGGTTTGCCATCTTCAACAAGTGAACCGAAAGGATTGGGGCGTATTCGTGGAACAAGAAGAATTACCGGCAAATTTGATTTTACGGGTGCAGTCAAGAACCATAGCTTTCAATGATATTCAATAAAAGGCCATGCAAATAATAACCTGCAATCACCAATATAATTTACCGGATTAATAAATTAATCTATTTAATGCATTCGCATAAAGTACATACAACAAATGGCCTGAACGGTATTCAAAAAGGTAAGCTTTTCTTTCAACCGAAAATGGCAATGAACCAGTACAATGATATTAATAGCGACAAAAAAGTAAATAATGATGTAATGCCCTTTAATGTGCCTGCAGAACATTATATCAACTCAATAAATGGAAAAGGGAAATCACTGTCGCGTGAGGAGAGAAGTTTTTTTGAACCAAGGCTGGGTTATGATTTTGCTGATGTGCGGTTGCACACAGATAGTAATGCCAATCAATCAGCAAAAAACATTCATGCCCTGGCTTATACGCATGGCTACAATATTATTTTCGGGCCGGGTAAATATCAACCTGGCACTATTGAAGGAAAGAAGTTGATGGCGCATGAATTAACGCATGTGGTGCAGCAAAAACAAAATACTGCTACTATTCAGCGGTCGATAGATGAAGAAGGAATTACTGATACACCGCCGCGTTATTCTTTCTCTACGCGATGCGGCTGGATTGACTGGTCGCACGCTGGTACGGGCATGACCTCACAGTTAATTCAAACCATTCAAAATGCTTCCGATGCCATGAGGGCCTCAGGCGATACAACGCCACAGCCGGTAACCACACCTGCAATGGAATCTCACGGCGGCCCTTTTTTATTAAGCAGTGTAACACCATCATTTCATATCAAGCGGCCACTGTCTGCCGATGAAGTTTTAAGTGTTGCACTGCGTGTGTTTATGCTGCAATCGCTGGCTTTTGAAAATTTGCAGCAATGGACAGATGCGATTGGTCAATCATCTTTTTCAGCAGAAGACCTGCCGTCAAACATCATTTCTTTTTATAGAGCTGCAAGAAATTTTAGCCGGGATGATATAACAACCATCTGCGATGTTATGGATGCCGACAGTTCACTGGCAGAATTTGAAACCAATGAGCCTACGGAAAGAAACAGAACTTTCAGGCCACTTGCATCATCGCAAACTACAGGCTGGCCCGGTGATTTATCTTCAATTAGCCCGGCAGATATTGATGGCCCTTTAATGGATTCACCTACCGGCACATTAAACACGTTTGGCGGCGCATCAAGAGATATAAACCTTGCAGAGTATAATGCGTTATTAAGTGGCGCTTTGTCGGTAGTTTCTGTTTCCGGCAATAATACTATTGATATCAGTAGCACAGAATCATCTTCAGCAGCAGGGAATCATTTTGAGATTGCAGGTCTGTCTGCATCGCATAATTATGTATTCCGCTGGAATATACTGGATGATAATAATAATGCCTATGCTATGTGGAGCGATAGCGGTGGCGTTCATCAATATAGCAGTGCGAATAATGCCTACATAGGTTCGGGTACAAGAGCATTATTGAGGGAACGTGGTATTACTACTGCAACAGTGAATTGCCGTGTTGCCATCAGCAATGCACAGCAGTTTAATGAAGTGTTCAGGCTGAGGGTAAATTTTACCTGGTGATAATAAAATGCCTGTGGATTTATAAAATGGCAGCTTATAAATTTAAATAGCCCTGCAATAACTATAAATGAATAAGCTTTTTTGAAAACAAAAGATACTATATCATTAAAAGCAAACCTGGATAATACCCGGCGGTCAGCTATTTTTTTTCAGCCGAAACAGGCTAATGCTTCAGGCGGGCTTACTATTAATCAGCCCAACGATGTTTACGAACAGGAAGCCGATGCGGTTGCCGATAAAGTAATGCGCATGCCTGATCCATCCATCAATAGCAATGCATTCTTTAAGCCGGCCATTACATCCATACAACGTAAATGCGCACATTGCGAAGAAGAAGAAAAGCATGTACAGCGAAAAGCAGATACTAATTCGGTAATGGCGCCTGATGAAAACGCGGATTATATAAATTCACTTTCGGGCGGAAATGCTTTAAGTAATGAAGATAAAAGCTTTTTTGGAGCGAGGATTGGATACGATTTTTCGAATGTAAGGATCCATACAGATTCAAACGCAGTAAAATCTGCACAAAGCCTGAATGCTCTTGCTTATACTTCAGGCAATAACGTTGTTTTTGGCAGTGGCCAGTATTTGCCGGGTACAGAAAAAGGTAAACATTTGCTGGCGCATGAGCTCACACATGTAGTGCAGCAATCTCAAAATACCCTTCCGCATATTCAACGTCAGCCCGATGAAACAAATGAAGTACCAAAGAATGAAGTAGTTGAAAAATTAGAGAATGATACTTTATTCAAAAAGCTGGAAAAGAAAATAAAGGATGAAATAAAAGATGCCATTAAAACGGCGCCTGAAAAAATAACGCAGGCTATACTTGAAAAGATCATTGATACAACAGTTACAGATCCTCAATATAAAGAAGGCCTGAAAAAAGCCACTGAGGCAATTATTAAAACCATTACAGGAAAGAAAACCGTTTCAACAAGCAAATGCGATGCTATTCCCGGTTATCATGAAGGTGGGTCTACAGACTTTAAAGGCCAATGTTGTTCCGGCACCATTGAAAGCGCTCAAAGTTGTTGCCCGAAAGAAAAGTTTGCACCTAATAATTTAAATTATAATTGCTGCAAGGCTGATGAATTTGTGAATGGAGAAGGTAAATGCGAAAAACAACCTTCTGTAGATATAAACACTATTTGTATTTCGCCGGGCAAAAAGGATTCATTGGGCAAATGTTGCATGCCGCCATTTGAAGTGATTAATGGAGCCTGTTCTTCGCCTCCGCAAAAGGAGCCGGAATCTCAGTCTTCATTCAGCTTAAATTTCAGGCTGGGTGTTATTGACGATTATAACATTAATGAATCAACCCTCAACAGCCGGCAACAGCCACATTTTGATGAGATAAAAAAACAAATACATCAGTTTATGGAAGCATGTCCTGCAAGCGCTGTTTCCATTACAGGGTTTGCAGATAAACCGGGCACCGAAGACTACAACCAGGATATAGGACAACGTCGTGCCGACTATATAAAAATGTTGATTCAGTTAGACCTGGTAAGCGTAAATCCCGGTGGTATGGCTCCATTAATATTTACACGATCTGAAGGGGAAAATAACCCGGTTGATGTAAAAGCAGGAGAGCGTTATTCGGCAGCAAACAGGAGAGTAGAAATTGAATTTAATTCTTTATGCCCATCACTTGGCAAGCCGGTTGAAAAAAATACCGGCGACATATTCTTTAAACCAAAGCCATTTTTTAATTTTTAATAGCTAACGATGGTACAGACCGAAAATTTGCATAACAATAATAATGCAGCAACAGGTGTTCAGCCATTATCAAAGCGATCATTCTTTCAGCCAAAGCTTTCTATTAATCAACCCAACGATGTATATGAACAGGAAGCAGATGCGGTTGCAGATAAAGTAATGCGCATGCCTGATCCATCAATCAATAATAATTCCTTTTTTAAACCAGCCATTACCTCCATACAACGCAAATGTGCCCACTGCGAAGAAGAAAAGAAAATGCAACGGAAAGAAATAAATGGCGATATAAATGTTTCTGCTGAAACCGAAAACTATGTCAACACACTTTCAGGAGGAAAACAACTGGATGAAAAAACAAGAAGTTTTTTTGAACCAAGAATGGGCTGTGATTTCACTAATGTAAAAATTCATACAGACACTGCCGCTGCAAAATCTGCACATGCTGTAAATGCCCTGGCTTATACAACAGGTAACAATATTGTTTTTAATGAAGGCAGGTTTAATCCTGAAACTGACAATGGCAAAAGACTATTAGGGCATGAATTAACGCATGTAGTTCAGCAAAAGAATGTGCAGGGTTTGCAGCGAAAAAATAGGATACAACGGCGTGTTTATCATGGCACTGATCATGCCGGCAATTATGATATTGATACAAGCGCTTGCACCTTCAATTATAACCAGGATTGGTATTTTAATTTTGGTGCCGATGTTGTGGATACAAGCAGGAATTCCTACATGGCTTCAGCAGAACGGCAGGTGGAAACAGTATGGTCGCATAAGCATCGCATAAAACCTGGTAATGATTCCTGCCCTTGTCATACTGATGGTTTTGATGTGGCCGTAGATTTAAATACGCATGCAGAAGCAAGAGGAGGAAGGCACGGCTACAGTGTTGATGTAAACGATGCAGGCACCACCGGGTTTACCAACCAGCCTTCGCGGCAAATGACGCTGGATACTACGCATGAAACGCCGGTGGATATGGGCAGCGGATTAACACAGCAGAGAATTGCACATGAGTTTGGGCACACATTAGGCATAACGGATGAATATCATTGGTGGACGAGGCTGTGGAATAGTTTTGGCGCATCAGATCGCGAATCTATTATGCATTCGGGTGATGAAGTGCGGCCCAGGCATTACCAGCAGTTTGCCGATATCATCAATCTTGAAATACCGGAATGCAATTACAGCCCCGAAGGGTTTTCTACAGCTTCATTGGCTAACCCGGTTGCCCGGTTTGGCTTAACAACCGGTGCGTTATTAAACGACCCGGCTTTTGTTATCGGTTTGCATGTTGACAGGCGCTTGGGCAACGATGCTTTTCTCGGCTTGTTTTATCCACGCCTCGGTTTTGATGCTTACTGGAACACAGAAACGGGCAATGTGCTTTCGGGGCCAACTGTTGGTTTAAGTTTAAACCGTATAGCGCACCCGTTATTCCTCGATATTAATACCGGCGTTTTATTTGATCCGGGTAATCCCGGCCACCCGCCGCAATTAAATATCCCGGCTTCACTCACCGTGGGTTTACGTGGAAATGGTTTCCAGGCCGGCGTAAATTATACGGCCATGTTTGATGTACTGGACCGTGGCTCCTATAGTCATATTATTGGCGTAAACTTATCATTTGATATCGGGAGGTAAGTGATAAGTTGATTGAGTGGAATAATTAATACGTTTGTGAGTTTAGGGTACACGTTGCGCTGGAAAATGATCGGTTATTTTATTATATCATCCACTTTATTAATTATCCGTTGTGGCGCTATCAAGTTCATGCAGGCCCAATCGCCACGATAACAGGTCTTGTTACCAAACACGGAGCAAGGCCTGCAATATAAATCTGCCTGAACAGCGTTGGATGGGTTTTGCCCAAAACCATAAAAGCCAGCGAAAGGATGTGTGGCGCCCCAGATACTTACAACCGGAACGCCATATAAAGACGCAAGGTGCATATTGCCGGAATCCATGCTTATCATTAAATCAAGATGGCTGATGAGTATAAGCTCTTCTTTAAAAGACAGCCTGCCGGCCATATTAATAACGTTAGGATATACTTTTTGCCAGGCTTCGAATTGCAGACGCTCATTGCTGCCGCCAAAAAGAAATATTGTATGGTTACAGGCTGATAAAGCTGCAATAACTTTCTCCATTTCTTCAATGGGATAAGTTTTTTCTTTGTGCTTGCCAAAAGGCGCTACGCCAATTTTTGTTTGATGCCTGTTGGTTAATAATGCTTCAATACTATTATTAACACCAAGCTTTATCCTTTCCTGTTTGTTTGAAAGGTTTACCGGGTAACCAAGCGCATTAAATACATCTGCATACCGCTGAAAGCTTGTGCGCAAGGGTTTCAATATTTTATCGTGTTTTCTTGTCAGTTCTTTTTTTTCTTCCCTGCCTTTATCTATAACCTTTACTTTTTTACCGGAAGCCTTAAACAAAAAAGAAAGAACCTTGCTGCGCAGCACATCATGCAGGTCTGCAACAGCCGTAATGTTTTCTATTTGTTTTAATTGATTAAAAAGTTTGATGAGGCCTGCAAAACCATTGTATTTACCATGAATATCTGCACCAAAAAATGTAAGGCGGGGAATATCATCAAACAACGCACTGAACTTTACGTCAGAAACAAAAGTGATAGTAAGTTGCGGATGTTGCTGAAGCAACTGTTTTATAACCGGCACCGTCATTGCCACATCACCCATTGCCGAAAACCGCATAACCAATAAATGCGCAGGTGTATTCACTGCTTAATTTTTGTTTGTATATAAAACAGGATTTAGAGAAGGGTCGTTATACATCTTCATCTGCTTATATACTTTCATATATTTCCTGCCTTCTTCTATTTCCTGCAAAAGTTCATCAATAGCTGTGGAAAGATCAAGCTGCTGCTGTAAAAGAATATGCAGTTTATTGCTGCAGGCAAGCCGGTGTGCTTCCGTGGCATCAGTTCTCTCAGCTTCCTGCTGCATGTGATAAATTTTAAGCATTAAAATAGAAAGCCTGTCGATAGCCCATGCCGGGCTTTCTGTATTAAATTTTGCATCAGCCTGCACTGTAATATTTTTATATTTATCAAGAAAATAGCTGTCAATATATTCAACAAGATTGGTTCTTTCCTGGTTGGATTCGTCAATGCTTCTTTTAATTTTTAAAGCCATCACCGGGTCAATATTTGGCTCCCGTATAATATCTTCCAAATGCCATTGTACGGTATCGATCCAGTTTTTTTTATAGAGTAAATGTTCGAGTGAAGATGACTTGTAAGGATTATTTTCAACTGCATCCACATTATCATGAATATGATAGTCTTTTACAGACCGCTCAAATATTTCATTGCAAAGCTTGCTTATCATATTTAAAGTTATGCGGCAAAAATCGGCGAAAATATTTTGTAAACAAAAGCTGCAGAAACCGTAAATGAAAGTATAAATTTACCGATACAAAAATTAGTATCAATATGTTTGCATCAGCCGTTATAATATAGCTGAAGATGCAAACGGTTTTAACAGGATCTGCATGAAAAAAATACTCGTTTCTTTATTGGCAATAGTATGTTTTATAAGCGTTAAGGCTCAGTCTGCCGGAGATACTTCCATGCATGCCACCGCGGTGGCCGTGTGCGATTGTCTTGGTAAATCCAACCTCACAGATTCAAGTTCCGCACAGGAAATGCAGCAGGCGTTTTTAAACTGCATCACAGCTTCCCCCGATTTTCTTACAAAAGTGATGGCAGGCGGCGATATGGATGGGGCGGAAAAAATTGCAACAGACCTTGCTATGGAACTTATGAAAATTAATTGCCCTTCTTTTATGAAAATGGCAATATCAATGGCAGCCAGCGGTGATAATGAACTGAGTTTCGGCCTGCCGTCATCACCGCAGGTAAAAACCGAAAATGCTGAAAGCGCAGCAGGTACTATAGTGAATGTAGAAGAAAAAGATTTTTTATATATAACCCTCAAAACAGCAGCCGGCCGTGAGCTTAATTTTATTTATTACACCTATGTTCCGGGCTCGGATGACTGGTTAAAAGACCCTGTTGCCAAACTGAAAAACAAAAATGTTTCGCTTTCCTACATAAACACAGAAGTTTATCAGCCAAAGTTTAAACAGTTTATGAACGTGAAGCAAATAAAAACACTAACTATACAATAGTTAAAACCTGCTGTGCATTTATAAGGCTATGCAAACAAATAAAGACGGAAACAGCAATAATAAAGCGCCGCAAATATTAAACGCCTCTTCCAATTTCCTCGGGTTTTGTTTTGTTGTATTAACATCTATCAAACTTTTTAAGTTTAGTTCTGTAACAATAATAGATGAAGTTACCGCCATTTCGTTTGTACTATTTATGACGAGCTGTTTGTGTGCGTTCCTGTCTATCCGCAGCAAAACAAAGCGCGCCGATATGTATGAAACAGTTGCCGAATACGCTTTCCTGGCAGGCCTCTTCAGTATTTTCTTTATGACAATTTTGTTTTTGCTGGAGGTTATACATTAAGCCGGAACAGGCTTTAACGGTGCAATTAATATTTCGTGTTTAAATTTGCCGCATGAGCAATTCAATAGAAACTTTAGTAGAGAATGAAAAAGATGCTGAACTAAGATCCATCGGTGAAAAAGTTTTAAATAACCAGCGCCTGCAGTTTGATGAAGGCGTGGCACTTTTTGAAAAAGCAACTTTGCCTTATGTTGGCGCACTTGCTAATTATGTGCGGGAAAAATTGCATGGTAACAAAACTTATTTCAACCGTAATTTTCATATAGAGCCAACGAATGTTTGTGTTTTCTCCTGCAATTTTTGTTCTTACTCGAGAATATATGCGCACCGCGAAGAAGGGTGGGAGTTAAGCAAGGAACAGATGATGCACATTATTCAGAAATATGATGGCAAGCCTGTAACGGAAGTGCATATTGTTGGTGGCGTTCATCCCAAAATGAATTTATATTTTTTTGAAGATCTGCTGAAATCCATCAAGGCCCATCGTCCTGAATTGCATATAAAAGGTTTCACCGCTGTTGAGCTTGATTACATGTTTCGCAAGGCAAAGCTGAGTGTGGAAGATGGTATGAAATTATTGCATGAAGCCGGTCTTGATTCATTGCCCGGTGGCGGCGCAGAAATTTTTCATTCCGAAATACGCGAACAAATTTGCGCCGATAAAGTGGATGCTGAGGGCTGGCTGCATATTCATAGGGCTGCACATAACCTCGGCATGCATACCAATGCAACCATGCTGTTTGGCCATATTGAAAATTATTGGCACCGTGTTGATCACATGGAACGCTTGCGTCAGTTGCAGGATGAAACACATGGTTTCAATACATTTATTCCGCTTAAGTTTCGTAATAAGGATAATGATATGAGCCATGTGCCCGAAAGCTCACTGATTGAGGATATGAAAGTGTATTCCATTGCAAGATTATACCTTGATAATTTCCCTCATCTCAAAGCATACTGGCCAATGCTTGGCAGGCAGAATGCGCAATTGAGTTTATCTTTTGGAGTGAATGACCTTGACGGAACGATTGATGATACCACGAAAATTTATTCAATGGCAGGCAGCGAAGAGCAAACGCCTGCTTTGTCAACAGCACAGCTTGTGGCGCTTATTAAACAGGTAAAGCGCGAACCTGTGGAACGGGATACTTTGTATAAGGAGATAAAGAATTATACTGAAGATGATGTGCATGAACTGGAAGTGAATCCTTATTACAACTAATTTAAAAGCTTGAAGACTTTGATATGAAAATTGCTATCATCAACGGGCCAAATCTTAACCTCCTTGGCAAGCGTGAGCCGGATGTTTACGGCAGCCAATCGTTTGAAGATTATTTTGAAACATTAAAAAGTCTTTTCCCTTCAGTGGAGTTTCATTATTATCAAAGCAATGTGGAAGGCGAACTGATAAACGAAATTCAAAAACTTGGTTTTGATTACAACGGTATAGTTTTAAATCCAGGTGGTTATACACATACATCTGTTGCTTTAGGCGATGCTATCGCCGCCATAAAAACCAAGGTTATTGAAGTGCATATAAGTAATGTGCATGCACGTGAAGATTTCAGGAAGCTTTCTCATATTTCAGGCAAAAGTGTGGGCAGCATTTTTGGCCTGGGCTTAAAGGGTTATGAACTTGCGGTAAAGTGGTTAGTTGATAATGCTTAATACGAAGCATTGATTATTCAATTATAAAATAATTCCTTATTAATATTTAGCCGCAGATGCACAGATAAAAATCTGTGCATCTGCGGCTGATTTCTTAACAGCCATTACTTGTTCGTACATCATTCTCATAATCCTTCCAATTATCCTGCAACAGCATAAGTGTTGCGGGTTTCTGTTACTGATGCATTTTTATTCCGCAGCATTTTTTCACGGGTGATATACGATACCGCAAGAATACCAAGAAAGATTAAAGGAAAGGCAGACATAAAGCTAAAACCATCAACAGCGGTAATGCTTATGGAAGCGAAAATAAAATCGAAAGCAAAACCGGCATAGGCCCATTCTTTAACGCGGCCAGGCACCTGGGGAATAAGCAAGGCCAGCGTTCCAAGCACTTTGAAAAAAACAAAGGCATCTCCAAAATATTGAGGATAGCCTAAATGCTGAATGCCTTGTTTGGCAAGTTCTGTTTGAGAAGTTAACGCCGGCATTACACCTTCAAATAAGAAGATGATAATAGTGGTTACCCAGTAAACGATCTTAGTGGTTTTTGATGTTTTCATGATTTTGTTTTTTATGTTTTTGTAATTTGTTTGTAACACAAAGTTGAAGATCATGTACAGAATTGATGCGGTGTGAATGAGGCTGTTTTGGGGTTATTTGCGACACACAATAATTGCCGTTGAATTATTTACCGTTAGCACAGTAACATGTTATCTGTTTTAACTCATCCATCCTTAAAAAATTTATCAGTATAATTGCTTTCATACAATTATTTTACCAGGAGAAATACTATGATGAAAAACTATGTTTGCCTGTTGCTCGCCTGCTTGTTATGTACTTCAGTATGGAGTCAAAACAAGTCAGAAAAATTTGAGTTTGTAAATTTTTCAAAGGTTACTATCAACGATGATTTCTGGAAACCGAAGATTGATAAAGTGGCTACCAAAACCTTACCTGCCTGTATTTATCAGACAGAAATTGCTACAGCCCGCATCCGTAATTTTGAAAAAGTAGCGCATAAAAAATTGGAGAAGCATGAAGGCATTTATTTTGATGACAGCGATGTATACAAGGCATTGGAAGCGATAGCTTATTCTTTAAAAACACATCCTGATACGGCTTTGGAAAACACAGCTGACAGGTGGATTGATATTATTGCAGCCGCCCAGCAACCAGATGGATATCTGAATACTTATTATACTTTAGGCGACATAAGCAAACGATGGACAGATGTTGAAAAACATGAGGATTATTGCGCCGGCCATTTAATTGAAGCGGGAATAGCTTATTACAATACTACGGGGAAAAGAAAATTACTTGATGTTGCCATACGTTTTGCCAATCATATTGATTCCACCATGCGGCTTGCCAATAAAAACTGGTTTAGCGGGCATGAGGAAATTGAGCTGGCGCTGGTAAAATTATACAAGGTTACCAACGATGACCGTTATCTTAAACTGGCTGACTGGTATCTTGAACAAAGGGGCAAGCGTTATTATGCTTATGGTACAAACTGGATAACGCCGGACTACTGGCAGGATGCGGTGCCGGTAAAAAAACAAACAGAAATAACCGGTCATGCAGTGCGGGCAATGTATTTATATACGGGTGCTGCCGATGTAGCTGCAGTAACAAACGATAAAGATTATATGAATGTAATGAAGAAAGTGTGGGAAGATGTGGTGTATCGTAATATGTATATAACAGGCGGTATAGGCACCGGCGGCACCGCAGAAGCTTTTTCAACAGATTATGATTTACCGAATGAAAATGCTTATTGTGAAACCTGTGCTTCTGTAGGTATGATTTTCTGGAACCAGCGTATGTGTGAATTAACGGGTGAAAGTAAATACATCGATGTATTGGAAAGAAGTTTATATAATGGTGCATTGGCCGGCCTAAGCATCAGCGGCGATCATTTCTTTTATGATAACCCGCTTGCTTCCAGCGGCCAGCATAAACGCAAAGAATGGTTTGGTACAGCCTGTTGCCCTTCAAATATAGCCCGCCTTGTTTCTTCAGTTGGCAATTACATTTATGGAAAGAGTGATGATGGTATATGGGTAAATTTATTTGTTGGCAGCAATACCAGTTTCAGGTTTGGCAAAAATGATGTGGCGTTCAGCATGCAAACCGAATACCCCTGGAATGGCAATGTAAAGATGACAATCGATACAAAGAAACCTGCAACGTTCAACCTGAACCTGCGCTTACCGGGCTGGGCAAAAGGAGAGCCGGTGCCCGGCGATCTGTATAAATTTTCCAATACTATTAATTCTCCGATAACAATCCAGGTAAACGGAAAAGATGTTGCTTACACGGTTGAAAATGGTTATGCCGTTATAAAAAGAGAATGGAAGAAAGGTGACGTGATCGGATATGATATTTCCATGCCTGTAAATTATATTGTGGCAGGTAAGCAAATAAAGTATGATGACGGGCGTGTTGCCATACAACGTGGCCCTGTGTTGTATTGTGTGGAAGGTGCAGACAATAAAGAAGGCGTATGGGATATCATTGTGCCGCCATCAGCCACATTTATACCGGAAAATATGCAGGTGCTTACAGAACCGGTTATTGCATTGGAAGGAAAAGGCCTTGCTGCTGTGCCTTCTGCAGATGGCCAGTCTGTTATTATGCAGCAGCGTAAAGTTACAGCCATTCCTTATTATGCCTGGTGCAATCGAGGTTCCAACGATATGCAGGTGTGGCTGCCGGCAAAGGTGAACGATGTAAAGATTGGCTATCAAACAAACAACAGCGATCATCATTAATATATGCAATACAAACGCCTGAAATTTATATTGATTATTGCGGTGATCTTTATTACTGCCAGTTCCCATAAAAATATGCGGGCCGGTGATTTTGCCGGCAATACTATTAAAGTAATCACCTATAATGTTCATCATTGCAACCCTCCCGGCAAGCAGGATGTGATTGATGTGAATGCTATTGCTGCTGTAATAAAAAAGCAAAATGCAGATATAGTGGCTGTGCAGGAAGTGGATATAAACACAAACCGGTCAGGCAAAATTAATGAGGCTGCACAACTGGCGGTTAAGGCAGGCTATCCATCTTTTTTCTTTGCAAAAGCAATGGATTTTGATGATGGGGAATACGGTACTCTTATATTGTCTAAATATTCTTTAAGTGACACCAAAGCATACCGCCTGCCGATGGATTCCGTTAATGGCGGCGAACAGCGTATGCTGGCAACAGGGGCAGTTACGCTTCCGGGCGGTAAAACTTTTCGTTTTGGCTGCACACATTTGGAGGCATATAACAAAACGAGCAGGTATTTGCAGATTAAAGAGATCTGCCGCATTGCTGAAGAAACTTCTTTGCCGTTCATTGTAGCCGGCGATTTTAATTCAAACGAAGGGAACGAAGTAATTAATACGCTTGATGAACATTTTACACGCACTTGCAATAACTGTCCGCCAACTTTTGGTGAAGATAGCGAAACAGGCGCCATAGATTTTATTGCATTTAAACCAAAAGAGGCTTTCTTCATATTATCACATAACGTAGTCCGGAATAAAACAGCATCAGACCACATGCCGGTGGTTGCTGAATTGCAGGTGAAATAATAATGCATTCAGAAGAAGCCTTGTCTTTTACCCGAGCATACATGCCACTGAAGATTGCGAAGCAGTTATTATGACAAATGAGTTAAAAACCATTCTTCGTAAACTTAAATGATTATTAATTGCTCTAAACCCAGGAGATTTCTCCTATCGTCGAAATGACGTTCGAAAAGGTTTACTTAGTCATCTTTAATTTATATCAGGGTTTACAAACGTCTTATTCCGGCTTACATTAAACCAAACCCTTAAAGATTAATGGTTTATACGCTTTCTAAATTTTGAAGTTTCTTCCAGCACATTTTTTCAGAAATAAAACCGGCCAAATAATCACATTGCCGTTTATGTATAATCCTGAACTATGCAATGCATGGTACTTACATTTGTTATGTAATTATTATAACAAGGAACTTTAATATACTGCAAAATGAAAACTTTTTTTACGCTTACCATTATTTTAAATTGTTGCTTTTCAATAGTTAATGCACAAGACTTCTCTATTAATGGCAAAGTAGCCATTGCTGAAAAACCATTGGAAGCTGCCACAATTATGCTGCTAAAGCCAGACTCATCAATGCTGAAACAGCAATTCTCCGATAAAAACGGACATTTTCTGATAGATAAAATCAGTAAAGGTAATTACCTGGTTTCTGTTCAGTTTGTGGGTAATGAAACCTGGTATTCGCCGCTTATAACACTCGATAAGGAGCATCCAACGGTTGATCTGAAGACCATCAGCCTTCAATCTACGGCCAAACTTTCTGACGTGGTGGTTACATCGCAGAGACAATTCATCGAGCAAAAAATTGATAAAACTGTTGTGAATATAGATGCGTCGCCCACCAATGCCGGTTTATCGGCTTACGAAATTCTGGAAAAAACGCCGGGTGTTGTGGTGGATAAAGATGGCAATATAAGCCTGAAAGGAAAAGGCGGTGTAGTGGTGATGATTGACGGCAAACCTACTTACTTAAGCGCACAGGACCTGGCCAATTATTTAAAGAATCTGCCATCAACAAGCCTCGACCAGATTGAATTGATGACAAACCCGTCTGCCAAATATGATGCGGCCGGTAATTCAGGCATTATTAACTTCAAAACCAAGAAAACAAAAGTTAAAGGATTCAGTGCAGGTATAACCGCCGGTTACGGCATTGGTAAATTTCCAAAAACAAATGAGAGCATCAACTTTAATTATCGTTCGGGTAAAGTAAATGTGTTTGGCAATTATAGTTATAATTATAGTAAACGTTATCATACACTTGACCTGGAAAGAAATTTCAGAAATGCAGATGGAGAAATAGATTCAAAGTTTTTGCAGACCAGTGACATGCAATCTGAATATCAATCGCATTATTTCAAAACCGGGCTTGATTTCTATGCCACTAAAAAAACAACGCTTGGCTTTTCATTAAACGGCAATTTCAACCCCGGCACTAACACTAACAATAATGTTACAGATATATATAACGCAGCTAACGCGCTGCAAAACGAAACTTATACAAACAGTATTTCAAAAAACAACTGGAAAAATTATGGCGCTAATCTTAATATGGAAACAAAATTTGATTCTGCGGGAAGAGAGTTGTCTGCCAATATAGATTACCTGCAATATCAATCTTCATCTGACCAGCTTTTTGTAAATAGTTTTTATGATGAGAAGAGTAATAAGATTTCTGCTGATGAATTGCTGCGTGGCGAACTGCCCGGTAAAATAAATATTTACAGTGGTAAGATTGATTACGTGCATCCTTTAAAACACAACATGAAAATTGAAGCCGGTTTAAAAAGCAGTTATGTAAAAACAGATAATAATGCCCTTTATACCAATTTTATTAATGATGAATGGATTACAGATTCAGGCCGTTCTAACCATTTTGTATATGAAGAAAACATCAATGCAGCTTATGTAAATGCAAGCAAACAATTGAATAAGAAATGGAGCGCCCAGTTGGGCCTGCGTCTTGAAAATACTAACGCAAAAGGCAGGCAGTTAACTACCGGCGAAACATTTAAACGCAATTACACGCAGTTGTTCCCCACAGCCTATATCAATTATGCTTTGAATGATAAAAACCAGTTGAATTTAAATTACGGAAGAAGAATTCAAAGGCCTGATTACGGCGACATGAATCCCTTCTATTATTTTCTTGATAAATATACGTATGAAGTGGGTAACCCTTACCTGAAGCCGCAGTTCAGCCATAATATTGAGCTGACGCATGTATATAAAAACATGATTACTTCCACATTAAGTTATGCTTTGGTAAACGACATTATAAATGAACAGTTGATGCAGATAGACAGCACGCACACAACATTTGTAACCAAAACAAATCTTGCCAGGCAAAACAGTTTTACGTTAAGCGTAAATGCAGCAGTACCTGTTACAAAATGGTGGAGGGCCAATCTATATGTTCAGGGTGCATATAACAAGTATAAGGGATTTGTAAACACTGGTATAATTAATGTGGAAGGGCCGGCATTTAATGCCAATATGCAAAACCAGTTTACTTTACCCAAAGGATGGAGCACTGAATTAAGCGGTTACTTTAACAGCAAAGCCATTTATGGTACTGTTGTCGGCCTGCCGCAGGGTGCCGTGAACTTTGCCGTCGCTAAAAAAGTTTTGAAAGATAAGGGCTCTGTAAAATTAAATGTACGCGATATTTTAGGTATTCAGCAATGGAGGGGTTACAGCCGTTACCAGAACGTGGATGTGAAGATTCATAACACATGGGAGAGCCGTGTGGTAAACCTCACGTTTACTTACCGCTTTAGCAAAGGCCAGAAAGCAGAACAGCGCAACAATAGCAGTTCTGACGAAGAACAAAGCCGTGTAAAAGGAAAAGGATAAAGCAGGATTACTATTTAAAAATGAAAGGCATGGGATTTCAAAAAATCCTATGCCTTTTATCATGCAATGTTATACTATAAATTTATAGATACTGCAAATCACAGAAACCTACCTGTATTCGCCAAATACTTTTCGTAAAGTATCGGCTATTTCGCCAAGCGTACAAAAATTCTCAACCGCATCAATAACGGAAGGCATTATATTTTCTCCTGAAACTGCTTTGCTATGCAGGTTTTCAAGACATGCCATTGCAGATGCTTTATTGCGGGATTCTTTTAATTGTTTTAATTTTTCAACCTGTACTTTCCGGATGCTGTCATCTATTTTCAGCAAAGGAATTTTTTCTTCGTCATCAACCATGAATTTATTTACACCAACAATAATCTTTTCTCCTGATTCCACTTTACGCTGGTATTCATAAGCGCTGCGGGCAATTTCCTGCTGCATAAAACCTTCTTCTATAGCAGCAACGCTTCCGCCCAAAACATCAACCTGTTCTATCAATTCCCATGCTTTTTTTTCAATTTCAGCGGTAAGCGATTCAATAAAATAACTGCCACCTAAGGGGTCCGCAGTATCAGCAATACCACTTTCATAAGCTGCAATTTGCTGCGTGCGCAAAGCAATGCGGGCCGCTTCTTCAGTTGGTAAACTTAAAGCTTCATCGTACCCGTTTGTATGCAGGCTTTGTGTGCCGCCTAAAACTGCCGCGATTGTTTGTATGGTTACCCTCGAAATATTATTCAGTGGTTGCTGGGCCGTTAATGTACTGCCGCCGGTTTGTGTGTGAAAACGCAGCATCATGGCTTTTGGATCTGTTGCGCCGAGTGACCGCATCATCTTTGCCCACATTCTTCTTGCCGCACGAAATTTGGCTACTTCTTCAAACAAATTATTATGCGCATTAAAAAAGAAGGAGAGGCGCTTGCCAAATACATTTATATCTAGCCCTTTTTCAATAGCTGCCTGCACATAAGCTTTTCCATTGCTTAATGTAAATGCAATTTCCTGCACCGCAGTGCTGCCTGCTTCGCGGATGTGATAACCTGAAATGGATATGGTATTCCATTTGGGCAGTTCACTGCTGCACCATTCAAAAATATCGGTGATGATATGCATGGAAGGCTTGGGCGGATAGATATAAGTACCGCGTGCTGCATATTCTTTCAGGATATCATTTTGTATAGTGCCTGATATTTTTTTGAGATCGGCGCCCTGCTGTTTTGCAAGCGCCACATATAAACTCAATAAAATAAAACCCGTGGCATTAATGGTCATTGAAGTAGTAATATCCTGCAGTTGAATACCATCGAATAAAGTTCGTATGTCTTCGATGCTGTCAATGGCAACGCCAACTTTTCCTACTTCACCATCAGCAAGCTCATGATCACTGTCGTAACCAATTTGTGTAGGCAGATCGAAAGCAACGCTCAAACCATTTACGCCCTGCGATAATAAATAATGATAACGTTTATTGCTTTCTTCAGCGGTGGAAAAGCCTGCATACTGGCGCATGGTCCAAAGCCTGCCGCGGTACATATCCGGCTGTATGCCCCGCGTAAAAGGAAATTGTCCGGGTATTTCGGTTGAAGACTGACCTTTGTCAGTTGACTGATATATTTTTTTTATTTCAATCCCGCTATCTGTAAAACATTTTTCACCTGGCATAAATGCAATTTAAATAAAGCTCTGCCTTTAGCTCATCAGTTTTTTTGCTTCATAACTTAGCACTTCACTTACCACTTCGTGCAGGGAACCTTTTTTATCATTCATCAAAAATTCCAGTAATAATTTATTCAGGTCCAGTCCGGTGGCATGCGGGGGCAATACATTGGCCATCTGGTTTATGATAAGTAAATTTTGCTCCTTAAGGTTTTTTACCGCATTCCATGCTTCGGCTGTTACATATATCTGCTGCGTGATATTATAATCATATTCTGAACGGATGTTTTGTGTAAGCAGCATCTGCATTTCCCTGGCCGATGATGTGGGCTGGTTAACCCTGGTTATTACGTTTGGAAGCGCAATCCTGTCAACCAGTATAAGCAATCTTTCATAAGCCTGCAATTGCATGGTAGTTGCAGTTTCCCTGTTTATGGAGCTTTCCCCATTCCCGTTTTTGGCACGTGTTGTGAAAATATACGCCAGGGCAGTCATCACAACAATTACAATTACCAGAATAATAATCAGGTTGCTATCCAAAGTTTATGTTTTTGTGCAAAGTAAGTAATCTCAATAAATAAAAAAGCCGGTTGGTTAATAACCGGCTTTACTGTAAAAAGTTATCCTCTGTGCCCTGGCCTTTCACTCCGCTCCCTGGAAGGAGACTGTTGCCGTGGCTGGTTAGACTGTTGTTGTCTTTGCATTTGTTGTCTTTGCTGATTAAATTGCTGCTGTCCTTCTGTTCGCTGCTGCCTGCCAGGTCTCATCTGGTCATTATTTCTTTGCTGGCGCTGCTGATTCATCCGCTGCTGTTGTTGTTGCTGGCGTTGCATCCGCTGTTGCTGTTGCCTCATGCGGTTAGAATTTTGATCAGGCCTGTTCTGTTGATTCTGCGGCTGCACATTATTGGGCCGTTGTTGATTTCCTGAATTCGGCTGTGCCTGCTGCATATTGCGTTGAGGCCTGTGATTATTTATCCTGTCACGTACATCCGGCCTGTTATTATTGTTCTGCTGATTATTTGCCTGGTTCCTGTCAGGCTGCTGATTAGGCCTCTGGTTATTGATGTTAGGCCTGTTATTTGCACCTGTGTTGCTTTGGGGCGCTCTTTGCTTCACACCTGGCCTGTACATCTGGATAGTGTTATTATTCACTGTTGCACGCCCTGGCCTGTTTGAGTTCACCACTCTAACCTGGTTTACACGCCTGCCGGTATATCTTTCTACTTCTGTGCGGTTTGGTCCTGCAACAAAACGCCTGTTATTATAAACCGTTGTATTATTAATAATAGTGGTATTATTAATAATTGTTGTGTTGCGCGAAGGGCGTACATAATACCTGTGTATGTTATTGTAACCCATGTACCGGCTCGGCGCAAACACCCACCTGTTATAAGGAACACCAATGCCAATGTTGATACCTATATGCATGCCCGGTCCTAAAGGAGTCCAGCCATAATAACCACCACCGGAGCGCCATGAAACCCATGCCGGCCCCCATTCATAACCGGGAACCCACATCCACCCGTAAAAGGGATCATATGCCCAACGGCCGTAATGAAATGGCGCCCAGCCCCAGCCGTAGTCTGAAGCCCACGTCCAGCCATAAGAAGAATAAATCCAGTGCCCGCCGGTTGAATATGGCACAAACCCACGGTAACGGGGTACCCAGCATCGCCCATACGATGCAGATACAACCCAGCTTCCGTAAGGAGATAAAGCTTCATTAAAAACATTAATATTTACATCTGAAGGCTGGTAATCGTAATCAGACGGATTATCATCATAATTACTATTATAATCTTCATTATTATAATTATTATCGTTGTCGCTGTAACTTCCGTTATCGTCGTAATAATCGTCGTCCTGCGCCGATACAGCATTGGGAATGCTGCCCGAGGCTGCAACGACAAGCAGCATTAACAGGGTAGGAAAAAGTTTTTTAATTAATGTCATTTTGTTGTGTTGAATTGTTGCGTAAATTATTCCAGTTTTATACCAAAAACAAACACTTGTTTGTTAATGTTATTAGGACGGTTGGGGAATAATAAAGTTTAATTGATAACGGTACCTTTACAGTTTTAAGTATGCTTTAAATATTAATTAAAAATATTAAGATTATGCCATCTTTTGACATTGCCAGCAAGGTAGACCTTCAAACTTTGGATAACGCTGTAAACACAGTAAAAAAAGAGATAAGCAACCGTTTTGATTTTAAAAATTCGCCGGTTGAAATAAACCTGGATAAAAAGGATTTTCTGGTTACGTTTGAAGTGGAAAGCGATATGAAGATGAAACAGGTAATTGATGTGCTCATAAGCCGCAGCATGAAGCAGGGCATTGATGCTAATGCCTTTGATTTCTCAAAAGATGCACATCAAAGCGGTAAAGTGCTGAAAAAAGAAGTGCCGGTTACCAACGGCTTAAAGCAGGATGATGCCAAAAAGATTGTTAAGATTATTAAAGACAGCGGTCTTAAAGTTCAGGCGCAGATTATGGATGACATAGTGCGGGTAACCGGAAAAAAAATAGATGACTTACAGTCAGTAATCGCGGCCTGCAAACAGGCGAACCTCTCAATTCCATTGCAGTTTACAAATATGAAATCGTAAGCTGCAGCAGGGCTGCAAAGGAGTTATTTAAACAGAACCCAAACTGGCAAAGGGAGAAGTGCAAGCAAAGGCTTTGCCCATATTCAATAATTCCATACCTTCGCGCTCCAAAATTTTAATTCCCGTAAGGCTCAACAAGAGTTCCGCCAGTGCGGAAACGCCAGCAGGGAGTAATCTTAATAAGATTATAATGCCTAAAGTTAAAACAAACTCCAGCGCAAAGAAACGCTTTAAAGTAACCGGCACAGGTGAAATTACTTTTCAGAAATCTTTCAAACGACACATTCTTACCAAGAAATCTACCAAGCGCAAAAGAAACCTTCGCATGAAAGGTGTGGTAGCAGCGCCTAACAAAGATTTTGTAATGCGCTTATTGCGTTTGAAAGGATAATTCCTTCTCCTCAAAAATCAAGTAAAAAATTAATTCACCAATTTTAGAAGAAGATAAACCGTAAATCTGAAATCTAAAATCTTAAATAATTAGATATGCCACGTTCAGTAAATGCAGTTGCATCAAGGGCAAGAAGAAAAAGAATTTTAAAACAGGCCAAAGGTTTTTACGGTAAGCGTAAGAATGTATATACTGTTGCCAAAAATATTGTTGAAAAAGGTCAAACCTACGCTTATGTAGGCCGCAAGGTGAAGAAGCGTGATTACCGCCAGCTTTGGATAGTTCGTATTAACGCAGCCGTAAGGGAAGAAGGTTTAACGTATAGCGAATTTATTCATAAGCTTAACGAAAAAGGCATTGAGCTGAACAGGAAAATTCTTGCAGATCTTGCTATGAATGAGCCTGAAAGTTTTAAAGCATTGATTGCTTCAGTTAAATAACATTAGAAAAAAACAAAAATTTAATCCCGCGCTTGCGGGATTTTTTATTTTGATTATTGCAATCAATTACTTTTGTTGGCTCTTGTCAAAAAAAATTATGAACTCGAACAGGAAATGACAAATACTTACACCTCGCTTGTTAAGCAAACTTTCCATTTTCCACAGGAAGATTTCGATTTAAACGATAACGGATACCTTGAATTTAACGGGCTGGATATTAAAGCACTGATTGACAAATATGGCACGCCCCTGAAACTCAGTTACCTTCCTAAAATAGGTATGCAGATTAACAAGGCTAAAAAAATGTTTGAAGCGGCTTTCAAAAGACATAAATATGAAGGCGCTTACAATTATTGCTATTGCACCAAAAGTTCTCATTTTTCTTTTGTGGTGGAAGAGGCTTTAAAGCATAATATACATTTGGAAACCTCGTATGCCTACGATATAGAAATCATTAACCAGCTTTATAAGCGCAAGAAAATAACGAAAGATATCTTTATTATCTGCAATGGCTTTAAACAAAAAGGCTATACGTCAAGAATAGCAAGGCTTATTAACACTGGCTTTAATAATGTAATACCCGTTCTTGACAATAAAGCTGAATTGCAGCTATATAAGCGCAGTGTAAGAAAACCGTTTAAATTAGGCATTCGCGTGGCGGCAGAAGAAGAGCCAACGTTTCCTTTTTATACATCGAGGCTTGGTATAAGGGCAAAAGACATTCTTGAATTTTATGTGGATGAGATTGAAGGTTATGAAGATAAGTTTCAGCTTAAGATGCTGCACATATTTTTAAACAAAGGTGTTAAAGATGATATTTATTATTGGAGTGAATTAAATAAGATTATTAACCTGTATTGCCAGTTAAGGAAAATTTGCCCTGAGCTTGATTCCATTAATATCGGCGGTGGTTTCCCTATAAAACATTCCCTTGGGTTTGAATACGATTACCAGTTCATGATACATGAAATTGTAGGTAACATAAAAAAAGCCTGCAAAAAAGCAAAAGTGCCCATGCCTAATATTTTCACGGAATTCGGCAGCTTTACGGTTGGCGAAAGCATGGCGCATATTTACAGCGTGGTGGGGGAGAAGGTGCAGAATGACCGTGAACGCTGGTACATGATTGATTCATCATTCATAACAACTCTACCAGACACATGGGGTATTGGTGAAAAGTTTTTAATGCTGCCGGTAAACAAGTGGGAAAACGAATACCAGCGCGTGGTGCTTGGCGGCATGACGTGTGACAGCCACGATTATTACGACTCCGAAGAACATATTAATGAAGTGTTTTTACCAAAGCTGGAAAGTGAAGGCAACGGTAATGATCCGGCAAATAAAGAACCGCTGTATGTTGGGTTCTTTCACACCGGCGCCTACCAGGACCAGATAAGCGGTTATGGCGGAATAAAGCATTGTCTTATTCCTTCTCCAAAACATGTAATTGTTGGATATGATAAAAATGGGAAATTAACAGACTGGCTGCACGCTAAACAGCAAACGGCACAAAGTATGTTAAAGATATTAGGTTATTTATAGGTGTTTTAAACCTTGGGTTTTTGCATACATCCTATACACTCCTAAAATAAATTATCATGAAGAAATTATTAGTTACAATGTTTATCGCGACTGTGTTTTTCACAGTTTCCGCATCTGCACAGCCTGGCAGCAGAGGCGACAGGGTTAAACAATATTTAACCGATTCATTAGGCGTATCTGCTGTTAATGCAGATTCTGTAATGGCAATCTCCCAGCGCTCAATGCAGCAAATGCGCAGCATTATGCAGGACCAGTCACTAAGCCGGGATGACAAAAGAGAAAAAGCAAAACCCATTCGTGATGCAGCCAAGGAAGAAATGAAAAAATACCTTACCGCAGACCAGTTGCAGAAACTTGATCAAAAACAAATGGAATGGAGACAAAACAGGCGCGGCGGTAATGGCGGCAGAAGATAATCATTGAAACATTCGTATATAAAAAAGTTCCGGCAACGGAGCTTTTTTTATACCCGTACTTTTTTACAATGTGCTTACCGGGAGCTTTCTTTTATCTTTCAATAACCGCAGCATTTGTAATACCACCGCAATAAATATCAGAGCAAAACCAAAATAAAAATACCTGCTTAAACTTTCATTTTCTTTATAAAGAATAAAGGCAAGAATAATTCCATAAACAGGTTCCAGTGTAAGCGTAAGGTTTACCGTAAAAGCGCTCACCTGTTTTAGTGCATTGATGTATAAAATGAACGTTAGTATGGTGCAGAACCAGCTTAAAATAATCAGCCACAGCCAGTCGAGCTGCTGGGGTATATGTTGTGCTGAAGGAAACAGCATATTATAAAAAGGCAATAAAATGCTCAGGCCAACAAAGCCGCCTGTTAACTGGTATAAAGTGATGGCATCATGCGTGTAACCGCTGATTAATTTCTTATTCATTACGGATACAATTACCGTTAACAGTGCAGCCACTAACCCTATATAAATACCCACAGAAAAATGAAGGTTCGTGGCATAAATTATTATAATACCGCCCAAAGCAAAAAGGCCCAGCACCAACTCAAATATATTTATTCTTCTCCTGAAAAATAGTGGTTCAATAACGGCGCTCATTAAGCCGGTAGTGCTGAGACAGGTTAATGCAATTGATACGTTTGAATATTTAATGCTTCCATAAAACGCAAGCCAGTGCAGCGAAAGCACAGTGCCGATGGCGGCAATTTTAAGAAAGTCTTTAAATGCAACTGCACGAATGCGATTAAGAAAATAAAACAGTACCCACAGGGTAACTACGGTTATAAACATGCGCCACCAAACCAGCCAGGCTTCATTCAACTTAATGGCACGGCCCAGCACCCCGGTAAAACCCCAGAGAAAAACAGCGATGTGCAAACGGATCAAAGCGCCCTTCATGCGTGCAAAGAAATTAAATGAACAATGAAAAGATCAAGTTTATTATTTACTTTTTCTGGATTATTTATTTTAAAGCAGAACATCCTTTTATAAATATTCTAAAGATTTTGCGATGCATATTTTATTTTGCGTTTTCCTAAGCTTATAGAGCTTGCTTCTTAAAGAGTAATAAAAAGCATTTTCATCATTAGTTAAAACTTGTTTGCACAATGAACCGTTCGCTTCCATTTATCTGCCTGGCTATATCTTTTCTGATTTCCTGCAAAAACAACACAAATAAAACTTCTGAAACAAAAGTTGATACCCTTACTGAAGCGCAGCAGCATCTTGCAGAAAATGCATTGAAAGGGTTGGAGGCGTTCGATGGCCTTGCTGTGCGCACTTTTGCAACAGAACCCATGTTAAAAAACCCAACCAATATTGATGTGGATGAAAGAGGGCGCGTTTGGGTAACTGAAGCTTATAATTATCGCCCTGCAATTAACGGGAACCCAACAAATGCAGCAGGTGACAGGATAATGATTTTAGAAGATAACAATGGCGATGGCAGGGCTGACACTGCAAAGGTTTTTTATCAGGGGCCTGAACTAAATGCGCCGCTTGGTATATGTGTGTTAGGCAAACAGGTTTTGATATCTCAAAGCCCTTATGTATGGGCATTTTACGATGATGATGGTGATGATAAAGCCGACAGAAAAGAGGTAATGTTTTCAGGCATTGGAGGCGAACAGCATGATCATGGCATGCATACATTCACCTTTGGCGCTGATGGAAAACTGTATTTCAATTTTGGGAATGAAGGCAGGCAATTAAAAGATAAGAACGGCAAGCCTGTTCTCGACCAGGACGGCGATCCTATCGATTCAAAAAAATATAAACAGGGAATGGTATTTCGCTGCAATCCCGATGGCTCGCATGTGGAATGTTTGGGCCAGAACTTCCGCAACCCATACGAAGTGGCTGTAGATAGTTATGGTACCCTGTGGCAAAGTGATAACGATGATGATGGTAACCGCGGCGTTCGCATTAACTATGTTATGGACTATGGAAATTATGGTTATACAGATGAAATGACCGGCGCGGGCTGGCAGGCAAACAGGACGAACATTGAAGATTCAATCCCTTTTCGGCACTGGCATTTGAACGATCCCGGTGAAGTGCCTAATTTATTACAAACAGGCGCAGGCTCGCCAACAGGAATAGTTGTTTATGAAGGCTCATTATTGCCCAAAGAATTTCAGGGCCAGTTGATACATTGTGATGCAGGTACAAACATTGTACGTTCTTATTCCGTCACAAAAAACGGTGCAGGATATGCTGCGAAAATTATTAATATACTTGAAGGCGAAAAAGATAAATGGTTTCGTCCCGCCGATATTTGTGTTGCCCCTGATGGTTCATTGATTGTTGCGGATTGGTATGATCCGGGTGTGGGCGGGCACCAGGCTGGTGATCAAACACGGGGAAGGATTTATCGTATTGCCCCTCCTAAATCAGATTATACTATTCCCAAAGAAAATTATTCAACCCCCGAAGGCGCCATTACAGCTTTGCAAAATGCCAATCTTTCTGTTCGTTACCATGCATTCACCACATTACAATCAATGGGAACGGAAGCGGTGCCGGCATTGGAAAAATTATGGAATGATGAAAATGCAAATCCCCGCATGCGTGCAAGGGCATTTTGGGTTTTGATAAAAATGAAAAATGCAAATGCACAGCAATATATTCAACAGGCAATAAAAAGTAATAATCCCGATTTGCGCATTACAGGTTTAAGGGCGGCAAGAGAATTAAATGCTGATGTGTTAAATGTTGTTAAGCAATTGGTGAATGATAGCGATGCACAGGTGCGCAGAGAATGTGCTATCGCTTTGCATCATAACAAATCTGCTGAAGCGCCGGAATTGTGGGCAACGCTTGCCATGCAGCATGATGGCAAAGACCGGTGGTACCTGGAAGCTTTAGGCATTGGCGCCGATAAACAATGGAACGCATTTTTTAAAGCCTACCTTAACCAGGTAAAAGATCCGTTGCAATCTGCAGCATCCAGGGATATTGTGTGGCGTGCAAGAACGGATGAAGCCGTTCCTTGCCTTGCCCGGCTTGCTTCAGATAAAGATATTCCTGTTCAAAACCGTTTAAGATATTTCCGCGCATTTGACTTTAATACAGGCTCTGCAAAATCTTCTTATCTCGTAAAAATGATTACAGATAATACATCGAATGATGTATCATTAAACAAACTGGTGTTGCATGCCCTTGATGTAAAAACGGTACAGCATTCTGCTGCTGCGCAAAAAGCATTAGCGGATGTAATTGAGTCTGTGCAAAGAACACCCGAATACATAGAATTTGTAAAACAGTATGAAGTAAAAGCTGAAAACAAAAACCTTTTGCAGCTTGCCATTGACAGTGCAAACGCCGGTTTGGGAAGAGATGCCGCAAGATTATTGTTAACGTTAAAAGGTGCTGCACTTGTTCAGAAAGTATTAAATGGAAAAGACACCTTGCAAACAAAAGCATTGCTGGCAGCATTGAGTGGCGTGGGCAGCAAAGAATCAATTGACATCATTCAAAAAGTTGCGTTATCTCCTGGATATCCAATAAACATACGCAAGGATGCCGCAGGTAAAATTGGCAAAAGCTGGGGTGGTGAAGACAGGGTGCTTGAAATTTTAAAAGCAAAAAAAGTTCCTGCCGAATTGGTACCTGATGTTGTTTCAAGTGTTAGCGGCGCATGGCGTGGTTCTGTAAAAAGCAAGGCAGAAAGTTATTTGCCTGGTCACACAACAACTGCTTTAAAGAAAGCGCCAACGATGAATGAGCTTGCTGCTATAAAAGCCGATGCGGCGAAAGGAAAAGTTATTTTCATGAATACATGTTCTGTATGCCATGTAGCCGGAAACGAAGGAAAAGATTTTGGCCCGAAGCTTACGGAGATTGGTTCCAAGTATGCAAAAGATGGTTTGCTCGATGCCATTGTTCATCCTTCTGACGGAATCAGTTTTGGATATGAAGGATGGGAAATAAAAATGAAAGACGGCTCTGTTATGAGCGGCATTATTGCAAGTAACACCGAAACAGCAATGGAAGTTAAATTTCCCGGCGGCACAACGCAGCAGATAAAAACGAATGAAGTAGCCTCAAAGAAAGAAATGAAAACATCTTTAATGCCTGAAGGATTGTATCAAAACTTGAGCAATGAAGACCTGGCTAATTTGCTGGAATATCTTGAAGGTTTAAAGAAGAAGTAATTTTTAAAGAGGCGCTGTTATATCAGTTACAGAATAGTGAAGCTTTCTTGTGGCGGAAATATTATTGATACCTTACCGGCAGCATGTTTAGTTTCAATAACAATAATAGTGTAACCATTAATGCAGTTCCGGATGCTGCAATTATGTTGATGAATTTTTGCGTCTTCATATTATTGTTGAATAATTTTTCAATTACTTTAAATATCATTAATCCAATTATTCCGCCTGTAGTATTCGTAATTATATCTGTAATGTCAAAAGCCCCAATCCTGAAAATAAACTGTAGCGCTTCAAATATTAAACTTACAAGAAAGAAGAAAAAAACGTTGTTTTTAAAAGGCCATCTTTTAAATAGAACACCTGTATAAATACCAAGCGGTATAAAAATTATCACGTTCATAACGGTTTCACCAACATCAACTTTACCATTTGATGTTAAAAGATTTCTGAATGGGATTAAATTTAAGCTCCTGTTATTCATATAAGAAAATTGCACGCCTAACTTAAACAGCAAAATCCAGCACAATGCAATGAGGTAAATTATAAATAAGGTTTTCGTTAGCTTGTTCATATCTTATCTTCTTTAAAAAACACTAATAACTATAGCTGAATAAAGTATTTTCATTGCTAAGGCTTCAGTGAAGTTAAGCAGTTTAGAGGTTGTATTTAAAATTACTGCCGCCACTAATATCATCGACTTTTGCTAAGCTAATAAGTTTTTTGCGCTGCAATCAAAAACCGTATCAGTATAGAAGCAGCAGATATTGCCCTAACCTGGCCCTCTCGTTTGTGAATGATATTAATCCTCACAAAAAGAAGTTCACTTGCAGTGAAATATTAAAAGATTATTATGCTCCTCTAAATACCTCGATACTTGTTATTTTTATACAATGAAACTGCCTTATCATTTTTTAATCCTTCTGTTTGTTTGCTGTTCATTCAAATGCTTATCCCAACCTGACAAATTACCTGAACCGGTACAATTGCCCAACGGCTGGGGCTTAACGCCCACAGGCAAAAGCCTGCCGCTTGGCGATCTTCCGCTGAATATTGCAGTGTCATCATCAAAAAAATATATGGCTGTTACCAATAACGGTCAAAGTACACAGAGCATTCAGTTGATTGATGTATTGCAAGAAAAAATCCTGGACAGTATCGATATTCCCAAATCATGGTTCGGATTAAAGTTCAGTGCTGATGAGAAAAATTTATACGCAAGCGGTGGTAACGATAACTGGATTTTGAAATATGCCATCATTCATAATAAACTCGTTTTGAAAGATAGTATCAAGCTCGGCAAAAAATGGCCTGAAAAAATTTCACCTGCAGGGATTGATATTGATGATGCGAAACGGCTGATGTATGTTGTAACCAAAGAAAACAATAGCCTGTATATTATCAGTCTTACGTCAAAAGCTATTCTTCATAAAGAGCCATTGTATAATGAAGCTTACACCTGCTTATTATCGCCCGACAAAAGGAAATTGTACATTTCTGTATGGGGTGGCGATAAAATAAAAATTTTCAATACTGTAAAAAGAAAAATAACTGACAGTATTGCTGTAGGCGATAATCCCAATGATATATGCATTACCAAAAACGGTAAATATCTTTTTGTTGCCAATGCAAACGATAACAGTGTTTCCGTTATCAACATTCGACAGCGAAAAGTAATGGAAACTTTAAACGCAGCATTATATCCCAACTCCGTTCCGGGTTCAACGACAAACAGTGTGGCTTTAAGCGCTGATGAAAAAACATTATACATTGCCAATGCAGATAATAATTGTGTTGCCGTATTTGATGTAAGCAAACCTGGCAGCAGCGTATCAAAAGGCTTTATTCCCGTTGGCTGGTATCCGACATCTGTAAGAACAGCCGGCAATAAAATTTATGTAGCCAATGGCAAAGGGTTTACTTCAATGGCTAATGTTTTGTTCGACCCTTTTCATACCAATTCAACTATGGGTTATCAGAAAGGTGATAATGACCGGTATTATATCGGCGGTTTATTCAGAGGGACATTGAGCATTATTAATACACCAGATGCACAACAGTTAAGTATGTTTTCGCAGCAGGTATATAAGAATACACCATACAATAAAAATAAAGAACTTGAGTCAGCGGGGGCAACCAATAATCCCATTCCGCAAAAGATTGGCGACAGTTCGCCAATAAAATATGTTTTCTATATCATTAAGGAAAACAGGACTTACGACCAGGTTTTAGGTGATATGCCGGAAGGTAATGGCGATACATCTTTATGTTTATTCGGAGAAAAAATAACGCCGAATGAACATGCTATTTCAAGAGAATTTGTTTTGCTGGATAACTTTTATGTAAATTCTGAAGTAAGTGCCGACGGGCACAACTGGAGCGTGGGTGCTTATGCAGACGATTATCTTGAAAAAACATGGCCCACTTATTATGGCGGCCGTGGCGGCGATTATGGTGGTGAGGGCACAAGGGAAATAGCGAATAACAAAGGTGGATTTATATGGGATCATGCAGCAAGAGCCGGCGTTAGCTACAGAACGTATGGCGAATTTGCCGACGATTATAAGCCAAATATTCCTGTTTTGAAAGATCATATTTGCCCGTACTATACAGGCTGGGATTTAGACGTAACAGATACCGTTCGCTTCAATCAATGGAGAAGGGATTTTGATTCACTGGTTGCTGTTAATGCACTGCCGCATTTGAATACAATGCGGTTTGGTAACGATCATACATCGGGGTTATCAAAAGGCAAACCAACCCCGTATGCGTATGTGGCGGAAAATGATCTGGCTGTAGGAATGTTTATTGACTATTTAAGCAAAAGCCCTGTATGGCAGCAGAGTGTTGTTTTCATTTTGGAAGATGATGCGCAGGATGGCCCGGACCATGTTGATGCGCACCGGAGCACCGCATACATGGCAGGCGGGTTTGTAAAACGCGGCTTTGTTGATCATTCAATGTATTCAACCACATCCGTTTTGCGCACAATTGAATTGATATTAGGCATTCCGCCAATGAGCCAGTACGATGCATCAGCGCCATCCATGTGGAGATGTTTTCAATCAACACCTGATTTAAAGCCGTATAATATAAAGCCCTTACAGGTTGATATCAATCAAAAAAATACAGCAGAAAATGCATGGCAACGTAAAAGCGAAACATTTGATTTTACCAAAGAAGACCGTATTCCTGATCGTGCATTTACAGAAGTGATCTGGAAGGCGGTAAAAGGTATTAATGCTATTGTGCCGGCACCAAAACGGGCAGCGTTTGTAAACCAAAGTGGTAAAAATGATGAAGATGATTAGAAATCTTTATAGCTTATTTATTCATATTGTATTGTTGCCACACAACATTTTAAAATCGGAATGTTGGTTTTTGTAAATCAGGTTCAAAAGGACAAGTGCAAATAAAAATTTTGAAAAGAAAGAAGCAGTCAATTTTGCCAAAGAAAAATATATTGAAGAAAAGTTGCAGGAAGGCTTTATTATTAATGGTACTATCTAAAATACATTGCTAATAACCTCAAAATAAAAAAACTAAAGCCTGCTGCCTTTGCCCAAAAAAAGGCTGCCGTTATCCAGGCAACCTTTTCAAACACCAGGGCTTTTAATTTTATGCTAAATCAAACCTGTCTGCGTTCATTACTTTATTCCAGGCGGCTATGAAATCCTGTACAAGTTTTTCCTGCCCGTCAACGCTGCCATACACTTCTGCAACGGCACGCAATTCTGCATTGGAGCCAAATACCAGGTCGGCGCGGGTAGCGGTCCATTTAGGCTGGCCGGTAGCACGATCACTGCCAAGATATAACTCTTTGCTATCGTCTGTAGCTTTCCATGCTGTATTCATGTCAAGCAGGTTTACAAAGAAATCGTTGGTAAGCCTGCCGGGCGTTTGCGTAAATACACCATGCTTGGATCTGTCATAATTAGTATCCAATACGCGCATGCCGCCCACCAATGCTGTTAATTCAGGCACGGTAAGATTAAGCAATTGCGCTTTATCTATCAGCAACTCTTCTGTTGATACAGGAATGGTGGTTTTACGATAATTACGGAAACCATCGCCAGCCGGCTCCAGGTAGCTGAAGGATTCTACATCAGTTTGTTCCTGCGAAGCATCCATGCGGCCGGGAATGAAAGGAACAGTTATATCATGGCCGGCGTCTTTTGCTGCCTTTTCAATAGCCGCAGCGCCTGCCAATACGATCAGGTCGGCGAGTGAAACTTTTTTACCACCTGTTTTTGCAGCATTGAATTCCTGCTGAATGTTTCCCAGTGTGTCCAATACTTTTTTCAACTGCACAGGGTTATTCACAATCCAGTCTTTTTGAGGCGCCAGGCGAATGCGGGCACCGTTAGCGCCGCCACGCTTATCTGATCCACGGAAAGAAGAGGCGGAGGCCCAGGCTGTTGAAACCAGTTCAGCCACGCTTAAACCTGTTGCCAGCACTTTTGCTTTTAAGGCAGCGATATCATTATCATCTATCAATACATGGTCAACTTCCGGTATAGGGTCCTGCCATATCAATATTTCTTCCGGCACATCAGGGCCGAGATAACGGGAGCGGGGGCCCATATCGCGATGCGTTAATTTAAACCAGGCACGGGCAAACGCATCTGCAAAGGCATCAGGGTTTTCCAGAAAGCGCCTTGATATTTTTTCATAAGCCGGATCAAGTTTTAATGACAAATCTGTTGTAAGCATGGTTGGCTTATGTTTTTTTGAGGCGTCGAAAGCATCCGGTATAATATCAGGCGCATCTTTAGCCACCCATTGGTGTGCACCTGCCGGGCTTTTGGTAAGCTCATAGTCATATCCAAACAGGTTTTCAAAAAAGCTGTTGCCCCATTGTGTTGGCGTTTTAGACCAGGTAACTTCCAGCCCGCTGGTAATAGTATCAGGCCCTTTCCCCGAGCCGTAACTATTGCGCCATCCAAGACCCTGCATTTCCAGGTCGGCACCTTCAGGCTCTTTATCCAGGTGTGTGGCGGGTGCTGCGCCATGTGTTTTACCAAAGCTGTGCCCGCCGGCAATAAGCGCAACTGTTTCTTCATCATCCATTGCCATGCGCCTGAAAGTTTCTTTTATATCAACGGCGGCGGCTACCGGGTCAGGATTACCATCCGGGCCTTCGGGGTTCACATAAATCAAACCCATGTGGGCGGCAGCAAGTGGTTCTTCCAGGTTAGGGGAATGAATTTTACGGCCAGGGTCTTCATCTGTCGGAACCACGCCGTGGCTTTCAACCACGCCCTCCGAGCCCCGCGCGTAGCGGTCGTCATTGCCCAGCCATGTGGTTTCAGCGCCCCAATAAACTTCTTCTGCGGCTTCCCAGGCATCTTCGCGGCCGCCGGCAAACCCAAAAGTTTTAAAGCCCATGGATTCCAGCGCCACGTTGCCTGTTAATATCAACAAATCGGCCCATGATATTTTGTTGCCATATTTTTGTTTGACAGGCCAGAGCAGCCTGCGCGCTTTATCAAGGCTCACATTATCAGGCCAACTGTTTAAAGGCGCAAAACGCTGTTGGCCCTGACCCGCACCGCCACGGCCATCGTGTATGCGGTAAGTGCCGGCGCTGTGCCATGCCATACGTATAAACAAACCGCCATAGTGGCCAAAGTCTGCCGGCCACCAATCCTGTGAATCGGTCATAAGCGCATGCAGGTCTTTTTTTACCGCTTCCAGGTCAAGGCTTTTAAATGCTTCGGCATAGTTAAAATCTTTATCCAGCGGGTTTGATAAAGGAGAATGCAGGCGTAGTATATTCAGGTTAAGCCGGTTTGGCCACCAGTCGCGGCTTTTGGTGCCACCACCGCCAACATTATGTTTCATATTGCCATTATGAAAAGGACATTTACTGATGTCGTTAGAATTGTCTCCCATTTTATGCGTTTTTTATTGAATGAAATTTATTGAATACTTCGGGTGACAAACTTATAACATTCAGCCAATAAGCATAATCAATTAATTTTATAATTTGATAGATTAAAGCTATGATGTTGATGCCTATAACCTGGAGTTACTGTTGGCAGGAGGGTAGCGCAAATTATAAATCGTTTAAACCCTTTCCTTTAAGTATATGCTGCATATGTTTTTCAACTCGTGCTGCACGCGTTTTGGATAGTTTGGGTTGAGAAAAATAAAAAATATAGGCTCTTTGCCGCCCCGGAGTTAATGCATTAAACGCTTTTTTTAAAGCAGGCGATCTATCTAATTTATTTTGCAATTCTTCAGGAACAGTAAATTCCGCAGTCTTTTTAAGCTTTACTTTCAGGCCTGCCTTTTCAACTTCAATCGCTTCATAAATATAGGCTTTTAAAACAGGGTTTAGTTTTATTATCTGCTGAACATTTATAAACCGTACCTGGCGTGCCGACTGTACATTTTTTGTTTGCTGGATAAGGATGTTATCCGCATCATTCAGCAGAGCACCCTTGAAAAAAAGAAGCGCACAATATTCTTTAAAGCCATGTATCAGAACAATATTTCTTTCCTCAAACGTGTAACAGGGGCAGCCCCATTTCAGTTCTTCGGTCAGGCCGCAATCAAGAATGATTGCTCTTAATTGCTCATATTCTTTCTGCCATTTTGAGGCCTTGTTAAAAAAGAAATCAACTTTTGGATTCATGCTTCCATCCGGCATAATCAATTATTTTATGCATGTTTTACAATCAATAAATTAAACTCTCAGCAAACCGCGAAACCCTCTTGCTGCATAATAAGATTCAGCACCATTATGATAAGTGAAAACATGGTTGTAGCGGCGGTCACAAAAAAGGGCGCCGCCAAGTTCCCTTATTTCAGCAGGGGTAGTTATCCAGCTTGAAGTTTTTGTATCGAACTTTCCTGTTTTTTGCAGTTGCCTGTATTCGTTTTCCGTTAATAGTTGTATGCCCATTTCAGTTGCCATTTGCAGGGCACTATTTTTTGGTTTGTGCTCTTTTCTTGATTCAAGCGCTTCGTGATCATAACAAAGGCTTCTGCGGTCTTTAGGGCTTTCTGCTGAACAATCATAAAAAACATATTCGCCCGTGTTTTTATCAAATTCAACAACGTCAGGTTCGCCACCTGTTTCTTCCATTTCACGGAGCGACCACAACTTTTCAGGATTCGCTTCAAGTTTGGCCTGCACTTTATTCCATTCAAGGCCCTTGTGGCGGTGCATATTTTTTTCAAAACGGTTTCTTAGAATTTTAAGCAACTCTGCCTGTTCCGTTTGTGGTAATTGTTTTTTCATGCGTTTTGTTTATTGGTTATTTTTAAAACGATTTTTCTATCCACAGGCCTGAAATACCATGACAAAATAGTGAGAATTAATAAAAGTGTTGGTCCAAATAATTCCTTTGCTTCGTTACCCACTGTTAAATGCGAAATAATTGCCCCCGACATGAGGAAGAAAAATCCTGCATATGCCCATTCTTTCAGTAAAGGAAATTTTGGAATAAGCACAGCAATAACCCCAAGGATTTTCCAGGTGCCGATTATCGTTAGAAAATAAATGGGATATCCCAGCCCTGCAGATGTTTTCTCAACTTCTTCTTTGGTTTTGAGTAGCTGAACAATGGCAGTTGAAGTCATGCCCAGGGCTAACCAAACAGTGGCGATCCAATAAATGATTTTATTCCTTTTACTCATAATGCAGCTTTTAATCTGTTTACAATTTCCTGCAGGCGGTTATGGGCCATATTGATGCCCTGGGCAAAAGGCATTTGAAGCAGTTGCTTTTTGAATTCTTCCGACTTAAATAATATTTGCATGATAAGCCTGCTCGTATCATCTGTGAGTTTTTCAAATTCCAGGTATTCAAGCTGAACGGGAAACGGCGTGTTTTCCATTTTAAATGTTCTTGTGATTTTTTGGTTAGGTACAAATTCATGTATAGACCCATTTGCTCTAAACACCACCTTGCCTTCATGCGATGTTTCAAACTGGTAACTGCCGTGCTGCTTATTCTCCAGCTTCAGCACTTTTGTACCCATCCATTGTTCTACAATTTCAGGATCTTCATACGCTTTAAAAAGTAATTCCACAGGCAAATCAAACTCTCTTGTTATTATGATCTCCTGTTTGCCGTTTTCAGCATTAACTTTTGTTTTTCTTTCCATAAAATAATTATTTTTTGGTTTTGTATTTCTTCATAATTGTTTCCAGTTTATTAAACCTGTCGTCCCACATCTGCCGGAAGGGTTCGATAAAGTCATCTACTTCTTTCATTTTTTTTGCATTGATATAATAATAAATTTCCCTGCCGGTTTGCTGCTGTGCAAGCAGTTCGCATTCGGTGAGTATTTGTAAATGTTTTGATACCGTTGGCCTGGCAGTATCAAAGTTGGCGGCTATTGCCCCCGCTGTCATAGATTGAGATGCTGCCAGCAGCAGCAATATTGCTCTTCTTGTAGGATCTGCTATTGCCTGAAATACATCGCGCCGTAAATTCATTGTGTAGCTATTTGACTACAAATATATGTGTAGCTATTTAACTACGCAATTTTTTTTGAATTTTTTTTGAGATTGATTAATAGCGGCCAAATACCTGCAGTATTAACAAGCTGTTTTGTACGTTAATTGATTTAAGGTACTTTTGTGTTTTAAATCTATCGGTATGAAATTATCAAGACAAACCCTTTTTTTCTTTATTGTTTTAGTTATTGTAGCAACGCTTGTAAAATTTATTTGTGCGCCGCAAATAAATTTTAGCGGCTTTACGGCCGTAATTGCCATTTCATTGTTTGCGGGCTTAACCATACGCGATAAGAAGCTTGTGTTTCTTTTGCCTTTGCTGGCGCTCTTTCTCAGCGATGTTTTGTTACAGGCATTATATGCCTTAAATATTTTTCCTTTTGCCGGTTTTTACAGCGGGCAAATAATGAATTATGCTTTGTTTGTTGCCGTTGCGTTTATAGGCATTGCATTCAGGAATTATAAAACCGCAGGCGTTGTGGCATCGGCAATTATGGGCCCTACAGTTTTCTTCCTGTTTTCTAATTTTATTGTATGGAAAACGCAGGCTAATATTATGGGTTACAACCAGGATATTAGCGGTCTTTGGCAATCTTACGCTTTTGGCTTGCCGTTTTATCGCAACAGTTTAATATCAACTTTTATATTCCTCCCGGTGTTTATTGCAGTTTATAACCGCATTAAATATGGAAAATTGAGCCTTGCACATTGATTGTTTAGTGTTGTAATATTTAAAGCCTTGCCTTATTGAGCAAGGCTTTTTTATTCCGGCAGAAAGAGGATATGAATTGAAGAATTAGTTAACGATTATAATTATAAATTGAGTGTATGCAAAAAGTTTCAAAAGCAGATGTATTATTGATAGGCGCAGGCATTATGAGTGCAACACTCGGCATGCTGCTTAAGTTACTGGATAATTCCCTGCAGATAAGGATTGTTGAACGCCTCGACAGCGCTGCTGCTGAAAGTTCAGATGCGTGGAATAACGCAGGCACAGGCCATTCGGCATTTTGCGAATTAAATTATACGCCCGAAAAAGCTGATGGCTCAATTGATATTTCCAAAGCTATTAAAATAGCAGAGTCTTTTGAAACAAGCAAACAATTCTGGTCATACCTCGTGACAAATAATATTGTGGAAAAGCCACAGGATTTTATACGCTCTATTCCTCATGTAAGTTTTGTATGGGGCGATAACAACGTTAATTATTTAAGAAAGCGTTACATGGCTTTGCAGCAAAACAGTTTGTTTGAAGGCATGCAATTTTCGGAAGATGATGCTGAAATTGCCAGGTGGGTTCCGTTGGTAATGAAAGACAGGGATACGAATAATGAAGCAGTTGCTGCCACAAAAATGAACCTTGGTACAGATGTAAACTTCGGTTCGCTTACCCGCTGCATGTTCAACCGTTTATTAAAGTTTGATGATGTGCAGGTGCATTACGGCCAGGAAGTGGAAGATATTGAAAAGCATGATGACTATTGGCATGTAAAAGTAAAAGATGAAGAAACAGGCAATAACAGTTTTATTGTTGCACGCTTTGTTTTTATAGGCGCAGGCGGTGGCTCATTGCCATTATTATTAAAATCCGGTATTCCAGAAGCAGAGGGTTATGGCGGTTTTCCTGTGAGTGGCCAATGGCTGCGTTGCACTGATGAAGCAGTTATTCAACAGCATCATGCAAAAGTATATGGCCTTGCAAAAGTGGGTTCGCCGCCAATGTCAGTTCCGCATCTTGATACCCGCTGGATAAAAGGCAAACAGGAATTACTGTTTGGCCCTTTTGCAGGTTTCACCACAAAATTCCTGAGGCATGGTTCTGCATTCGATCTTTTTAAATCGGTTAAAACAGATAATATAAAGCCAATGGTTATTGCCGGGCTGCATAATATTCCGCTCACAAAATATTTAATTGAACAGCTGATGCAATCGCCAGAAGACAGGCTGGAAGCGCTGAAAGAATATTATCCTGATGCAAAGCTTGACGAATGGGAACTGGTGGTGGCGGGCTATCGCGTGCAGGTAATTAAGAAAGATGAAAAAGAAGGCGGCATACTGGAGTTTGGAACGGAAGTAGTAAGTGCTGCTGATAGAAGTATTGCCGCATTGCTGGGCGCTTCGCCGGGTGCGTCAACAGCCGTTTCTATTATGCTTGATTTACTGGCGCGTTGCTTTCCTGAAAAATTAAAGCAGGATAGCTGGCAGCAAAAGCTGAAGGAAATGATCCCTTCTTACGGCAAATCTTTAAAAAATGACAGCGCATTGCTTGCCCGGGTGAGAAAAAATACCACCGGAGTATTAGGATTAGAACTCTGATGATTTTAAAATCGATGCGGCAAACATTGTTGTATTATTAGATTAATTGTTAACAATAAAAATGGTCTAATTAATGGCACGAAATTTCTTTTAGTATATAAAAACATTATTTATGGAAAACAATAAAATGGTGGCTGAAGTGCTCAATGACCTTATACAAATTAATAATGACCGCATAGACGGCTATGAAAAAGCGATAAAAGAATTAAAAGCTGAAGATAATGATCTGAAAAATGCTTTTCTTGGTTATATAGACCAAAGCCGTAACCTGAGGAATGCCCTTGGTACAGAAGTAGAAGTGCTTGGTGCGGAAATGGAAGATGGCACAACTGCAAGCGGCAAAATTTACCGGGCATGGATGGATGTGAAAGCCATGTTTACCGGTAAGGACAGGCAAACTATTTTGAACAATTGTGAATATGGGGAAGATGCTGCACAAAAAGCGTATAAATCTGCACTCGAAACAGAAGGCTTGCCTGCGTACATTTTCACATTGATTACAAAACAAAAAGATGATTTAAAAAAATCCCATGATACAGTAAAAGCATGGCGCGACCAGGAAAGAATGGCGCATAAAGAAGCTTAATTATAAATGGTTTCGTACAACTAAACCTCAGCCGGATAGCGATATCCGGCTTTTTATTTATGCCATGAATTCAAATTCATTTTGCAAATTGTTTGCTTACAATCAGGTTTTTATCGCCGGGCTTATAAACATAAAAACCTTCTCCGGTTTTTACACCAAGCTTGCCGGCAGTTACCATATTTATCAGTAACGGGCAGGGTGCATATTTTGGATTTCCAAAACCTTCGAACAAAACTTTTAGTATGGAGAGGCAAACATCAAGGCCAATAAAATCTGCCAGTTGCAAAGGGCCCATGGGATGCGCCATTCCAAGCTTCATAATTGTATCAATTTCTTCAACACCTGCAATGCCTTCATATAAACTGCTGATAGCTTCATTGATCATAGGCATTAAAATTTTATTGGCTATGAAACCGGGATAATCGCTTACCACGCAGGGAACTTTGCCTAACTGTTTGGAAAGTTCAGTTACCATTTGCGTAACGGCAGGCTCAGTAAGAAAGCCATTGATTATTTCAACCAGCTTCATTACGGGCACCGGGTTCATAAAATGCATGCCGATAACTTTTTCAGGCCGTTTAGTTGCCGATGCAATTTTTGTTATAGATATAGAGGAAGTATTGGTAGCCAGTATGGCTGAAGCCGGCGCATATTCATCTATCTCTTTAAAAATTTTCAATTTAAGCCCGGGGTTTTCTGTTACAGCTTCCACAACCATATCTGCATCTACAACGCCTTCCTTTATTGATGTAAATGTTGAAATGTTAGTAAGTGAAGTTTTTTTTGTTTCCTCCGTGATTATACCCTTTGCAATTTGCCGGTCGAGATTTTTGGAAATATTTCGCAGCGCTGATTCAAGTTTTTCAGGGCTTATGTCAATAAGGTTTACATCAAAATTATTTTGTGCAAAAACATGGGCAATGCCATTACCCATAGTGCCGGCGCCTATTACGGAAACTTTTTTTATCATAGTGTTTGTATTAGTCGATAAGTTGAAATGTTGATTTGTTGACAAGTTGTAATTTCTAAACATTTCAACCATCCAGCTATTCAACTGCTCATCGCATTTTTTCAAGTAATTGTTTTCCTTCTTCCTTATATGCAGTATCATCATAAGTGCGGTTAGGCAGCTTTATAAGTTTATTTAAAACTTCCAGCGCCTTTGCCGGCTGATGGTCGTATATATACACTTTGGCAAGATCGAGATAATCCTGTGCAAAATAGGGTTCTATGCGCCGGGCTTTTTCCATATAATAAACAGCAGAATCAATTTGCGTATCCGGAATTTTATCATAGAAATCTTTCACGCCTTTCTTTTTTAACCAGCCTGAATGTATCAGTTCAAAATGCCACATGCCCAATAAATAATTTGCTTTGGCATTGTTGGGATTAGCTGTAAGCGATCTGTCGCTGTAAATTTTCACCTGTTTTATATTTTCAATTAATTGTTTATTGTCAGGATCCAGCACATTCATTTTATAATTTACCAAAGCCATTGCATAACATACATCTGAATTGGTTGAATCTTTTGCGTAAGCCTGCTGTGCATAAACTAATGCCTGCTTAAAATAATTTGTTTTGGAATTTATATCTTTCTCACGGTTGCCTATGCTGCAATTGAGTTCAGCACATTTTACCAATGCGTTTATATTTGAAGCGTCTGCTATGGCAAGTTGTTTATATTTTTCCAGGGCGCCGGCTTCATCAAACTTTAATTCGAGCTGTTTGGCTTCACGGAGCAACGCTGCATTATCCTGTGCAAAAATCTGTAGTGATAAAACCATGCAGGTAATAAAAACAGGTAATCTTTTCAATTTAAAATTCATGGTGAAAACTACGGATTTTGTTTAAGATCATTGCGCTTTGCGGTATAGGCTGCAACAACGCTGCCGTTGAAAAACGGGATAGGCGGATTTAATTTTCTAATGCTCACTTCCAGTTCCTGCACGCTTAAAAATTTTCTAAAAATTTCATTCGCTACTTCTGTAGCAATAGTTTCAAGCAGGCGGGTAGGTTTTTCCATGCGTTGCTTTACCAGCGTGTATAATTGAGTGTAATCTATTGTTTCAGCCAAATGACGAACCGGTATTGCAGCCGGTTCAAAATATACAATAAGATTTACTTCAAAATTACCACCAGCCTTGCTTTCTTCTTCATGCACGCCATGATATGCATGAAACTGCATTTTGCTCAATTCAATTTTAAGCATAAACAAATCTATATTTCAACTTAACAGTAGCAAAAATAAAATCGTTAATCATTTGTTTGCAGGGCGGCATGAATTAATTATAACGTGATAAATAATTTCCAAAACCCCTTAGATGAACATCTGCACCAATAAATTATTTATCGCTATATAATGGCGATTTCTTCAATAAATACTGGATAGTGCTTTTATATGCATCTAATGTGCTCCAGAAGGAATCACGGTCGCGGCCAAAAATCTTGTCACCGGTATCTTTATAAATCTCCATCAGCACAGATGTTTTATAGTTTTGCTGCGTTGATGTGGAGCTGTAAACATTGCCAGAAGTTTTTGAATTGTTCCCTTTTTTATCACTTCCGTTTTTTGTTTTCTCGTCATATGTTGCGCTGCCGGATGAAGTAAGGCTTACTGCGTTTGTAGTAACAGTGCCCCGTATTATATATTCCACGCCGAGCAAATTACATAACTGCTGATTGGTAAAATTTCGTATGTTTTCAAATGAAATTCCTGCAGTTCCAAGTAAGGCATTAGTATTAGAGGGGTCTTGCAAACTAAAGGTTGTTGACTTGCTTAAATAAGTATAACATTCTTCCTGCGCCTTATATCCCCACTCAATACTGTTTTGCTGGTTAAGGCTTAAAAAGCCAAAAGGCAGTATGGCCACTTTATTGCGATGATCCGCATTTGCTTCGCTTGTTTTTGTATTGGTAGTAGCGATTGTATTGGCTATCGGCTTAAGACCTTCAAAACTTTGTACACGCCCGCTTGCAAAAACAATTTTTCCTATATCAGTTTTTTTGAAATTATATCCAAGCGTTTCTCCTTTATAGGTAAAGCTGATGGCGCTATCATTAATGGCGGTAACCTTCCCCACGTTTATGTCGCCGTTTTTCATATAAACGGAATCATAGGTTTCCTGTGCATTAACTGTGCCCCAACAAAACAATGCTGCTATAATGAATAAGATATTTTTCATGCATATGGTTTTAAATAATGCTGCTTTTTTTACAAAAGCTAAGAAACGAAATTGATTTAAAGGTTATAAAAAAAGCTGTAAGAGATGCTAAAAAAGATTAATGAACTGTAATGGCCGGCTGTTTATTTTTGCTCCAAATTAATGCATGATTTTTTTGTCAATCCTTATTTTAATCTTTATAGTCGCTACAATCCTGGTTTTTCGCCTGCCCGGCTTTGGCAGGCTTCCTTCAGGAAAACGGCTGGAACGAATGAAAGCCTCACCCAATTATAAAAACGGTTCATTTCAGAATGAAAGTTATACACCAAGTATTGTAGAAGGCACGAGCATGCTTAAGGTATTAAAGGAATTTTTTTTTGAAAAAAAAGAAAGAAGAAAACCTTCAACGGAAATCCCTTCGGTAAAAACTAACCTGCATGCTATTGATATTAATAAGAACGTGCTGGTTTGGTTTGGGCATTCATCTTATTACATGCAGCTTGATGGCAAACGCATATTGGTTGATCCTGTTTTTTGCGGGCATGCTTCACCTTTTTTCTTTAGCGTAAAAGCTTTTGCAGGCACCGAGGTTTGCGCGGCTGTTGATGTGCCTGAAATTGATTTGCTGATTATAACACATGATCACTGGGACCACCTGGATCATGCAACTGCAAAACAAATTCAGCCAAAAGTAAAACACGTAATAACCGGGCTGGGCACAGGAAGCCATCTTGAACGCTGGGGTTATAATAATAATATTATTACGGAGATGGATTGGAATGAAGATGTTTCGCCTTTGCCAGGATTTAAAATATCTTCTATACCGGCGAGGCACTTCTCGGGCCGGGGATTAATCAGGAATAAAACGCTCTGGCTTTCGTTTATTTTGGAATCACCAACAAAGAAGATTTTTATTGGCGGCGATAGCGGGTATGATAAACATTTTGCAGAAACCGGCAAAAGGTTCGGCCCATTCGATCTCGCTATAATTGAAAATGGCCAGTATAATCAAAGCTGGAAATATATTCATATGCTGCCGGATGAAGTAGTAAAGGCTGCTAAAGAATTAAATGCAAAACGCGTAATTCCCGTTCATTCCGGCAAGTTTGCCCTGGCATTGCATGCCTGGGATGAACCGCTTAAATTAATAACCGAAAATAAGGAAGCCTATCATCTTAATATTATCACGCCAATGATAGGAGAGGTGGTTAATCTGGATAATGAAAACCAGGACTTCTCTAAATGGTGGGAAGGAATTGATTAAAGAAATATGTTCTTTAAATTTCTTTAGGAAAGGAAATTCTAACGGGCAAACCTGCAAGGTTAAAACTGATAATTTAATATTATTGCAGCATGAAAATAGCATTGATAGGTTACGGTAAAATGGGCAAGGCCATTGAAGAAATAGCAAAAGAAAATGGCGATGAAATTGTTTTAAAAATTTCATCATCCAATCAAAACGAGTTTACTGCAGATAATTTAAAACAGGCTGATGCAGCCATTGAATTTACCAATCCACACAGCGCTGTTGAAAACATAAAGAAATGCCTTGATGCCAACATACCAGTTGTGTGCGGTACTACAGGCTGGCTGAAAGATTTACCTGAAATAAAAAGCTATATAGAACAAAAAACCGGAACCTTTTTATTCGCCAGCAATTTTAGTGTTGGTGTTAACCTGTTCTTTGCATTGAATGAATACCTGGCTTCGTTAATGAGCAGCCATAAAGAATATCAGGTAAGCATTGAAGAAGTGCATCACACACAAAAAAAAGATGCGCCAAGTGGTACGGCTATTACGCTGGCCGGGCAGTTACTTGAAAAGATTAAAACCAAAAAAAGCTGGGTGAACGATAAAACCAATAACGAAAGTGAACTGGAAATTATCAGCAAACGCATTGATGATGTGCCAGGTATTCACACCATAAAATACAATTCGCCCATTGATTATATTGAAATAACGCATTCTGCTTATAACCGTAAAGGTTTTGCAGGCGGCGCCTTGCTTGCTGCAAAATTTATTGCAGGCAAAAAAGGTATATTCACCATGAAGGATGTATTGGGGTTGTAATTAAAATCCAAGATTTAAACCTGCTTTTACAGTAAACCACGATGCCCAGCCTTTAGGGTTTTCTTCGTGAATATTATCCCACATTACAGCGGCATCAAACAAACCGAATTTTACACCTGCGCCAATGTCAGCGGCAAAGCGGGTTCCGTCATTTGCGAGATAACGGCTGTTGGTAAAACCAACGCCTGCATCGCCTTGCACAAAAAGAAAATGCATGGTAAGCGGAAGGTATTGCCTTATGCCCACTTTAACCGGCACATAAGTAAGATAACCATATTGATTGCCATCATCAGCAAAAAAACGGGTAGTGCCAATCATAGCATTGAACATGGTTTTGCCACGCCCGATTAAAATACCAGCTTCAACTCCGGCGCCGCCGGTATATAAATCTTTGCTGCTTTTATCAAGCGGGGAAGCATATAATACATGCCCGTAAATATTGAGATGCGGCCTTTGTGCAGAGGATTTAAAATGAAAAAAGAATATGCTGAAAAAAAGCAGGGCGATTTTTACAGGTTTCATCTGTTTAGTTTTTATTTTTTAATCAGATGTAACGCCAAAAAAAATTTCCTATGTGCCAAAAATTTTACATGGGCGTTTCATACGATATTGGTTGCGCTAAATTACTTCGATAATTTTTAACAACTGAATTTTGATATTTGTTTTTTTAGAAGAGGTCATGACAAAACATTAATTCATCAATAATATGATAGTAAGTATTATAGGGTCCGGCAATGTTGCCACAGTATTAAGTAAAATTTTTAAAGAAAATAATCATTTAATAAATGAAGTGGCCGGACGTAATATGGATGCTGTAAATAATCTTGCATCCTCATTAAATGCGAAGCCTTGTTTCAGCCTGGAAAATATTAATAAAGAGAGCGACTTGTTTGTTATTGCGGTAAAAGATGAGGCTGTAGCTGAAGTAAGCGCGCAACTAAGTGCGGCGCAAAAAATAGTCGTGCATACATGCGGCAGCGTTTCTGTGAATGTGTTGAAAAATACTTCAGAAAATTATGGTGTATTATATCCTTTGCAATCTTTACGAAAGGAATTAAACTACGAACCTGAAATCCCTTTTTTAATTGACGGGAATAATGAGCACACAAAAAATGCTATTCAAGTCTTTGCTTCATCTTTTGCGAAAACAGTAATACAGGCAGATGATGAAGTGCGGTTGCGCCATCATCTTTCGGCAATCATTTCTTCCAACTTTACCAATCATTTATTTGCGCTTACAAAGGGTTATTGTGATAAAAATAACATCGGTTTTCAACTGCTGCTTCCCTTAATTGAAGAAACAGTAAAACGTTTGCATTATTATGATCCTGCTGCTATGCAAACAGGCCCGGCTGCACGCGGCGATAATGCCACTATTCAAAAGCATCTTGCCTTGCTTGAAGTATATCCTGCATTAAAAAATATTTATGCAATGATGAGTGAAAGTATTCAACGCAACAGGCTTTAATTATTCCAGGTATTGGCTATTTACTTTTGATGCGCACAATTTTTTTTACAAATTATTTTTAGCGCTTTTAGATTTATAAAACGGTGCCTATTTGTGATTATACAAAAATTATACAATAACAACTACCTGTTTGGATGAACTATCTGGCCCTGTGGCCTTGTATTGTTTGATTGATAATAAGGATATGGGTAATTATTGGTTTCAATACCAAAGCTGCCGGAAATGGAAAAGGTTTTTGCATCGTTTACATACATCAATCCTACTTCAGCTCTTGAATATAATCCAAGGTTATGTTGATTGAATGAATATTTGTTTTGTATGCCTTTGATGTTGCTGTTAAAAAATGCCTGGTGAAAATTAATATACGCCGGTGCAGCATTTACGCCTGCAAAGGCAAATAAATTATCATTTAACCTGCGGTTTAATTGTATGCCAACCGGCGCAGCAATAACAGTTGCATTTCCACCTTTGAAAAAACTAAAGCTTGTTGAAATGCCACTGTATTTTGTGAAAAACCATTTTTTATTATTAAAGCCACTGTCGTTAATATTAATTGTACGGTTGAACAATGGCCGTTGCATAAAATTATTAGAACTGAATACCGGCACCTGCGCCATTGATGCAGTTGAGAAAACTATTGCAGCCAATAACAGAATTAAACGCATATATACAATATTAAGCCATGTAAAAATAAGTTATTTGCAATAGCCGTATAATAATAAAAACACAAGCTTTTCTTTTTTACAATATTTTCTCAAACAGAATTTGCTGCTTAGTTAGCCGCATCGCATTTTTGATTATGCGATTTTTCCTTTTTTCCTGCGTACTTATCATTTTAATTACTGCATGTAATAAACCTCAGTCTTTTGAATACCGTGGCATGCAAAATTTAAAGGTTGACAGCATTGGGCTTGTCAATAGTAAGATAAGCCTTGAGCTTGTTTACTTCAATCCGAACAATTTTGGCGTTGAGCTGCGCAATGTGAACTGTGATATTTATATCAATCATAATTACATGGGAAGATATATCCTGGATACGCTCATGCATATAGCCAAACGCAGCGAATTTATTATTCCATCATCCATGAATGTTGATATGAAAAATGTTTTTAAAAATGCCTTGGGCACTTTTCTTTCAAGAGAAGCGCTGGTTGAAATAAAAGGTTCAACAAGGGTTGGTAAAAGTGGCATTTTTATTACCGTTCCGTTTACATATACGGCTATGGAAAAGTTCAGCATGTTTTAATTAATAATTCATGTTGCTATACTGCTGCTTTTTATCTGTATAAAACATGCTGTGTGTTAGGATACTTTTTTCCTGATACATTAAGTGTATCATGCATTCAACTCTTTTGAATCAGTACAGTGCAGGATAGTTATACATTTTACAATTTATAGTTTCGTTTTATCAAATTACAAAAATGGAAGAAGGTATCTGTTTTTGAGAATAAGGTTGTCTTGTCTGTCTGCGAATACTTTAACTGGTGCTTATTCTAAGCCTGTTAACCGGGCTGGGATTATGTTGCCATAACAAACCAATTTTCAAATATTTTTTAAACATTAAATCATGATTGCTGCTATGCACTTTTTTTATTTTAAAAGACTGCTTCGTCGCATATTGCCTGGTGTTGTTACACTAATGGCTCTGATGGCAACGATACCATGTTTTGCACAACAAAGATCAATCAGTGGTAAATTAACGGATGCATCCACCGGGCAACCTGTTCCTAATGCTTCTATAACTATAAAAGGAAGCACGCATGGCACAGTAAGTGATGTGCAGGGTAATTTTAGTTTACAGGTTAATAATGCAGATTCTCTTATTATCTCTTCTCTTGGTTATTTACCTCAAACAATTGCTGTGGGTAATCAGAATGCTATTAATCTTCAGTTAGCACTCAACAATAACCAGCTGGACCAGGTAATAGTAGTTGGTTATGGTACGCAAAGAAAGAAAGATGTAACCGGCGCTGTGCAAACGGTTGATATGGGAAAGCTGCAGGACCTTCCTGTATCGCAGATTGCGCAAAAACTGCAGGGCAAGCTTGCAGGTGTGCAGATCAACCAGAATACAGGCCAGCCGGGTAAAGGCATGTCTGTAAGAATACGGGGACAGTTATCTGTTTCTGCAGGCAGTGAGCCTTTGTATGTGGTAGATGGTTTTCCTATTGTAGGTAATATAGGTTCACTTAACCCTGATGAAATAGAAAGTATCTCCATTTTAAAAGATGCGGCCTCTACTTCTTTGTATGGCTCCCGCGCTGCCAATGGTGTTGTGCTTATTACAACAAAATCGGCAAAGATGGGGCAAACAAGCATTAATGTTAATGCTTATGTGGGTATGCAGGAAGTGCCAAAACATGGCCGCATAAAAATGATGGATGCTGTGGAGTTTGCACAATTTAAAAAAGAATACTATGAAGATGAAGGCCAGCCGGTACCCGAAGAATTTCAAAACCCTTCTATCTACCAGGGTAAGAACAACGACTGGTATGGAGCTTTGCTTCAAAAGGCGCCTATCCAAAGTTATAATGTTACCATCGCTACCAGGAATGATAAACTGAATGCGGCCGTAGTAGCTGGTGTGTTTAACCAGGAAGGCGTTGTGCTGAATACAAAATATCAGCGCTATTCTTTAAGAATGAATTTGGATTATAACATTTCCAGGAAGGTTAAAATAGGGTTTGATCTTGCCCCATCTTATATTTATGATAACCAGCCGCAAACAGATGGAGACCGCGGAACCGGGCTGCTTTTTGATGCCTTGCATACATGGCCGGTTATGCCTATCTATGATGAAAACGGCGAGCTAACAAAATATAATCAATTCCCGGCAAGCACAGGTAATATTTATGCATATCCAAACTGGGTGCGTGCATCCACTGAAATTACGGATGAAACAAGATTTATCAACCTGCTCAGTAATGCATACGCGCAGTATGAACCCATAAAAGGACTGGTATTAAAGTCAAGCATGAACGTTCAGTATATCGGAACCAAATACTTCTACTTTAATCCGTCAACTGCAACGTATGCTATTAATGTACCCATTCCCACAACAGCAGTATCAAGAAGGTTTAGTCAGGATGAAGTTACCTGGCTGAATGAAAATTTAGCCACTTATACAAGGGATATTCATGATCATCATTTTGAATTGCTCGCAGGGTTTACCAATCAAGAATATAATTACAGTACAACTGTTATCCGGGCTGATACTTACCCCGACGACAGGATTAATACCATTCAAAGCGCTGTAAATATTTCGAGAGGCGGTAGTACTTATAATGACCTGCAGGATTGGACATTATCTTCATTTCTTTCAAGGTTAACATATAACTATAGAGGCAAATACCTGTTTACCGCTGCCATACGCAGTGATGGTTCTTCCCGTTTTGGTGCCAACAACCGCTGGGGTACATTTCCTTCTGTATCTGCCGGCTGGATTATGTCTGATGAAAATTTCTTTAGCAGTATACGACCAATCTCTTTTGCAAAAATCCGCGCCAGCTATGGTGTAATCGGCAACAATAATATTGGTAATTATACACAGTATGCTTTGGTGAACAATACAGTTAATGCTGTTTTTAATGATAATGTGGCCACAGGCGCAGCAGTTACATCGCTTGCTAACAGTAATCTTGGATGGGAAACTACCAAAGCATATGATGCCGGTATTGACCTGGGCCTATTTCATGACAGGATACAGTTTACGTATGATTATTATTTAAAGCATACAGCCAATCTTTTGTATAGCGTGCAGGTACCGCAGGAATCAGGCTTTGGCAATTTCAATGATAATATAGGTGAGATAAAATTCTGGGGCCATGAGTTTTCTGTTACAACCAGAAATACCGTTGGTAAATTTCAATGGACTACCAATGCCAATATTTCTTTCAACAGGAATAAGGTACTGGAATTAGCTGATGGTATTGACCGCGTATATGGCTCATTTAATATAACTCAGGTTGGGCAGCCTTTTGGTGTGTTTTATGGTATGCAAAAGTTAGGGCATTATGAAAATCAGAAAGATCTTGAAAGCTCTCCTGTTATTCCGGGCCGCTCTACGGTTGGAAGCATTAAATTAAAAGACGTGAATGGTGACGGTGTGATCACTTATGGCGGCGACAAGGATGACCGCACTATCATTGGTTCGCCCTTCCCCAAATTTATTTATGGTATTACCAACACGATCAATTACCGCAATTTTGATTTCTCGGTTGTAGCATCAGGCTCTTATGGCAACCAGTTATATATGCGCCATTTGTATAGCCTTGCTAATCTTGATGGTGTATTCAATATGGTTGAAAGGGTAAAAGACCGCTGGCGTTCCGAAGAAAATCCGGGCGATGGATTTTTTGGAACTACAGTTGGTGGCGGTAATGTTACAGGCGTGGAAAGAGACTGGGCAAACAGTCAGTTCGTGGGCAATGCATCTTTCTTCACCATTAAAAATATTACGCTGGGATATACAGTTGGTTTTAAAAGTAAATCTATTAGATCGGCAAGGCTATATGCTTCTGTTCAGCAGGTGTATGTATTTACAAATTATTGGGGAGGTCCCAATCCTGAAACAAGTTTCACCAACGATAACTTAAGCCAGGGTATAGACTTGTCAAGTTTCCCTATCCCACGTACTTATACGTTAGGTGTTAATGTAAATTTCTAACAGCTTTTACAGAACAATCTTTTCAATTTTAATGCTTATCAAGATGAAAAATAAAATGTATATAATATTATTGCTCGGTACAGTAATAATGTTTGGCAGTTGTAAAAAATTCCTGGATATAGTACCTGAAACTTCATTAAGTTCGGCTACTTTTTTCAAAACAGAATCAGATTTTGCACAGGCTGTAAATGCTGCTTATGCGCCATTGCGCTCTATTGCAAACAATAACGCCTGGGTATTGGAAGAATTGCACTCTGATAACACTTACTATGCCCGCAACACTTTATTCGGTGCAGTAGATAATACAGAGAATGTGGCAGATTTTGCAGTGCCTACTTCAGATGGTATAACCACCAATACAAGAGTGCGTGATTTGTACCGCCAGGAATACCAGATAATTTCCCGTACAAACCAGATCCTTGCTTCAATAGATGAAGTTGATTTTGATGCCGCTTCCAAAAGTAACCTTAAGGGGCAGGCTTTATATTTAAGGGCTTACGCTTATTTTGAACTGGTACGTTTATTTGGTAAAGTGCCGCTTCATTTAACGCCGGTTACTAACAGGGAAGAAGCAGCCTTGCCCTTATCTTCCGTTGATTCTATTTACGATCAGATTAAAAAAGATGCCAGCGAAGCAGTAACACTGCTGCCCGTTAAATCCAAGCAGGAAGCAGGCCGGGCCACTTCAGGCGCTGCCGCAACTTTACTCGCAAATGTTTATATCGAGCTTAAAGACTGGGCTTCCGCAGAAGGCTTATTAAAAACGATTGTACAAAGTGGTGAGTATAAATTGATGGATGATTATAATGATGCATTTTCAAATTCATCTTCCAATAAAAATAATATTGAGTCAGTATTTGAAGTGCAGTTTAAAGAAGGCTCGGACGGATATAACGGAAACTTTATGTATGCATTTTTACCACGTCCTATGCTGGCAGAAGAAGTAGAAACTATTACGCATGTTTCTAACCCGCAGCCGCTTTCAGAAGAAGGTAATAATATTCCTACGCCGGATATTATTGCTGCCTACGAAGATGGCGATAAAAGAGAGGACGCTTCTATAGCGTACATAACACTGAGTACATCATTACGCGACAATAAAGTTTATCCTTACATAAAAAAATATGCAAAAACGCATGCGCTGCAGGGCAATACAGGAACTGACTGGCCGGTTTACCGTTATGCAGAAGTATTATTATTTTTAGCCGAAGCATTAAATGAAGGAAACAAGCCATCAGAAGCGGCAACTTACCTCAACATGGTGCGTGCCCGTGCCGGTTTAAAAGCAACAACAGCAGTATCACAATCCGATATGCGTGATGCTATATTCAATGAAAGAAGGGTTGAGCTGGCATTTGAAAATAAACGCTGGTTCGACCTGGTAAGAACAGGCCGGATGAAAGATGTAATAACAGCATACGGGCAAAGGGTTGTGGGCAACCCACTGGATTATTATTATCCTTCAGGTGCTAAACCACCAAGCAATGCATTTACTGTATTGGATACAGTTTATCCGTTGCCTGCTGAAGAAGCGGCCTTAACTCCTTATTTTTAAATTTTATCAATAGATAAAGCATAAATAAATAGTTTTAAAGCCGCTAACATATCATCTAACGATAATAGTTACCGGCTTTAAATTTTTTTTCATTGATGTAGAAATTTTATTACATGAACAAAAAGAACAATTTTTTCGTACGACTTTTTCCCGCAGTTTTTGGATTAATTTTTTTGGCAACAACGGGCTGTAACCAAACAGAATCGCACCAGGAAAGTTCAGATCCCAAATTAGCCAAGTTGAAAATTCCCGAAGGCTTTCATGCAGAGCGCCTGTATAATCCTTCAGATAATAATGAAGGTTCTTGGGTGGCTATGACATTTGATGACAAAGGGCGCATTATTGCCTGTGATCAATACGGCTATCTCTATCGCATTACAGTGCCGCCTGTTGGTGCAGATACTAATACTCATAAAATGAAGGTTGACAGGCTGGAAATTAATGTGCCGGGCGATACTTCTCATGCCCGCATAAAAATGGGGTTGGCGCATGGCCTGTTATGGGCATACAACAGCTTGTATGTGGTGGTAAATGATGAAGGGCAAAAGGACAGCGTTACAAGACCAAGTGGTTTATATCGCCTGCAGGATACCAACGGCGATGATGAGTTTGACAAGATTTCTATGATGAAGCGGTTATACGGTAATGGCGAACATGGCCCGCATAGTATAATCTTATCACCTGATAAAAAATCTTTGTATGTAATAGCAGGCAACTTTACCGATCTGCCTGAAATGGATAACTACTATCTTCCCAAAACCTGGAAGAATGATAACTTATTACCTCTTTTGCTTGATCCAAACGGGTTTGGTAACGACCGCCAGCCGCCTGGTGGCTGGATTGCCAAAACAGATTCAGTAGGGTCGCGCTGGGAGCTTTTCAGTTCCGGCTTCCGCAATCCTTTTGATATAGCTTTTAATGAAGACGGTGAATTGTTCACCTATGATTCCGATATGGAATGGGATATGGGGCTTCCCTGGTACAGGCCCACACGTATTTGCCATGTAACCAGCGGTTCTGAATTTGGCTACCGCGAAAACAATGGTAAATGGTCGCCGGCCTATCCTGATAATGTTCCCGCTGTTTTGAATATTGGCCCCGGTTCGCCCACCAATGTTATGAGCGGGATGAATACGCGTTTCCCCGAAAAATACCGCAGGGGATTATTTGCTTTCGACTGGAGCTATGGCATTATTTATCATATAGCCCTGGAGCCCGAAGGTTCAACTTATAAAGGAAAGGCCGAAGAGTTTATTTCAGGCTCTCCGTTGCCGCTCACCGATGGTGAGATTGGCCCGGATGGCGCGCTCTATTTTCTTACCGGCGGCCGCAGGATAAACTCTGATGTTTACCGTGTTTATTATGGTAAAAATGATTTAAAAACAGAACCTTTAAAAGTTGACGAATCTTCTGATGCTGCCAAGGCTCGGGAAACAAGAAGAAAGCTTGAAGCTTTCCAGGAAAAAACAGATGCTTCAACGCTTGATGTGGCCTGGCCTTATCTTAACAACAGTGATCGCGGTATTCGCTACGCTGCACGTATTGCGGTTGAACATGTACCTGTTCAGCAATGGCAGGCAAAAGCTTTGGCTGAGAAAGACCCGGTTGCCTTAACACAGGCTATGGTTGCCCTGGCACGCACCGGTGATAAAAGCGCAGAAACGCAAATGCTGGATGCAATGCTGACAGTTGATTACGCCCGCTTAAACACCAATCAGCAAATAGACCTGCTGCGTGCTTTTGAGTTAACACTTTCAAGAATGGGCGATCCTGGCGCTGCATATAAAGAAAAGATCATTGCTTACCTTGATCCGAAATATCCGGCATCAGACAATATTCTTAATCAGCAGCTCTGTAAAGTGCTTGCTAATGTGGATGATCCGCAGATCGTTTCTAAAACAATGACTTTGATAGCTAATTCTGTAGATGATACAACAGCAACAGCTACCGCTTCTTCAGACCTTATTCTCCGCAATCCTCAATATGGAATGGATGTAGCCAATATGCTGGCTAAAAGGCCGCCGGCCCAACAAATTTACCTGGCAACGGTTTTAAGCAAGGTAAAGAACGGCTGGACGCCGGAACTGAGAGAGAAATATTTCACGCTGTTTTATGGTTTCTTTGAAAAGAAAGGTGGCAACAGTTATATAGGATATATTGATGAAGCCCGCAAGAACGGCCTGGCAAATGCTCCTAAAAATGAACTGGCACATTTTAATGCGATTTCAGGTGATTCTTTACTGGCCAATAATGGCAGGAGCGTAGTACCGCCGGGTGGCGGCCCCAAAGGCCCGGGCCGCAGGTGGCAATTAGACGAAGCATTGGAAGTTGTGCAGAGCGATTCTACAGGCGCACGGGATTTTAACCGTGGCAAAACGATGTTTGCTGCTTCCTTGTGCGGGGCTTGTCATAGCATTCGCGGCAATGGCGGATCTATCGGCCCTGACTTAACGCAACTGGGCACGCGCTTTTCCAACAAAGACATCCTGGAAGCCATTATTGATCCAAACAAGACAGTATCTGATCAATATGCAGCTACCAATCTTATTTTAAAAGATGGCAGCACCATATTGGGCAGGCTTGTTCGCCAGGATGACAATAATTACTACGTTTCTCAAAATCCTTTTGCGCCGCAGCAAATAAGGGAAGTGCCTAAAAAAGATGTGTTGAGAACACAACTATCTGATCAGTCTATCATGTTAGGGGGATTGATTAATAATTTGAACCCGGATGAATTGAAAGACCTGATGGCCTACCTCAAGTCTGGTGGCGATGAGAATAATCCTGTGTTCAAGAAAAAATAAAAGATTTAATAATCAGTGGTGAATAGTGGGTGGTGGGCAATACAACGTTTTTGCTTCTGCCACTCACAACTCATCATTCACTACTCACTATAAAAGCATTCTGTTTAAAGTGATGCAGGAAGGATGGAAAAATAAAATATCCAATATTTCGCAGATTGGTGGTATAGAAACATCCGTGCTTGATAACGGCGCAGGCAAAGGAACAAGAATTGCCTGGATTAATACCGGCAGTGGCTTACGTTATAAAGTGGTGCTTGACCGTGCCATGGATATTGCGGACACCTTTTTTAACTGCCATTGCCTTTCCTGGATAAACGAAACCGGCATAATGCAGCCTCAACCTTTTTCTGATAAAGGCGCTGACTGGCTGCGCACTTTTGGCGGTGGTTTATTTGTTACCTGCGGCCTTTCGCATATCGGCGGCCCGGAATCAGATGAAAATGGTGAAAGAGGGGCGCATGGACGCATCAGTAATACACCTGCAGAAATCATATCTATCCTGCAACCTGATCCTTTTCAGAATGAAATGGAAATGAGCATTACAGGACGCATACGGGAAACATCCATTTTTGGTCCGCGGCTTGAATTGAAACGTACTATTTCAAGCCGCCTGGGCCAGCCTGTTATCCGCATAAAAGATGAAGTTACCAATAACGGTAATCAAAGCGTGCCGCACATGCTTCTATATCACTTCAATTTTGGTTGGCCACTGGCTGATGAAGGCGTCGATATTTTATGGAATGGAAAATGGCAGGCGCGTGATGAAAACAGCAAGCTCATCTTCAATGAAAAAAATAATTTTCGTAAATGCCCGCCGGTAATGCAGGAGCATAATGGCGCAGGAGAAGCTGCTGCATTTATTGATTGCACAGCCGTTGAAGGATGGTGCGCCTGCGGTTTATATAATGCTGGTTTAGGATTTGCGGCGGCATTGCGTTTTCAAAAAGAACAATTGCCCTGGCTTACCAACTGGCAGCATTGGGGTGAAAGGGAATATGTTACCGGCTTAGAGCCTGGTACCAATAAGGTTGCAGGTCAAAAGAAGGCAAGGGAAGAAGGCACATTAATTATGCTTCAGCCCGGTGAAACAAAACACTACGAACTGGAGTTTGAAGTTTTGCATACAACGGAAAAAATTGAAAATTTTTTAAAAGAATTGGAAGCCGTTTGAATTATTTAGTTAAGGTAGATTATGAATAACGGTCAGGACGCTTTAGCCAGCCACTTAATTCATTTTTACGGTTTGAAAAGCCTCAGGCAGGTAGATGACGGTGATATTTTATTATTAACTTAAACAATAATTCTTTACATCAATAACATTATTAAGTTAGCGCTCTAATTATAAAAATTAAAACGATTCTAAAATTCAGCCATGGAAAAAGCAAATTTATTTCAGCAAGCATTGGATCAGGGAAAAGGGATATTAAGACTGGCGCCTAACTGGGTGCCGAGATCGTTTTGCGTACCCGGCAGGAGAATAAAACTTCATCCCGACGATTATTATGTTTTGGGTGGCGTAAGAGGAGGCATTGATGAACGCTGGTTTTCTTCCACTACGCCTGCAAAGAACGGCCCTTTAACGGGTGAACATGAAGGATTAAGTTTTATTGTTTTTAAGAATGGCGATAAAGAAGAATTGCTGTTATTAAAAGAGGCGGTTGATGAATTAAAAGGTGCGCTTATTGGCAACCGCATCTGGAACGAATATCAAAGCTGGCCCATGTATTCTAAATTCTTTGATAACATGGGGCCTTTACCGCATCATATTCATCATAACGATGAAAAGGCTGCATTAATAGGGCAGAAGGGCAAGCCGGAAGCGTATTATTTTCCTCCGCAGGTTAACAATCACGGCGGCGATTTCCCTTACACATTTTTTGGAATTGCTCCCGGTACCACCAAAGAGCAAATAAAAGAATGCCTGCAAAATTTTTCAAAAGGCGATAATAAGATCACCAATTATTCGCAGGCTTTCCGCCTGGAACCGGGAACAGGCTGGGATGTTCCGCCGGGCATGCTGCATGCGCCGGGAAGCATGTGCACGTATGAGCCTCAAAAAGCATCCGATGTATTTGCTATGTACCAGTCGCTGGTAAACGAAGCCATTATTCCGGAAGAGCTATTGTGGCAGGGCGTACCGGAAAAAGATAAAGGCAATTATGATGCTTTGATGGATATAATTGACTGGGATTTAAATACCAATCCCAATATTCTTGAAACAAGATTTATGGCGCCGAAGCCGGTAAAAGGAGTGGAAGAAATGGAAGCAGAAGGCTATAGTGAAAAATGGGTGTGCTACCGTTCAGATGCTTTCAGTGCAAAAGAATTAACGGTGTTGCCGGGTGCAACCGTAACCATTAAAGATAGTGCCGCTTATGGTTTAATTATGATGCAGGGACATGGCACCATGGGTGTGTGGAATATAGAAACACCGGCACTCATACGTTACGGACAATTAACCAACGATGAATTTTTTGTGAGCGAAGCCGCCGCACAAGAAGGCGTGAAGATTGTAAACCAGTCTTCAACCGATCCGATTGTTATGCTTAAACATTTCGGGCCGGGCAATCCGGATCTAAAAATTTAAAATAGTTCTTACCGGTCTGACGCTTTAATTCAGGATAATAAATAGAATGGCTTAAAAGCGTCTGACCAATAATAAACCTGAGTTGTCAGCGGCGAGTGAGTTTTAGTTAACGCAATCTTTACACACAACTGGCTACTCACCACTCACTTAAAATACACTACATTATTCACTTAAAAATACTAACGATGCAGGAAAATAATTACCCCAAGTTGCACAATGCCACCTGGCCTGGCGTTGTAGGAAAAGGCGATGGATCAGAACCAATAATTCCTTTTGATACTTTATTAAAATTTACGGCCGATGCCGAAGTTGACGGCGTTAAGTTCGATGGCATTGATATTGGCTTATTTGATGTGCATTTTGGTATCAACCAAAGCGATGACGATATTAAAAAACTGGCCGATAAAGTAGCTTCTTATGGTTTAAAAATTGGAAGCCTTGTGGCGCCAATATGGCCGCCGGATGGTGGTTCTGCCATGGGCAGCGCTGATGAAAGAAAACGTTTTGTTGAACAGGTGCGCAAGTCCTGTCATGTAGGTAAAGTGCTGCGGGATATTGGCATCCGTCCTTATGGCGTGGTACGTATTGACTCGGCTGTAAATCCTGATTCCTGGTTAAAAGACCCGGTAAATAATACAGCGCTTATTGCACAAACTTTTCGTGAAGCCTGCGATGTGGCCGCCGATTATGGTGAGAAATTAGCTGCTGAAGGCGAAATATGCTGGGGCGGCATGCATAGCTGGAAAAAAATGGTTGATACGCTGGAACAGGTTGATCGCCCGAATATCGGTTTCCAGGCAGATATGTCACATACCTTTTTGTATCTTTTAGGATACAATGCGCCTGAAGACCGCATACTTCCCGAAGACTTTAACTGGGACGATAAAGCAGCGATTGAAGCTGGTTTGAAAAAATTAACCGACGCTTTACGTCCATGGACGATTGATTTTCACGTTGCCCAAAATGATGGCACTGTACATGGCACAGGCTCACATGATAAAACCGGGAAACATTGTTTGCCCAATGATCCCAACGGTAAATTGGATATTGCAAAATATGCCGGTTACTGGTTGCGCGATGATGCAGGAAACCTTACCAAAGCTTTCAAGCATATTTGCTGGGATGGCTGTATGTTCCCTAATGAAAAAATGATGCAGCAGCAAACCTGGAATGATATACTGGCAGCTATGGTATCTGTACAAAAAGCACATGGATGGCGTGAATAGTTTTTAAAGAAAGAATATTCAGCCAGATGAACAAAAATCGCTTCATTTCAGTTGTGAAAATAGCTGCCGTTGTTGCCATAGGTTTGTTTTTATTGACTGGCTTTACGGCACACAACAGCAACATAAAAAGTGATGATGGTTTTGTATCCATATTCAATGGCAAAACATTAAATGGCTGGGATGGCGATTCCGTTTACTGGAAAGTTGAAAATGGTTGTATAACAGGCGAAGTTACTCCATCAACTATTTTAAAGCGGAACACATTTCTAATATGGCGCGGCGGCATAACTAAGAACTTTGAATTAAAAGTAGATTACCGCATCACCAAAGGTGGTAACAGCGGTATTAATTACCGCAGTGCAGCAGTGGCTGGCCTGGCTTACGCTTTAAGAGGTTATCAGGAAGATATAGATGGCGCTAATCAATATACCGGTCAAAACTATGAAGAGCGCGGCCGGTGCATTATTGCTTTCAGAGGTCAGAAAGCAACCTTACCTGTTGTTAACAAACCTATCTCTTCTTTGGCCGTGAACAATATCTGGACAGCTTCGCAAACATCATCTTTGGGCAATAAAGATTCGCTCACCCGGTATATTCATGATGGATGGAATGAATGCCATATCATAGCCAAAGGAAATCATCTCCGGCATTATATAAATGGGGTATTAATGAGTGAAGTAATCGATAATGATACGGCTAACCGTTCCTTCAGCGGGTTGTTGGGCGTACAGGTGCACGTAGGCCCGCCGATGAAAGTGGAGTATAAAAATTTTATGATAAAACTGTTATCTGAATAGAAAATTATTGATCACTATAAACTGATTTCTTGACATTTTAATCTTAATAAAATATGGCAGAAAAAAAAGAATTACGTATTGGTTTAATTGGCTGCGGCTTTATGGGCCGCACCCATTCCAATGCTTACAACCGCATCCGTAACTTTTTTCCTGAACTGGCTTATGTGCCGGTTTTAAAAGCAGCGTGCGCCCGCAATGAAGACAAAGTAAAGGCCTTTGCTGCACAATGGAATTACGAATCGTATGAAACCGATTGGAAAAAACTTATTGAACGGGATGATATTGATGCGGTAGATATATGCACGCCAAACGATACACATGCCGAAATAGCCATTGCCGCAGCGAAGGCAGGCAAAATGGTGCTTACCGAAAAGCCGCTTGCCCGAAACGTAGAGGAAGCCCGCAGAATGGTTGAAGCCGTTGAGAAAGCAAAGGTAGCCAATACGGTATGGTATAATTACCGCCGTATTCCGGCAGTTAGCCTGGCCAAACAAATTATAGATTCAGGGAAGCTCGGAAAGATATTTCATTACCGTGCTAATTTCCTGCAGGATTGGACCATTAGCGCCGATTTGCCGCAGGGTGGTGAAGGCCTGTGGCGCATGGATGCGAATGTAGCCGGCTCAGGCGTTACAGGTGATTTGCTGGCGCATTGTATTGATACCGCAATATGGCTTAACGGCAGTATTAAAGATGTGAATGCTGTTACAGAAACCTTCGTAAAAGAACGCATGCACCAGCTTACGGGCAAAGTGGAGAAAGTAGGTATTGATGATGCCTGTATTTTTCATTGCCATTTTACAAATGGTTCTTTGGGATTGTTTGAGTCCACCCGTTATGCACGCGGGCATAAAGCGCTTTACACATTTGAAATTAACGGAGAACATGCATCCATCAAATGGGATTTGCACGATTTGAACCGCCTCGAATATTTTGATCACTCAGACGAATCAACCGTTCGTGGCTGGCGTTCTGTTCATGTTACCGATGGCGATCAGCCCTATATGGACCACTGGTGGGTGCCCGGTCTTGGCATCGGCTATGAACATTCGTTTATACACCAGGCGGCAGATTTTCTTAAAAGTTTGGAAACAGGCGAACCTTGTTCTCCTACTTTCCGCGACGCGTTCGAAACGCAGCAGGTTTGTGAAGCGGTGCTTGAATCTGCAGCTTCGGGCAACTGGAAAGAGATTGGTGGGTAGTTGATTGGTTCATTAGGTTGATAAGTTGAAAGGGAGGAAAGGGAATTTGGAATTAGGAAAGCTTGTAAACAAGTGATCCCGTGAGCTTTTGAACTAATAAAAAATGCATTCATTGGTTGAAATAATACATAATATCTAAACAATAATTTTTATCATGATTAAAAAAATAAAACAGCTCGCAGGCCTTTTTGGTTTTGCGATTTTAACGGGGGCTTTTGTTTTTAGCAGTTGCAATTCTGCTGATGGCAATACAGCAACTACAGAACAAATTTCATCTGATTCCGCAGGTTTTGTAAGCATATTTGATGGCACCACTTTAAACGGCTGGGAGAGTGATACGGCTGTATGGCATGTGGAAGACGGAGCTATTGTAGGACAGGTAACGCCTGAATCCACACCTTTAAAAACTAACACGTTTTTAATATGGAAAGACGGCACGCCGGCAGATTTTGAACTTACGGCCGAATATGAAATTTCTGCTGAAGGCAACAGCGGTATTCAATACAGGAGTGAAAAAGTGGAAGGCGTTCCGTTTGGGTTAAGAGGTTATCAAATGGATATTGATGGCGCCAATACCTACACTGGTCAAAACTATGAAGAAAGGGCACGCTGTATTGTGGCTTTCCGTGGCCAGAAAGTAACGTTGCCGCCGGTAACCGATTCAATCAGTAAACTGGCAAAAAATAATGTATGGTCTGTTGCGGTAATCAACAATTCTTTGGGCAACCGCGATTCTTTAAAAGCTAAAATAAATGCTGGCTGGAATACCTGCCGCATTGTAGCCAAAGGCAATCATTTGCAGCATTATATTAATGATGTATTAATGTGCGATATTACTGACGATGATACTACCAACCGCAAAGCATCCGGGTTAATAGGGCTGCAAATGCATGCAGGGCACATTATGAAAGTGTCTTTTAAAAATATTAAGATTAAAGAAATAAAATAAGGAATGTAACAGGCCGGCAGCATTAATTATTGCTGTGGCCGGCTTTCCAGAATTCATCTGTAAAATCATCATTACAAACAGTGCCGGCTGCTGCCTGCAGCCGGCTACCTATCTCTTTTAATTGTTCCCCGGTTAATATATTTTCAAGATGGGGAAACAGTTCGCGTTCTTCATAGCGAACATGGTTATCAACCACGTCTGCAAGCGTTGCCAACTGCTGCGGCTGAACAATTGACGAGGCCATAATTGATTCAACCTGTTTATTTATATCAGCATGTTCATCCAATGCTTTTTGTACAGCCGCATCTTGTACCGGCGCAAATAAAATTGTTTCTTCTTCAACAAAATGCGGTTGCATATGAACCTGCCAGAAATATTGCACATAAGTTTTTATACGCTCCGTGTCAATATTCAGCTTTAAACCTGTTCTTATCTTCCAGCAAAACAATAAAGTGGCATGATGGTCTCTTGAAAGCTGAACAAGGTTTTCGTTTCTTTTAATAGGCATAACTAAACTATTTTATATTGATTATTTACATTGCATAATCATGTGCTGCTGCTGCTGGTTCATGATATCTTATTATGCGGTGTAATAGCTTTATATTATTAACTGTTTCAATTGCAGCGGGTTCCCAAACTTACAATATCTCTGAAGAATGGTAATTTAAATCGGTTGCATTAATCATTATCTATCATTATTTTCGCCTGCTAAAATTTTAAAAATGCTCTTGCTTGGTATAGATATCGGAACATCGTCGGTTAAAATTTCTGTGGTAGATGCGGCAACGCAGCAGGCCATTGTATCTGCGCAATATCCCGAAACGGAGGCGCCGATCATAAGCCTCCAAAATGGCTGGGCCGAACAAAACCCGGATTCATGGTGGGCCTATTTTCAGCAGGCTTTAATACAGGCGAATGTTTCCGGAAAATATGATCCGAAAGATATTGCGGCCATTGGCATTGGCTACCAGATGCACGGGCTTGTTGTAGTGAATGAAGCGCAGCTTCCTTTGCGCGACAGTATAATATGGTGCGATAGCCGGGCTGTGCCTTACGGCGAAAAAGCGTTTGAAAATATTGGCGAAGAAAAATGCTTAAGCTGCCTGTTGAATTCACCGGGCAATTTTACTGCCGCAAAACTGGCCTGGTTAAAAGAAAACGAACCTGAAATATTTAAGCAGGTATATAAAATAATGTTGCCCGGCGATTTTATTGCGATGCGCTTAACAGGCGATATTACCACCACACCCTCTGCGCTTTCCGAAGGTATATTCTGGGATTTTAAACATGAGGAAATATCAAAGGATGTAATGCAGTTTTTTGATTTTAATAATGATATCATCCCTGATCTTAAGGCTGTTTTCAGCACGCATGGTTTTTTAAAAGAAGACGTTGCAGATAAGCTTGGCTTAAAACATGGCATTCCTGTAAGTTATAAGGCCGGCGACCAGCTCAACAATGCGCTTTCATTGAATGTGATGGAACCCGGCGAAGTGGCAGCTACTGCAGGCACTTCGGGCGTTATTTATGCTGTTGCCGGAGACCTGGTGTATGATAAACAAAGCCGCGTAAACAGTTTTGCGCATCTTAATTATACAAAAGATAGTAAGCGGATCGGCGTGTTGCTTTGCATAAATGGCACCGGTATTATGAATAGCTGGATAAAGAAATTTATGGGCAATAATAAAACTTATGCTCAATTAAATGAAGAAGCTGCAGCCATTCCTGAAGGCAGCGAAGGCCTGCTGGTTTTTCCTTTTGGCAACGGCGCCGAGCGGATGCTTAATAATAAACTGCCCGGTTCTTCCATATTAAATATTGATTTGAATAAACATACACCGGCGCATGTTTACCGCGCCGCGCAGGAAGGCATTGCCTATGCATTCCGTTACGGGCTTGATATAATGCGTGAAAATAATATTGAACCGAAAGTAATACGCGCCGGTAAAGCCAATATGTTTTTAAGTGATGTGTTTGTAGATGCTTTTGTAAACATTACAAATGTGCCCGTTGAATTGTATAATAACGATGGCAGTGTGGGCGCTGCTTTAGGCGCAGGCATAGGCGCTAAAATATTTGAAAGCCCTAAAGATGCTTTTAGCAATATGAAATGTGTAAAGCTTGTTGAGCCCAACGGCAAAAAGCTTTACGGGAAAAGCTATGAAAAATGGAAGGCTGAACTTGTGAAGAATCCTGGATAAGATTTTCATCAGAAGGCTCGTGAAAGTTAGAATAGCACAGAGCACGAATAAATATGTGGCTAATAACAAAACTCCACCAAATCAGAATTGGTTTTTATATTATTTCCGTAAATTTCCAATAATGAAAGCGGAAGTTCTATTTGAAGAAATTCAAAGTTTCAACAAAAAACCTGTTCAGTTATTTTGTAAAATTTCAATAGGCGTGTTGGTTGTTGCGCTTGGTATTATTTTGCTCATTGATAAAGGCGAGCCCGGTTTATTGGCTACCATATTTTTCTGGGCATTGATTGTTTGTATCATCATTGCTTTTTTTACTTCCTTTAAAATGGTAACGCAAATACGCACCGACGGCATTTATATAAATTATTTGCCCCTTCAGCCCTGGTTTACCGGTTATTTATGGAATGATGTGCAAACTTTATACATGCGTAAATATGATGCGGCGCGTGAATATTTAGGCTGGGGAATAAAGCTTGGGCCAATGGGCTGGGCTTACATACATTCCGGAGATACGGGGTTGCAGCTTATTTTAAACGATGGTACAAAAGTTCTGATAGGCACACACCGTCCTGATGAAATGGAAGCGGTTTTACATTCTTTAAAATTGTTATAGCCGCATCGTTTTTTATCATTCAAACTCACTCCGAATAATCATGCACATATTTCCATCTTTCAGGCGAAGGCAAACATTCACGCCAGACGGAGTTAATTGTTTTTACAGGATGAAGTGTATAACCGGCCGTCATTAATTTATATGATTGAAAAATATCGGAGCCCCAGTGTTTCCAGCGTTCATCATGCGTGTAAGGATGAACAGCAATGGCTTCAGTTCTTGCGCCAAAAACACCACCCTGGATATGAACGCGTGGCAAATGATGTGCAAAGCCCATGTCTGCTGGATTACAACTTGGATATAAAGAACCTGTCATCGCAATTTTATTATTTTGAATGATGGGATTGATAAGATCGTCTATCCATGTAGCATCATACATACGCCCATGATTGGAACAGATGTAAATAAAATAAGGATGCTTGCACATTGAAACGGCAACATTCATAGCAGGCCCATACATAATATTATTGCCGGGCCATGCATAACTGTATTCAATATTGTGTTCTTTTAAAAAATCGTGTTGCTGCTTTTTATCTTCATCACTGTTATCAATCAATATTAGTTGGAACTGCCATGATGGATGTGCTTTTAAGGTAGGCAGCACATCACGTTGCATGCGTGTGTTAAACCTTTCAGCATTGTTGTGTGGAATCAGGATAATACTAACACCCAACTCATTTTCTTTTAACGGCGATTGCATAAATGTCGGTGGGGTTTGTAATGGTGTCAATCATAAAAAATTCAAATATGGAAAGCCAGTCAGCCAGCATATCGTAATGAACATTATGATAATATTCGCCCTCATATAAATTCGGCCCGCCATCCACACAGGAATGCGTTGCCCTGCCTTTTCCGGCCGCAGTAATTAGAAATATACCGCCACGATCCAATATATCAAATGCCGTTTTGCAAATATCCTGTCCTTCATTAGTATGTTCCAGCGTTTCGCAGCAAACAACCGTATCAAATTGCTCTTTAGGTTTTGGCCGCCATGTTGCTGCATTTCCAACAACATCCACATTAATGCCTTCCCGCACATCAACGCCAATATACCTGTCAGCATTTTTAAACAAAGGCCTTACAAGTCCATTGTGTGCATGGGCATTGTTATCCCAGATAACTGTTCTGCTCCCCAGTTCACAAACTTTTTTCCTGGGTGGTAATCTTTTCACCGCCCACTCAATAAAATAATAAGCGCCTGCATGCATAGATTTTGATTTAAATGATGAATTAAAATTCTTTAATTGTTTTTGTTATCAGCAAATGAATATATGGCATCACGGTTGTGTCACTCCCTTGTGCTCTTGTTTTTCATGGCAGCCAAAACCCTGAAAGTTTGAAACCCTCTGGCGGTTTATACTTTAATCTTTAATTTTTTTTATAACGATCAAACTGTTTACACAATCCACCTTTACATATTTATCACTTTGCATCAATTCATTTACAAACAATTTTACACCGGGGAAATAATCCGCGTAATCATGAAAAATTATATATGCTTCTTTCACTAAGCAGGCGGCAAACCGGTTAAAATCGTTTGATACATTTTTGTAATCGTGCAAACCGTCAATGAATAATAATGAAACAGGCTTACCCCAATTTATATTTAATGAGCAATCCCTGATTATCTCAACTAAGTCCATTATGCCCGCATCCTTAATATTTTTCTTAAAGCTGTTATAAGAAGATGGGTATGTGAAAATTGTATAGTCTTCTGCTCCTTGCTTTCCATCATGCGGATCAATAGAAAATATCTTTCCTGCAGGTGAATAATGTTTCAGCACACTTCCAAAAAGCACTGTTGATTTTCCATGAAAACAACCAACTTCTGTAATAGTTACCGGCTGTTTAAATTGCGTGCAGGCTTTAATAGTTGTGGCAATTAATAAATCTGCCTCCTCATCTGTAAGCCATCCTTCTATCTTTCTTATTTTATTTAATAAGGGTAATACGGGCAGCATTTCTTTTGTTGCAGGTTGTTCACCTTTTGCTTCAATTGCATAATCATTTAAATAATGTCTTATTCTTTTGCGCAGTATGTCATTGTATTCTCTTTTAACAGGGTGCATCCAGAAAGTATCTTTTTTATTTAAAGCACAGTCAACATCTTTTATTGAGAAAGCTTTCTGGTATTTAACATATTCATAGTTGCAGGGATTACGTGCAATCTTATATCCCAAAAGCGCTGTTAATGTTGGCAATACGACTTCTTCAGTCGCCCATAATTTTGTTTGACGCATGACAGATTGCAGCGTTTTATCTTTTTTAAATAACTGAATAAGATCGCGGGAAGCTGAAGTTGAAAAAACGCATGATGGCCAGAATGTCCAGTGAACAAATTTGTTTTCACCATCTTTAAATTTTTTTAGAAGCGGCTTCCATAAGTCCTGTTCTTTAAACGCTTGTATGGCCGGCCAAACTTCCGTGTTCAGCTCATTGCTCGTTATACGTTGAGGCTTGTTTGAAAGCATTCCAACATTTTCCTCAAATACAGATGATGTTTTAAGATAGTTTGAATAATTTTTCTTCAGCATCAGTTGATCAGAATCAACCATGGTAATCGAATCAAACCTAAAATTATTTAAAGCATATTCCATGCAATGCAGCGCAAAATTGTGCAGGTAGCCATGCTGCGTTAAAGCTGGCTCAGGGTGAATAACGGCATTATATTTTTCAAAATTAACGCTCCCCTCAAAAAGGTTTCTATCGCTGCCGCCATTGTATAAAATTATGGTTGATGAAGGATCGTTATAGTGCAGGTTTTTTACAAGATCAACTATGCATTCTTTGCTGTTATGTACAAGGCAGGCAAATATATTTTTAAAAGTGCCGGTTTGAAGAGGAGGGTTCTCATCATTATTCTTTTGAACAAAAATATGCTTCTCCTTATTGCTGCCGTTTGTATATAACATCCAGTCATGCTTCATTATTTTTTGCAGTTCTTCAACAGGATAATTATGCCACCATGCGCCTGTTGTTTTTTTAGGACTTACATTATTTTCATGAATTATATGCACGGCCATGCCCGGATTACTCAAAGCTTTAACCCGGCCCGGGGCTGCACCCCACACGAACAAGCCATCCATGCCCACATTAATATCCGCAAAGCGATTATTGCACCATAACTTTTTTTTATAGCATAAAGAGCTTCCCAATAACCACATACGCTGACTGGCAGGATAGATATAACGATAGCCAAGATTATTATGCATATCATAATAAAGCAGGTTGTTAATACCGCATACATCAACCTTTGGATTATTCAATGCTTCAACCTGGTATTGCAGGCGCGATGAGGCATACCAGTCGTCGTCATCCCAATTAGCAATTACATCGCCTTTGGCATAAGTGCAGGCCATGTTTAGTTTAGCACCCAATGTTAATTTCTTGCTCAGTTTAAAATACCTGATTGAAGTATCTGCGGGAACCAGGTCTTCAACAATATCGCTGCCATCATCGATAATGATTAATTCCTTATTAGAGTAATCCTGCCTTAAAAAATATTCAATAGCATGAGGTATAAACTTTCGCCTGTTATAAGTGGGCATTATACAGGAAACCAGCGGCAGTGTGTTTGTGTTTTTCAATAAGTCAGCATGCATGACCTGTCATTTTAAATGATGATCAAAAAAATAAAAACATTTTATGGGGAATTGAGAGGCGATGCTTTTCACTATCTAAGTTAGTACTTAAGTTTTTATAAGCAAATATTTGTATTGATTTTTATTTGTGTGATTAAAAAAGCTCATGCAGCATGTTATATTTCGTCTAATATGTGCGACAATTTAATAAAAACACATCAGCTATTTTCAATAAAACATTTACATTTATTGTGCTAACCTTTTTTCAATTGGTCTTTGTTTAGCTGAATAAATTTATGCTTACCAGCCTGATCAATAATAAACGAGATACACCGTCTGTTAACAATAATAAACAGTTTTTCTTTCAGCCAAAACTTACGATCAACCAGCCAAATGATATCTATGAACAGGAAGCTGATGCCATGGCGGATCGTGTAATACATGATAATCCTGTTGAGCAACCATCTTTTTTCAGGCCATCTATAACAAACGTTCAGCGTAAATGTGCGCATTGCGAAGAGGAAGAGAAAAAAGTGCAGCGAAAAGAGACGGATACACTAAATACAGTTCCGGAAAAAGCAAGCAGCCAGTTGCAGGAAACTAAAGGCGGCGGCATGGCATTAGACCGTCAAACCCGCCAATTTATGGAAACCCGTTTCAACGCTGATTTTAGCGGGGTGCGTATTCATGCCAATAATACTGCCGCTGAAATAAGCCGCAGTATTAACGCAAAAGCATTTACTACAGGCAACGATATTTATTTTAATAAAAATGAGTATGATCCTGCTTCAAATAAAGGCAGGCATTTATTGGCGCATGAACTTACACATACGCTGCAGCAAACAGGTACAATTCAAAGAAAGACCGATTGCAGCTATGAAAAATTTGAACATGAAATAACGGGTGTTGGTGCAGCGTTAAAATATCTGAAGGCAACGCCGGATGCAGAAGCCAGTAATTTTCCCGGCGAAGCTATAATTGACGGAGATATTGTAACTGTAAAAAATGAAGGCGGGGCACTTACTTACAACAACATAAAAAACTGTACCTGGGCCTGGGTTGAAGTGCCGGGTAAACACTCAACCGATAAAAATTATCCTGTACTGCATGGTTTTATTGAAACCAAATATTTAAAGAATAAAACAGCTCCTGAACCCTCTCTGCCTGAGCCTGCAAAACCAGTATCGGAAACCATTTCTTTTATCGAGGGCCCTGAAATCATTTATCCCGGCGGCCAGTTTGAATATACAGCGCATGCTATGGCGCCGTTGCAAACGCCTGTAAATTTTTCAGGCGTTAAATGGGCATTTCAATACAACAATGAAGCCGTTAATAATTTTGATACCAGCAAAGGATTGTCAGTTGATGATAACATGGCAACATTAAATGTTTTTATTCCGGCTGGGAAAAAAGCAGAGAAGATTACCATTTTTGCCTATGCAACATCTCCTGAAAATGGCGCATCCAAAGAAAGTATTTTAAAGCCTGTATCGGTTGTTGAATCTGAAAAAGATAAAGGTAAAAACGCAGATGGCACTGTTGCCGATGATATGAAACATGGAGATTTTACGCCTGACCAGGTCAAGGACATCGGCCTGTCATTTAAGCTTGATTACCTGGTTTCTTATAGCGATGATCAATTGTTTACGTTTTTAAAAGATATGGCTTCAACGCTCTTTTCTGTTGGCGAACTTGAAACTAATGCATTGGCTATGATAGATCATTTTAAAGACAATACGGGCGCTGATTACTCCAGCCCTGCACTTACCAAAGCAGTGGAAGAACACGAAGCCACGAAAAGATTTATTATGTATGTAAAGATGGAGCTGAGTAAAAAGGTATTGGCCGAAAAAGAAGGTATAAAACAAACTGCAGTTACAAAAGGTGCATTGGAAAAATACCGCCCTGTATTTAATTCTACCGGCGATACGTTTGCAGGCGGTTTAACCTTTGCGATTAATGATACATGGGCCTATCAATCTGAAATAACTTATCTGGATTATAAGAATGACAAAGATTTCAAGGGTAAATTAAAAGTAACGTTGTATGATGATTTTGGGCTGGATAAACCGGATGTGGAAAAGAAATATGGTTATCTCCAGGGCTTCAGGGCATGGTTTATATTACAGCACGACAGGGGTTATAAACCATTTATCACCGTGGTAGAAATGGAAGTTCCTTTTGATGAATCCATTGCTGAAATAGAACCAAAAATGAAGGCGGAAGAACAGGCGGCAAAAGACAGGGCTGAATATGAAAAAACATTTAAGCATCCGCCCAGCGGTGCAAAATATTAATGCAATAACTATTGAAACAACAGGCTATCATAAAAACACCGGAAAATACCATTGGCCATCCGCATAAACGGAATGAACAGTTTTTCTTTCAGCCAAAACTTACGATCAATCAGCCAAATGATATCTACGAACAGGAAGCTAATGCCATAGCGGATCATGTAATACCTGATAATGCTGTTCAACAATCTTTTTTCAAGCCATCTATAACAAACGTTCAGCGCAAATGCACCCATTGCGAAGAGGAAGAGAAAAAAGTGCAGCGAAAAGAAACAGGCAAAACAGAAAATTATATTAATACACTTTCAGGCGGGGAAGTTTTAAGCAATAAAGAAAGAAGTTTTTTTGAATCGAAAATAGGATACGATTTTTCCGGTGTTAAACTGCACACGAACACCGAAGCCAATCAGTCTGCAAAAAATATAAATGCACTCGCTTACACGCATGGCAATAATATTGTATTTGGTGAGGGGCAATATCAACCTGATACAGATGCCGGTAAACGATTGTTGGCACATGAGTTAACCCACGTGGTGCAGCAGGGCGCACATAATTCAACTGCAACTGTTCAAAGAGATGTAGGATGGGCGAGAAGCGCTTCTGGCAAGCCTTACGGCGATCCAATTACAGGATATACTAATGAAAGGGTGGATGAAACTATTTCCAATGCCCCTGATGAACACAAGGAATGGAATCTTACTACCTGGTGGTATTCCAAATTCAGCGTGTCGTACGACTTGAATACAAATACAGTAACAGCAAATGTTAAGTTATATACTACTGCAAACGCTGCGACAAAAGCAGCCTGGGAAAAAGCAATTGAAGACAAGTGGAGTAAAAAATATAAGATACAGGAGTTGAATGCAGAGGGCAAAGAAATAAGTAAGAAAGATATTATAATAGATGTGCAGTGGGTTGCTAAACCGGAAGACGCACATTATACTATTACTCCTGCCAAAGCAGGCAATACCACAGATGGCAGAGCGGGTCTTGGTGGCACTTCTTCCATGACCGACTGGGGCGAAAAAGATACGGTTGATATAACGCATGAATTCGGGCACATGCTTGGCAACACCGAGGAATATTTTACTACGAATAACGTGGATTATACTGAAGGCGGAAAAAAGCAGGGGTGGCGTGCAAAAGGCGGCGGTGTTATGAATAATCCTGCTGAAAATCCTTCGCCCAGGCATTATGAAGCTATACGCAAATCAGTGGTAAAACTGCTCTTTGCAGAAGACAAAAATATTAAAGTGATTTAGGCGCTCGATCCGCTTAAAACAAAATGTAAATAATGATGCAAAAGAATATCCTGCAGGCTGGTAATATATCATTGCATTCTCAGAAGAATAATCCTGCTTTCTTTCAGCCAAAACTTTCTATTAACCAACCCAACGATGTGTATGAACAGGAAGCAGATGAAGTAGCCGATAAAGTAATGCGCATGCAAGATGCTTCTCCTGAAAAAAAATTCTTTTCACCACCACTTTTTCAGCGTAAATGTGCACATTGTGAAGAAGAGGAAAGAAAAAAGCTGCAGCGGAAAGAAGACAGCAGCGACTCTTTAGGCGCACATGCGCATGCCGAAGCATACATCCATAATTTAAAGGGAGGAACGCCTTTAAATGGAGAACAAAAAGATTTTTTTGAATCAAGAATGGGTTATGATTTTTCAGACGTGCGCATTCATAACGACAACAGCGCTCATCAATCTGCAAAAAATATTAATGCACTCGCCTATACACATGGCAATAATATTGTTTTCGGTTCGGGCCGGTACCAGCCTGCAACAGGTGAAGGCAAAAGATTAATGGCGCATGAATTAACACATGTGGTGCAGCAAAAAAACAATTCAATTCAACCTAAAACAATACAGCGAAAACCCGCCAGCATTCAGGTGCCTGTTCCCGAAACTGTAGAGGACTGGAAGCCTCCTGCAGATGTTGAATTTCAGTGGAAGAATGAAGCCCTGCGTAAAATAATTTATCCTGAAAGGGAGCAAAGCCTGCGGGTCTTCCTGGAGCTTGTAAAGAAGTTTGAACTGAAAGGTTACTTAACGAACCCCGACACCACTTCAAACGATGATATGATTGCAATGCTTGAAGCGGATAAGAAAGCGCTTGAAGAAAGTTCAAAACAGTATGCAGATGAAAAAAGCAATTTACAGGCATCCGTGCCGGTTGACGAAATAGAGCTGGCTGATCTGAAGAAGCAAAGAACGCAGGCCCAAAAAGATTTCTCATCATTAATAAAAAAAGGAACCGAAACTGGTGATCTATATGCTGCAAGAACAAAAAAACAAAAAGATATTCAGCAGCAGATTAAAAACGCAGATTCTGCGCAGGAGAACCTCGATTACCTTGAACTTAAAAAGAATAAATTAAGCCAGTCAGATTATGAAAAGAAGAAAAAATATTATGAAGACAAACGCGACGCGGCTATAACAGCAAGACAAAATATTGAAACTGAACTGGCGCCGGTGAATGAACAATATGAACAATTAATTGCACCCCAGGAACAGCACGTAGAAGCCTTTAAAAAAGACATCCCGGAAAAGGAAAAAGAAATAAAGGAAGCAAAAGCCCGTATAAAAGCGCTTACAAAATTAATAAGTGATGCTTCAGATGATAGTAAGAAGATAGCGCAAATGATTTCAAAAGTGCAATCAGGTAAAGTAAAACCCGGCGATAAGCAATCATTAACAGACTGGCGGTTAAAAAAATACCGGGAAACGATAAGTTCGATGGATCATGACCAGCTTTTGACAGATGTGGTAGCTGCATTTGAGCGGCATGCTTCCAGCGGTTATTTTCCTTCATGGTTATTGTATGTAGTGGTGCAGTTCTCAGGAATGCGTTATGCAAGCGCGCATGGCACATGGGATAAAAGCCCGCAAAGCCTGCTTGCCGAATTGAAAGATGAAGAAATAAATACAGCTGATGATGATACCCGCAAAGCCTTCCAGGGTGAAGCAATGCAGGAGCTTTCTGCTAAAGAAACCAAAGCTGTGAAAGGCCTGTGGCCGGGCGTCAAGAAAAGATTATCAAAAGCAGATATACCTGTATTTGAAAAATTTGAGCCGCTGCATGAATTATTAATACAGGACTATATAAAACTTGCAGGCGCAGAAAAAGGTACAGATGTTTATGAGGATATAATAAAAAGCATTGGCTCAACAGAAAATAGTATAGCGGCTTTGCAAACAGAATTTTCTTCAAAAGGCTGGTCATTGCTTGTATCTAAACAGAAAGACGAGACAGCAATGCTGATAGAGATTTACAGGAAAAATGCAAAAGCAAAGCTTATGGAAATAAGCAACCCTAAAGCGCTTGCCATGTTGAAAAAAATGCATAGCGATGGACAAATTCCTGATTATGCCTGGAAAGAAATAACCAGTTTTACAGAGTTGAAATTTGAAATAAAAGACCCGGCTGACCTGGTGGAAAAAGACCAGCGTGGATTAAAGAATGTTACGGTGGATGCGGATGCTGAGGCCATTGCAACGCTATCCAAATGGAAACGTATTTTAAAAGCATGGCACAGTTCAGGCACGGCATGGCGGGCACAAAACCAGGAAACACTTTCAGAAGCTGTAATGACATCACTGGTGTGCGACCAGATAGGCAGTGTTGCACAACATAGCCGGGGTATAGATTTCGGCAAAGTAAACCCTTATGGCGGCCCTGGTGGTTTGCGCAATAATGCCATGTTTTATTATGAAATATCAAAAGGAAAAGATGCGCCTGCCACCTCAATGCCGGCAGATAAGAAATCGCTTTGCCCCACAGACCCCGGCCAGCCTTTCTTTAAAAGGCCTAAAAAAATAGAAGACTTTCCGTGCGGCGCTAGTATATTCTGGACAACATGGTCTGACGTTGGCATCACAAAAGATTACGGAAAATTTTATAAGGAAAAAGAAAAGCCTGTGCTTGATAAGATAAGAAGGCTTGCAGATGAAAGAAAAAAACTGCTTGATAAAGGTGATGCTAAAAAAGAACTGCCAAAGATTGAAAAAGAACTTGCAGATATCAATACAGAAAGAAAAAAAATGCTTGCTGAAAGAGCGGGCATGGCAGTATTTCAGGAACAAACAACAAAAGGTTTTATCCCGGATTTATCAAACATCGTTTCCGCTTTTCCTGAAAAAGAATTGCAGTTGTTTGACAGCGAAATAGTTTATGATGAAACGAATGCAGGCGGCCAGGATATTGCCACTTACAAAGAGAATTCATTTGAAATAACAGACGGGTTAAAACGCAATGGCTGGACTTATTCAATTAATGATACAAGAATTACACGCACTGTTGGTAAAGGAGACAAGGCTAAGCAACTGTCGTTTGGAAGCGTGATGCGCGTAAAGCCAAACCCAAATGCGGGTGTTTGCCCTGATGGCGAAAAAAGCTGCCCTTTAAATTTTGATGATAAGCCAGATCCAAAACTGATAAAACAATGGCTTACCTGGAGGCACCAGGCAACCGTTGCCTTTGTAATACCCGATGAAAATAAAGTGGTGACATTCGATACATCGGGAAGCTTTGGCGGAACAGCCATTAAAGGCTTAACGTTAAGAGAACGTTCTTTAAGCAGCATGATAAGTGAAAGTAACTTGTTTGTGGGTTATCATCCTGAAGAAGCAAGAGACCTTTCAGGCTATACTGATAAAGATAAAATTTTAGATAAAGATGCCAAACCGCCTGCATCATCATCTACTCCAATTATTCAACCCAAGCTCGAGATTAACCAGCCTGATGATATGTATGAGCAGGAAGCAGATGCTATGGCAGATCATGTAATGCGGATGACCGATAATGATGCTTTTCAGCCAGCTTTTTTCAGGCCGCCTGTAACAAACGTTCAGCGTAAATGCGCTCATTGTGAGGAAGAAGAAAAGAAAGTACAGCGTAAAGAAAGTAATAATGCACCGGCTGAAGCAACGTTACAGACAGAAAATTACTTAAGGTCGCTTTCACCAGGCAGGCCGTTAAATAAAGAGGAAAAAAGTTTCTTTGAGCCAAGGATCGGCTACGATTTTTCAGGGGTGCGATTGCATACAGATGACGCTGCCAACCGCTCTGCAAAAAGCATAAACGCATTAGCTTATACGCATGGTAATAATATTGTGTTTGGTGCAGATCAATATAAACCAGGCAGTGAAGGTGGCAAAAGATTGCTTGCACACGAATTAACGCATGTGGTGCAGCAACAAAACAATTCAATTCAGAGAAAACCGGCAAAGGATATAAAGTATGAGCGTTTTCCGTGGATTGGGCGTATCAATGCAAAGTATTCAGCGGCTTTAAGAAGTTCGCCGGCTAAAGATGCAGATGACCCGCATAAAAACACCATTGCCGATTTGCCTTATGAAGATTTTGTAGATGTTACGGGTTACGAACATGGATGGCTTAAAGTTCAGGCCACTGTAAATGAAAAAGAAGTTACAGGTTATGTTTCAAGGGAACTGGTTGATTTTAACCGCTGGGATATGGAGCCCGAAGCAATAAAAACAGGACTTACCATGCGGGAGGCGTTTGTGGTTTTAAAAAGAGCTGAAACAAAAAGGAAAACTGATAAAGCCTATAAACCTGACGATAAGGAAAAAGAAAAAATTGATGCAGCCATTGCTACGGTAAAGGGCGAACCAAAATACCAGGTGAATGAAACGACTTACGAAATTGCATTTGCTGCGGCAGGTGGCAATAAAATCAAAGTAACAACTATCCAGGATTTTGTATTGTTTGTTGAAGCTGTTGAAAAACAATACCCGGCAGCATCGCCTAAAGAAGTTATCAGCGAAATAAGGCAGCTATGGTTTTCCGATGAAAACTGGTCGGTGCTGGTTGACAGTGAAGGTATAAGGGATAACAATGTACAGATTGACATTGAAACTGCGCCCAATCCAATTGCTTTGATGTTTGATATGAAAGATCTTGCGCCCGCTGCCGAAGGAAGAATACTCTCCACACCGATGGGCGATGTAAATATCGGGCATGTACTGGCCGGAATTGATGCACGTTTAAGTGGTGCACCCGCTAAATTTCCAAAAGATCATTTAAGCAAAGCCGGCATGGGCGCTGAATTTAAATATGAAAAGCTGAAAGAATTTGATAATGGCGACCCCACCGCATTTGCAACGTTCGCCGGAGATTTAGGGCAGGCTTTTGCTTTGTATTTATATGACCGGTATGATAAAAATGATAAAGACGCCCGCCTGTGGCAATATGTAAATGAATATGCAAAACCAGAAGAACTGTTGGGTGATATTCATGGATATATTGCAGCGCAGGTTGCTGCAGATATAAGGGCAGCCGGTAACAGCCCCACCGGTTCAGAAATAAAGGCTTCGAATATTATAAGGGATATGTATCTTGTTGATAAGTCGTCTGTGAAAACGACGTACGAATCATATCTTGAAAAAGTTGCAAAGCCATCCAAAGATTTAAAGTCTTACATCTATAGTGAATCGATAAGCTTTGCTAATTTGTGGTATGCGAAGGTTGCCGTTGAAAATTCAGGAACAATATGGCTTCCGGGAGATTTGTTTGAAGATGCCATTCGTGATTTTTCTGAAAAGTTCGACAGGAATGAACGGGATGCTGATGCCGATGACACACTTTCAGGCTTAACAGATAAACTTATAAATATGGCTAATGGAAAACTAAGATGAAAATTGCGACACAATATAATCACAGCTTTGATTAACGGTTTCAATAAACTGCTTAAATTCATTAACCGTTACAATTAATTTTAGTAAATAATTATGCTAACCACAAAACAGAAACACGAAACCGGAACTGAGAACGCAAGAACTAACAACGGGATATTCTTCCAGCCAAAACTTTCAATCAACCAGCCGGATGATGTGTATGAGCAGGAAGCCGATGCTGTGGCAGATAAAGTAATGCGGATGAACGATAGCGCTTTTCCACAACAATCTTTTTTCAGGCCGCCGGTTAATATTCAGCGCAAATGCGCCCAGTGTGAAGAAGAAGAGAAGGCACAACGTAAAGAAAGCAACAGTGGCCAGCCAACGGCCGTAAATGAACAAGCTGAAAATTATATCAGCAATCTTTCGGGCGGCGCTTCATTAAGTACAGAGCAAAAAAGTTTTTTCGAATCCGGTATAGGATATGATTTTTCTGATGTAAAAATTCATACCAACAGCGAGGCCCGTCAATCAGCAAAAAACATTAATGCACTTGCTTACACGCATGGCAGTAATATTGTGTTTGGCGAAGGGCAATATCAACCCGATACAGATGCTGGTAAAAAATTGCTGGCGCACGAATTAACGCATGTAGTACAGCAAAAAGGAAACGCTATGGTGCAGCGGCAGGAAGTGATTGAGATGCCTGCAACAACCATACATTCCGGCATGCCTTCAGACCTCAGTTCACTCAGCACACCGCCGCCACCCGGCAGTATGACAATGGCTGTTGACACGGCACATATTGAACTCAACAGCCAGTTACCAACTACTGTTTTACCTTTTACAACCGGCGGCTGGAACGGCAATGATATTGCCAATAAATTAGGTCAATACGACCGTATTCCCGGCACAGACAGCGATGCTGTAAGATGTGTGCAGGCGGTGGCTTTAATGAGCCATATATTAATGGGGCCTGCTGCTGCTATTGGTTATCTAAATTCTATTTCACTGCAGGGAATGTTAAGTGCAGGCGGCATGACCGCAAGAGTACGTACAGCCCTGCGTGTGATTGATTATGTGAAAAGACAGATTGAAACGCGGCACGCAACCTACGGCGATATGTATTGGGCTATGGAAGCCGTGCACGATTTGTTTTATGCCGATGATAAAGGCACGCCTGCAACAAACGCAGGCACAGTCCGTGAACAGATCACACCCATGCTCGACACTGCACAAACTATGACAAATATGGATGTGTGGTGCGCTACCGGCGCAGAGTTGCTAAGCCAGGCCGCTTCCTTACAACCCGGAGAACAGTTTATGCTTAACTCATGGAATGTATCATTTAATTCTGTATTTGATGAAGCCGGTGTGCCAACAACACAGCAGCGTTTAAGATATACGCAAACTGATGAACGGGATCGTCCGTTGCGAACTGTTTCCATCCGCAGAATTGATACCACCACCGGAAAGCCAAATGCTTCTGCTATTGATTTGAACAGGGACAGGAAGCATGGCCACCAAATGCTGATATTTAAAGATGCAGCAGATAGTCACATCAAACTGTATGAGCCGGAACTTACGGTTAGCGGTAATCATTTATTTGATTTAACGGCAGATACTTCTGTTATTGACCGCATGCTGTTTTTTGACCAGCCCAGTTTTGAATTGTTTGAATATGTACAGTTGTGGGGAAAGATGAGCCCGGCAACAGCTTCTCCGTTTACATCAGGCAGTTTATAAGTTTTAATTTTTGTTTTAAACAGATAAAATTTTGAAAACGAATTACTCCAATATCATTGCTTCTGTAAATTTTCTTGCAAACCTGCTGCAGCAGCGGCTGGATATTTTCTTTGGCAAAACAGAATCGGCAGCGATAAATTTTCCATCACTATCCTTGAATAATGATAATTCTTTATTGTGTCAATTGTTTGAACGCAAAGACGTTACGGCTGAGGAGAAAGTAATTTTTTTAATTACGCTGGTGCCGCATATCCAGCCCAATTTTTATGACAATATTATTCAGCAATATTTACCACAGGGTGGCGATTTTGCCGAGATAGGAGGGGTGAAGGGCACATCACAACGCAGTATGCTGCCCACAGGAGAAACAGCGCAATTTATTTTAGCGGGAAACAGCATAGAGAAAAGACTGGAGATTCAACAATTGCTTTTGCATAAAAGCTATCTTATAAAAGAGGGAATCATTCAATTGGAAAAAGTAAAAGACGGAGATCCTTTAATGAGTGGTAAAATTATACTGAGTGAAGAATACATCACTGCATTCATTAATGGCGGTGATGCGGAAATAAAATTCGGCCCCGATTTCCCGGCAAAAAAAATTACCACGCAAATGCAATGGGAAGATGCTGTATTAAACAATACAACTTCCAGCCAGATTAATGATATAATGATCTGGATGCAGCATAACGCAAAGCTGCTGGAAGATGAGGTGATGAAAAGAAAGATAAAGCCGGGTTACCGCGTTTTATTTTATGGCCCGTCCGGTACCGGCAAAACACTTACAGCCACTTTATTGGGCAATCATTTTAACAGGGATGTTTACCGGATCGATCTTTCGCAGGTAGTGTCGAAATATATTGGTGAAACGGAAAAGAACCTTGAAAAGGTTTTTTCAAAGGCAGAGTATAAAAACTGGATATTATTCTTTGATGAAGCGGATGCTTTGTTTGGCAAAAGAACGAGTGTGCAAAATTCCCACGACCGTTATGCTAACCAGGAAGTAAGTTATTTGTTACAGCGCATTGAAGATTATTCAGGCTTACTCATACTGGCCAGTAATTTTAAAAATAATATTGACAGCGCTTTTGTGCGCCGCTTTCATACAACCGTTTATTTTCCTATGCCTGATAACAGGGAAAGGCTTTTGCTTTGGGAAAAGTCAATGCCCGGTAATTTGAAAATTGACCCGCAGGTAGAACTGGCTGATCTTGCGAATAAATATGAACTTACCGGTGCAGGCATATTAAATGTAATGCACTATGCAATGCTTAAAACAATTGCCGCAAACGATGATTATATAAGGCAAAAAAGTATAACAGAGGGCATTAAAAGAGAGCTGCGTAAAACCGAGAGAACTATTGCCTGAATTTACTTCAGTTCAAATTCCATTTTCATGGCCGATATACATTGCTGTATATAGTCTGTTATAAACATAACATCTTTGGGTATAAGATCTGTTTGCGTAAACTTCAGCGCCCGCTGCTCCACCTTCCGGATAATATCTTTAATTGGCTCCAGGTTAAAGAGGTCGATACTGGCCTTCATTTTATGCGCGAAAAAGTAAACTTTTTCCCAATTGCTTTCTGCACATGCTTTTTCGAGACCGGCATTGCTTTCAGGCATGTGCTGCACAAAAAGTGAGGCCATAAATTTTACAAACTCCTGGTCGGCATTGTGGGTACGAATTAAAAGCGCCGTGTCGTATAGTTTTGCTACTTCAGGCATTGGTTTTGCGTTTTTCAGTTTTCAGCCCGTAATTGTTGATCATTCTGTATATGGTTGATTTGCCAACGTCTAATTTGCCGGCAACTTTTAATACATCATAATCGTATTCATCAAGGTACTGTTGAATTAATTTAATAGTATATTCTTTTAAAGTATAGTTACCATTCTTTGTATGATTTACTTTAAGAGGCGTGAAATGTATCTGCAAATCGTTTTCTTCAATTTGCTCTCCATCGGCCATAACGCAGGCCAGTTCTATAATGGATTTTATTTCTCTTATGTTCCCGGGAAAGGTATAGGTTAAGAGCTTTTGCTTGGCATCGAGCGACAAATGTTTTTTGCCGAGGCCGTTCTCCTTACAAAACTGGTCAATAAAATATTTTGCTATCAGTAAAATATCATTATCACGTTCCCGTAACGGCGGCAACACAATAGGCAAACCCAGCAGGCGATAATATAGATCTTCCCTGAAGTTTCCTCTGGTTATTTCTTCTTTTAAGTTACGGTGTGTGGCCACTATGATACGGACATTAGTTTTCACAATTTCATTACTGCCTATACGGGTAATTTCTTTTTCCTGCAGGGCACGTAATAGTTTCGCCTGCAAATTTATGTCCATTTCTCCAATTTCATCAAGAAATAAAGTGCCGTTGTGCGCTTCCTCAAATTTACCGATGCGCCGGTTAGCTGCGCCGGTAAACGATCCTTTCTCATGACCAAACAATTCGCTTTCCAACAAATCTTTCGGAATGGCTGCAACATTTACAGGAACAAACGGGTATTTTTTTCTTTCAGAATTAAAATGAATGGCTTTTGCCACCAGTTCCTTACCCGTTCCTGTTTCGCCGGTAATGGAAACGGTAATATTCGTAGCAGCAGCTTTTTCCATAAGGCCAAAAACCTTTTTAATGGCGCTGCTGTTACCAATAATGGCGTTTTGAAAATTGTATTTGCGTTCAACCTGCTGCTTTAAATTTTCCACTTCTTTTTTAAGGGCAAAATTTTGTTTCAGGTTTTGAATGGCCATCCAGAGCCTTTGCTCTGTGCCTGCATCTTTTACTATATAATCGTGAACACCTTTTTTAAAAAGATCAATGGCCACCTGTATATCTTCCTGTCCCGAAATAATGATGACCTCTGTTTCCGGCGATACATCTTTAATTTGGGTAAGCAAAGAATCGCCCTTTATATCAGGCATAAAATAATCCAGCGTGATAATATCGGGTTTTTCGTGAAGTGACGCGTTTAATGATTTAGCAGAGTAAAATTTCTTAACCTCGAACTCAGGATTAAGTGATAAATAATAAGCTAATTTGGCAGCATAAATCTCATCATCGTCAACCACAAATATGCGAACGGCTTCCCTTAGCATAAAAGGATTTTAAGTTTGCAATATAAATATTTGCCCTTCTTTTTACAATTTAATCCAAACCTAATTTTAACCGTTTCTACCTTTTTACTATTTAGCTCAAGCACAAACTATATTTTTGTTGAATGGAAGTTACGTCTGAAATGATTGACCGTCTTGCGGTACTGGCAAAGCTAAAATTTTCTGAAGAAGAAAAAAAGGAATTGAACGCCGATCTTGAACGGATGATTGAATTTGTGGAGAAGCTTAAAGAAGTAGATACAACCGGCATAGAGCCATTACTGCACATAACAGATGCCGTAAATGTGTTACGCGAAGATGAAGTGAAGCAAACAATCACCAGGCAGGAAGCTTTGCTGAATGCACCGTTAACCGACGGAAGCTTTATTAAAGTTCCTAAAGTAATTAAGAAAGAAACCGAATAAATTCATCCTTATACAATAAAAATTATGCAGCCGGTTATTGAGTTAAACGACATCAGGAAAACTTATTTTATGGGCCATAACTCGCTTGAAGTGCTTAAAGGCATTACGCTTTCCATTCAGCGCAATGAATATGTTGCACTGATGGGCCCGAGCGGCAGCGGCAAAAGTACGCTGATGAATATTCTCGGCTGTCTTGATACGCCAAGTGGAGGCCAGTATATCCTCAATGGAAAAGATGTAAGCAAAATGCCGGATGATGATTTGGCCGAAGTACGCAATACCGAAATAGGCTTCGTGTTTCAGCAGTTTAATTTATTGCCGCGTTTAACTGCTGCGGAGAATGTTGCATTGCCTTTAATATACGCAGGCATAAGTAAAAAAGACAGAACCGAACGCGCTATGGTGGCCTTACAAAAAGTTGGCCTGGCAGACAGGAGCCATCACAAACCTAATGAAATGAGCGGCGGCCAGATTCAGCGTGTTGCCATTGCAAGAGCGCTGGTAAACAATCCTTCATTATTACTGGCTGATGAACCCACCGGTAACCTGGATTCCAAGACTTCAAAAGAAGTAATGGAAATCTTTGGCCAGATACAGGCTGCGGGCAATACGGTTGTATTGGTTACACATGAAGAAGATATTGCTGAATATGCAAAACGTGTTGTGCGTTTGCGCGATGGCAATATTGAAAGCGATAACCTGAAAACAGTTAAAATAATGGCGGAGTAACAGCGGCTGTTAACTGTTATAAGGCCAGCATTATTGCCTTATATCTTTATCCATCAATTTATAACGGGCTCTTTTGTACTCTGCTCCAGTCACATCAATATGCATTACCGGCACACCGTCATAAGCAAGCTTAAAAACCCTATTTTCCCGTTGCAGAATTTTTTGACGATTGAAAAATACGGTAAGCTGTTTGAATATTGGTTATTTATCAATCAAATTATAACAGCTTAAAGTTTTTACACTTTTTAGCGCACGCCTTACAATAAATTATTTATTGCTTCAGCTAACTAAATCTATCCGGGATAAAACGTAAATTTTGTCCTGAATTCTTTCAGCTCATCTTCAAGGTTCGTCTCCGGCAAAGGAATATATTCAAGCAGTTTCGATTGTCTTTCCACTTCGAGATTAGGACCGGTGTAATTCTGGTTAATAAAGAAAGATTCCAGCTCTTCATACACATTCCTCATCACATCAACAATATCAAGAATGCTTAAAGTTTTATCTGAAAGATTATAAGTGCCCGCCGGAATATCGGTGTTTAACAACTTGGCAAGTACATCGGTTGTTTTATTGATATGAATAAAGGAACGGTGCTGGCTGCCCACACCGTTTATGGTAATGCGTTTTATAAAATGGGCGTCAAACATAAACCGGTTTATAACAGCATCAAAGCGCATGCTCTTGCTGTATCCGTAAACATTACCAAGCCGTATGATGATAGTTTTTATTTTACCTTCCAAACGTTTTATATGCCGTTCTGCGCGAAGCTTTGAGATAGAATAAAAATTATCAGGCTGTGGCAAAGAATCTTCTGAAACAGGATCTGTGGTATTGCCATAAACGCCGGTGCTGCTTAAAAATATTAATTTTTTTACATTACTTTCTTCCAATGCATAAGTAAGTTCTGCGGTGCCCCAATGATTGGTTTGTTCATAAATATGACCATCAGTATTGGCAAACGGCGTTGTTACTTTTGCAGCAAGATGAAATACAACGTCAATACCTTTTAGTGTGCTGCGCAGCTTGCGCGAATCAAGTATTTCACCATGTATAAATTTGACTTTCGGAGATGTGGCCCTGTGGCCGATGAACAGATTATAATTGCCGCGGCTTAAATTATCATATACAGTTATGCTGTCAACTTCAGGCAATTCTCCAAGTGTATAAACCAGTTCGGTGCCTATATATCCGGCGCCGCCTGTAATAAGTACATTCATTTAATATAGTTGTTGATGGCTTTAAAAAATTAAGGATAGTTATTTTTCAACGAGTTCGGTGTTCAGGCCGCATTCGGTTTTCTTAAGTCCAAACCACCGGCCGTTTCTTCCGTCCATACTGTCAAGGTCCCACTTGCGTGTGCACGGTTCACAGCCAATACTGAAGTAACCTTTATCTTCAAGCGGGTGATGGGGTATTTTATGTTCACGCAAATAATCGTAAATCATCTTGCTTGTCCAGTCGAGCATAGGATGAAAACGTATAGTTCCAAGTTTAGCTTTTTCCTCCACTTTAAAATTCTTGCGTACTTCTCCCTGGTCTGCACGCACGCCGTTTATCCAAATATCGTATTGCGCCAAAACGGGTTCAAGCGGAACCACTTTATTTAAGTGGCAGCATAAATCAGGATCACTGGCAAATAAAAGCCTGTTATTGGCATCGCGCTGGTTGATCTTGGCGGTGGCAGAATAAACATTAATGAGGTTTAATCCAAACAACTTTGCAATCTCGTCGCGATAACTTAAAGTTTCCGGGAAATGATAGCCCGTATGAATAAAGTAAACCGGTATGGTATTATCAATTTTACTTAATATATGCAGCAATACGGTGCTGTGTGTTTGGAAAGAGGAAGTGGTAAACAGCTTTAGGCCAAGCTGTTTATAAATCTTAATTCTGTCGGCTATTTGTTCTTCTGTCATAACTATGTTTTTCCATTTTGATTAATTGTTGCAAAAAGAAAAAGCCTTCCCTGTTGAGAGAAGGCTTTTATATTATCAATCTGTTTGTTTGTTATTACAATAGCATAATCCTTCTCCGAAAAGATATGTTACACATACAACAACACATTGAAGAAAGATTTTTCATTGGCTGCAAATATAAAACGATTGATTATTAAAATTCCAAAATTAATTTTTTTGATGAGGGCAATTGAAACACTGTAAACAGGTTATTGATTACCACATAATTCTTTTTACCAGAAAAATAATGCTGCCTTAAAGAAGCAGGGCAGCCAGCAGGTAATCTGCAAGCAAAATTAAAATACAGCTTACAATTACTGCGGTGGTACTGGCCCGGCCAATTTCAAAAGAACCGCCTTTTACATAGTAACCATAATAAGCGCCAATGGTACTTATAATGAAGGCAAATGTGTAAGCCTTAGCCATAGCGAAAGGAATATTTTTAAGATTAAGGCTTTGCCTTAATCCTATATCATAGGTTTCCGGCGAAAGAATACCGGAGAGGCTGCCGCCAACACGGCCACCCCAAATAGCCAGCGTCATAGAAATAATAATTAATGCCGGGATAACCAATAATGCTCCCAGCACTTTTGGAAAAACCAGGTAATTGCGTGTATTAATACCCATAATTTCCAGTGCATCTATTTGCTCGCTTACGCGCATGTTACCCAGTTCGCTTGCAATCTTGCTACCCACAACACCGGCTAATACAATACAAACCAATGTGGGTGAAAGTTCAAGTATAATTGTATCGCGGGTAATCTGGGAAATAGTGGCTTTTGGAATTAACGGGCTTACCAGCTGGTAGGCTGTTTGCACCGTGGTTACAGCACCAAGAAATACCGAAATAATGGCCACGATGGGTAAAGAACCTATGCCTATTTCAGCAGACTGGTGCATGAATTCCTTCCAGTACATTTTAAAGTTTTCGGGCCGGGTAAACATGCCCCGTAACATTAAAAGATATTTCCCTACGTGGCTGAGAAGACGTCCTATCATATATTACCAGTTAAGATAATTCATATAAAAATTGTACCCTAAAACAAAGCTAATTGAATTAAGGCTGCAAATTCATGCCAAACCACGCCATTATACCGGCGCCGTTTTGCAATGCTTCTTCATCTACATTAAACTTTGGTGTGTGCACATTGTGCACAATGCCTTCGGCTTCATTGCGCACGCCAACCCTGTAAAAACAGGCAGGGATTTTTTGCGCATAAAAGCCAAAATCCTCAGCGCCCATGCGTATTTCTGTTTCTTCAATATTATCAGCACCAAAATATTCTCTGGCAAGATTGCTTGCTTTTTCTGTAATAACCTCATTGCTGTAAACAGCGGGGTAGCCTACATCAACCAACACATCTGCTTCAGCGCCCATAGCTGCTGCAATTTCTTTTACCTGCTTTTTTATAAGTTCATGCGCTTTATAACGCCATGTTTCATCCATAGTTCTGAAAGTGCCCATCAGCTTTACTTCCGAAGGAATAACATTGGTGGTAAAACCACCGTTAAAACTGCAGATTGATAAAACGGATGGCGTGAACGGATTGGCATTACGGCTTACGATCTGCTGCAAACTCACCACCACCTGTGATGCAATTAAAATAGTATCGGCAGTTAAATGCGGTGATGCGGCGTGCCCTCCTTTTCCTTTGATGGTTATATAAATTTCATCGGCGCTTGCCATAATTAAACCACCCCGGAAACTTAGTTTGCCAATAGGCAAACCCGGATGCACATGCATGGCAAGAATGGCCTGTGGCTTCGGATTTTCCAGTACGCCTTCTTTAATCATAATGCTGGCGCCGCCGGGATTTTTTTCTTCGCCCGGCTGAAAAATAAGTTTAACGGTGCCCTGCCATTCATCGCGCAAATCATTCAGAATTTTTGTGGCGCCAAGCAAACAGGTGGTGTGCACATCATGACCGCAGGCATGCATTACGCCATTGTTCTTCGATTTATAAGGCACATCATTTTCTTCTGTAATCGGCAATGCATCAATATCAGCCCTTAATGCAATTATTCTTGAAGAAGGATTTTTACCTTCAAGCAACGCAACAATACCAGTGCCTGCTATTTTTTCAAAAGGAATATTCCATTGTTTTAACTGCTCACCGATATATTCACTGGTTTTAAATTCCTGGAAACTCAGTTCCGGATGCGCATGCAGGTGGCGCCTTATGTCGAGCATCTGCGGCGCATATTGTTTGGTTAAATCTTTTATTTTTTGAGGAAGCATAAATCAGCTTTATTGAAACTGGCCGGCCTGTGGAATGTATTCAATTACATCGTTAACAACATAAGCAGGGTTGGATATATAGGTGCTTAATTGTTTGCGGAAATCTTCAGCATCTGTTCGTTGCACAAAATTACCTATACGCACTTTAAAATAAGGCGACTGGTATAAAACATATACTTTCTGATCTGGAAAATTTTCAAGTAAGGTAGCTTTTAATTTAAAAGCATCATCGCGGCTTCGTGTGTTTAAAACCTGCAGCCGGTAACCCCTGAACAAACCATCGGCGGTCATTTTAGATGTTACTTTATTAATGGCAGCCTGCTTTTCAGCCAGCAGGTCAATCCTTGCGTCTTTATGCACAATAATGGTATCATTTGCTTTTGCGGCAGCAAATACAAAACATGCAACCAGGAAAAAAAATAAATGTTTCATTGCTATTTTCATAAATCAAACACTCTGCTGGCAAAGTAAGGCAAAATAAGTTTTATATAAAGTGAAACTTAGGAATTACGCCCCAGGTTCATTCTGCTCCGATACTATCTGTACACTGCTGCTGCAGCCGATACGTGTTGCGCCGGCATCAATTAATTCTTGGGCGAACGCATACGTTTTAATGCCGCCTGAGGCTTTTATCTGAATATGTTCCGGTAAATGTTTACGCATTAATTCAACGGCATGAACGCTAGCGCCTTTTTCTGCATAGCCGGTTGAAGTTTTTAAGAAATCAATTTCAGCAGGTGCATATAATTCGCAGCAACGGATAATTTCTTCATCGGTTAAAACACCTGATTCTATAATCAGTTTAATTACTTTACTGTTTTGTTTAACCGCAGGAATAATATGATTGATTTCATTGGCAAGATATTGCCAGTCGTTATTTTTTAGCGCAATAAGATTGATCACCATATCCAGCTCGTCGGCGCCATCAACAATTGCGAGCAAAGTTTCAGCCAGTTTGGCTTCAATAGCCGAATAACCAAACGGAAAGCCAATAACCGTAGCTGTTTTTACAGCAGTATTTGCCAGTTGTTGTTTTGCCGTTTTAATAAAAGGTGGCGGCACACACACGGCGGCAAAATTGTATTGTTTTGCTTCGCTGCATACGCGTTCTATATCTGTAATTAAAGTTGTTGGCTTTAATATTGTGTGATCGATATACCTGTTTATCTGCATGGTAAAATATTGTAGCTGCAAAGAAAAATCATAATAACAATACATCCTTGCATTGAATTTTTATCTTCGGCAGGTATGAAGCAAAAACCGCAAAGAATTATTTCACTTGTTCCTTCCCAAACAGAACTTTTATATGATCTGGGGTTAAACGCAGAAGTAATTGGCATTACAAAATTTTGTGTGCATCCAGATGAATGGTTCAAAACAAAAACAAGGATTGGCGGCACGAAAAATATAAATATTGAAAAAATAAAATCATTAAACCCCGATCTTATAATTGCCAATAAAGAAGAAAATGTAAAAGAGCAGGTTGAAGCTTTGCAAGATTTTACGAACGTTTATGTAAGTGATATTTTCAATCTTAATGATGCACTGGATATGATTTTGCAGGTGGGCAAACTTTTGCATAAAGATGAAGCTGCCGATAACATAACAGCATTGATCAGAAATAAATTTTCGTCACTAAAAATGATTAAGCAGGAGAGAAGGGCTGCTTATCTTATCTGGCAAAATCCATTCATGGCTGCCGGCAGTGATACATTTATACATGACATGATGCAGTATTGCGGCCTTCAAAATGTGTTTGCAGATAAATTGCGCTATCCCGAAACAACAATTAAAGAACTGCAATCGCTGAACTGTGAAGTATTGCTGCTTTCTTCAGAACCTTTTCCTTTCAAACAAAAACAGGCAGATGAAATACAATCCCTTTTTCCTTCAGTAAAAATTATGTTGGTTGATGGAGAAATGTTTAGCTGGTATGGCAGCAGGTTAATATATGCAGCAGATTATTTTGATAACCTTATTCAATCCAGACTATTGGTCTGACGCTTTAATGCGTCTGACCAGGTATTTAATAATCTTCCCGTTTTAATTTTTTTCTTCCTTCTTTAAGCGATGATTGCAGCTTTTTATTTTCAAGCCTTCTTTCTTTTACGCCTTTTGGAATTTTAGTAGCGATCCTTATTTTCTTTGGCTGCAATGCATGGTTCACAAGCGCATTCATCTTTTCAATTACAGATTCTTTATTGCCCATCTGCGTTCTTTCGGTTTGGGATTTCACCAGGAAAAAGCCATCAGTTGTTATGCGGTTGGAAAGCTTTTCTGCAAGCAATTGCTTTTGTTGTTCCGTTACCAGATCCGAAGCATCAACAAGCCAGCGGCCTTCCACCATTGTTTCCACTTTATTTACATTTTGCCCGCCTTTACCACCGCTGCGGGCGGTTTTAAAAATAATTTCGCTGCTTATATCAATCTTCATGATCTTAATTTTAAACGCTTAAACAAAATTACATAACATGCGTGCAGTTATACAACGTGTTTCAGAAGCTTCTGTAACAGTTGATGGAAATATTACAGGCAGTATTAAAAATGGCCTGCTTGTTTTTATAGGAATTGAAGATGCTGATACCATGGAAGATATTGAATGGCTGAGTGGTAAAATAGTTAACCTCAGGATTTTTAATGATAATAATGGTGTAATGAATATTAATATTAAAGATATTGATGGCGGTATTTTGCTGGTTAGCCAGTTTACCTTGCAGGCCTCCACCAAAAAAGGAAACCGCCCTTCTTATATAAAGGCAAGTAAACCTGAAATTGCCATCCCGTTGTATGAAAACATGATTGTGCAACTTGAAAAAGACCTCGGCAAAAAAATTGGAACCGGTGTTTTTGGCGCCGATATGAAAGTGAGATTACTGAACGACGGGCCTGTAACAATATGGTTTGATACGAAACAAAAAGAATGATTATTTATTTAAGACCTTTTGTGAAAGAAGTCTTAAATACTATCGTTTTATTTTATTTATTGAGATATGTTAAAGCGCTATAACTATTTTGCCGTTTTTAAAATCTATCACCTAAAATTTATTTACTTATGAAATTGCTTGCAATAGCTTTACTTGGCTGCATGATTGGCCTCGCAGCTTGCAATAGCGGCGGTTCTGCCTCTTCCAATACCGATTCTACTGCTGCAGATTCTACTGTAGCTGCGGGCAGCACAGATGGGTTTAAACTTGGTGTGCAAATGTGGACATTCAGGCTGTTTACATTCACCGAAGCGCTTGATAAGGTTGACAGCGCCGGTATAAAAAACATTGAAGCTTTCTGGGGTCAAAAACTTGGCGGCGATATGAAAGGCGAATTTGGTGCAGGCATGGATGCTGATACACGCACAAAGCTTAAAAAACATTTGCAGGATAAGGGCATACAAATCGTTGCCATGGGCGTTATCACACCAAAAGATAAAGAGGAATGGATAAAGGCTTTTGAGCTGGCAAAAGAATTTGGCCTGAGCTATATTACGTCCGAGCCAATAAAAACACAGTGGGACATGATTGACAGCCTTGCCGGCGTTTATGGTATAAAAATCGCTATTCACGATCATCCAAAACCAAATGCATACTGGAGCCCGGATTCTGTTTTAGCTGCCATAGCTAATCATTCCAACATTGGTTCTTGCGCTGATATTGGCCACTGGGCACGCAATGGCATTGACCCCGTTGAAGCATTGAAGAAACTGGATGGCCACATTATTGGTGTGCATTTAAAAGACATTGTGAAATTTGATGATACAGAGGCCGCAGACACCGTAGTTTCAAAAGGAGTGCTTGATTTCCCGGCCATATTCACTGAATTAAAAAGACAGAATTTTAATGGAATGATGTCTATTGAACATGAATCAAACTGGGAACATAACCTGCCCGATGTAATATTTACAAAGCAGTATTTTGATGAGCAGGTAGCTAAATTGAAATAGCCGCCCGGTTGTTTATGTTTTGCAAATGTTTCCAGCCTGTGCATACCTGCATGATGTTTGCACTATTTCCATAACAAAATAAATAACTATGGAAAAACGTGCTAAACTTGAGGCAATTGACAAAATGCTTCGTGAATTGGATGACGTTAAAAATTCGCAAACATCTTTATTAAAAAAGATTGCGCAATTAGAGGCGGAAAATATTAATGCAGGTGTGAGCCTTCTTGATAAATCACTGCCCGATGTGCATGGCCACGCAGATGATACGCTTGAAACAGTTTCCAAACTCATAGAAGATTTGCAGGTGCACCGCGATGATTTTGCAAAAAAGTATAATCTTAATGCACCTGAAGAAGCAACAACTTAGTATTTGATAAAAAATTACATAAAGCCTGCGCTAAAGCAGGCTTTTGTTTTAATAGCGATAAAATATTATTTCAGTTAATAACTTGTTTTTTATTGTAATAAATCACACTTACTTTTGCCGTATTCAAAGCGCCCTTCATTCATGAACTCATTAGTTTATTTACTTGATACAGTTGTTACAGGAAATTCAGCAGACTATGTGCCGATCGGCATACAAATAATTTTTGCCGCAGGCTTTGTTGCCACTGTGATGATTGCAACACACCTGCTGGGCCCAAAAAGGAAAACAGCGGAAAAACTCGAAAACTTTGCAAGCGGTATAGAAAGTCATGGAAATGCACGACAGCCCTTAGCCATCAAGTATTTCCTGGTGGCTATTTTATTTGTACTGTTTGATGTGGAAGTGATATTCTTTTATCCTTATGCAGTAAATTTTAAATCGCTGGGCTGGAATGGGTTTATTGAAGTGTTGTTGTTTGTGGGTTTCTTTTTAACAGGATTTATCTATATAATAAAGAAAGGCGCTTTAAAGTGGGAAGATTAAATATTTAATTTGAAGATTTCCTGCCTTTGGCAGATAGGAAGTACGTGCTAATGAACTGAGGCTGAATTTTCAAATTTTTAAATTTTCAAAATTAAGATAATGGCAAGACCGGTTAGATTTAATATACACCCAAAAGGAACATCTATTCACGATAATATAGCATTGGCCGATATGCCGGAAGGCTCAATGGGCGAAGGCTATTTTGCAACAAACCTTGAAAAGGTGATTGGCCTGGCAAGAAAAAATTCTATATGGCCTTTACCTTTTGCCACAAGTTGTTGCGGCATTGAATTTATGGCTACCATGGCGGCAACGTACGACCTTGCACGCTTTGGTTCCGAACGTTTGGGTTTTACACCGCGCCAGTGCGATTTACTGATGGTAATGGGTACTATAGCCAAAAAAATGGGCCCTGTTTTAAAACAGGTTTACCTTCAGATGGCAGAGCCACGCTGGGTTTTGGCAATGGGCGCCTGCGCTGCATCGGGCGGCGTATTTGATACGTATTCTGTTTTACAGGGCATTGACCAGATTATCCCGGTTGATGTGTATATTCCCGGTTGCCCGCCAAGGCCGGAAGCCGTGATTGATGGTGTTTTGAAAATACAGGACCTGGTGCATAACGAAAGTTTGCGCAGAAGAAACAGTGAACATTATAAAGCGTTGCTTAACAGTTATGGCATACAATAAGCCCCGATCCCCTAAAGGGGAATTAATCAGGTGCTTAACAGAATAAATTATAAACTTTAAATAACATCCGCCGCGGCGGACCGGGCAATGGGTTTAACTTACGATAGAATTAAAGAAAAGCTTACTGAAAAATTTGGCGGCGAGGTTAGCAATTTTGAAGAGCCTTACGGCATGCTTTGCTTTGAAGTGCCAAAAGATATGAACCTGAAAGTAATGCAGTTTCTGTATGATGATGATGAACTTCGTTTCAGGTTTCTTACCACATTAAATGCCATTCATTATCCGGATAATAAAGGCCGTGAGTTAGCCATTGTATATCATTTGCACAATATGGTTGACAATGTGCGTTTGCGCTTTAAAATTTATGTTGATATAACAAAGCCCGATGTATTTACGGCGACAAGATTGTTTGAAGCAGCCAACTGGCTTGAACGCGAAACATATGATTTTTACGGTGTAAATTTCATTGGGCATCCAAACCTTGTGCGCATATTAAATGTGGATGAAATGGATTATTTCCCTATGCGCAAAGAATATCCTCTCGAAGACCAGACAAGAAAAGATAAAGACGATGAAATGTTTGGCCGCGGTGGTTCTGTGGGTTATGGAACTGTAAAAACAGATGCGGATACAACCATAGCAGAATCTGAAAAAGGTAATGTTGGCGATAAACTGATTTAAACGATAAGATTTATTCTACATAAATGCAAGACGTAGTATCAATAAAAGATAATCATATTGTTCTTCCGGATGGTTCCATAGAAAAACAAACTACCACGCTTAATCTCGGGCCAACACATCCGGCCACGCATGGCGTTTTTCAGAATATACTGGAAATGGATGGCGAGCGTATTGTTTCTGCCAAACAAACCATCGGTTATATTCACCGCGCATTTGAAAAAATTGCAGAACGCAGGCCGCTTTATCAAATCACGCCGCTTACCGACCGCATGAATTATTGCAGCAGCCCCATCAATAACATAGGCTGGCATACAACCTGCGAAAAACTGTTAAAGATTCAGACGCCTAAGCGTGTTGATTATCTCCGCGTAATCATAATGGAACTGGCAAGAATTTCAGATCATCTTATCTGTAATTCAGTGGTGGGCGTGGATGCCGGCGCTTTTACCGGTTTCTTGTATGTAATGCAATACCGTGAGCTGATTTATGAAATCTATGAATCTGTTTGTGGTTCCCGCCTAACTACCAATATTGGCCGCATTGGCGGTTTCGAAAGAAATTTTAATAATGTAACCTGGGAAAAACTGGAAAGGTTTTTAAAAGAATACCCAAGAGCATTAAAAGAACTTGACGACCTTTTACTGCGTAACCGCATCTTCATGGAACGCACGATTGGCGCAGGCCCCATAAGCGCAGAACGTGCGTTGAATTATGGCTTTACAGGCCCTAATTTGCGTGCTGCCGGCGTTGATTATGATGTGCGTGTACATTCACCTTACTGCAGTTACCAGGATTTTGATTTTAAAGTTCCGGTTGGCAGCACCGGTGATTGTTATGACCGTTTTTTGGTACGCGACCAGGAGATGTGGCAGTCGATGAAGATCATAGAACAGGCTTATCAGAAAATACAGGATTTTAAAGGAGAAGAAGCAGAGGTATATCATGCAGATGTTCCTGAATATTATCTTCCCAAAAAAGAAGATGTATATACGAAGATGGAGCAGTTGATATGGCATTTTAAAATTATTATGGGTGAGATTGATATGCCGGTTGGCGAAGTATATCATTGTGTGGAAGGCGGCAATGGCGAACTTGGTTTTTATTTAATAAGCGATGGCGGCAGAACGCCTTACCGTTTGCATTTCCGCAGGCCCTGCTTTATTTATTACCAGGCCTATGAAGAATTGGTGAAAGGGGCCATGCTGAGCGATGCAGTTATAACAATGAGCAGCCTCAATTTAATTGCAGGCGAAATGGATAGTTAATATTTTGAATTGAACATAAATGGTCAAATTTTCAGAAGAAAAAATAAAAGAAGTTAATGAGCTGATCAGTCATTATCCTGAAGGCAAACAGAAAAGCGCCTTGCTGCCTTTACTGCATATTGCACAGGAGGAATTTGGCAACTGGCTGGATGTGCCTGTAATGGATTATGTTGCTGAGCTTTTAAGTATTGAACCGATTGAAGTGTATGAAGTGGCAACCTTTTACAGCATGTATAATTTAAAACCTGTTGGTAAATATATGTTTGAGGTTTGCCAGACAGGGCCATGTATGCTGAGGGGCAGCGATGATATTATTGCCTACATTGGGGAGAAACTTGGCATTAAGCCAGGCGAAACTACAGCGGATGGTATGTTTACTTTAAAAACGGTTGAATGTTTGGGCGCCTGTGGTTATGCCCCCATGATGCAGTTAGGAAAACATTATCGTGAACATTTAACCAAAGAGAAAATTGACCAGTTAATTGAAGAGTGCAGAACAAATGCAACCAGTCTTAATTAGTGAAAAAACTTTATTTCATATTATCAGTAAGCATGCTGGCAGCCTGTGGCCCCGGTTCAGACCAGATTGCTGCAAACGACAGCGCTTTTAAAACCGAAGTACCTAAAGCGTTTGTAATAAATGCGGAAGAATATACAGGTTCGTTACCCTGTGCAGACTGTGAAGGCATTGATGTATCGCTTCAGCTTAATAAACATGACAGCAGTTATATAATGACTTCAGTATATAAAGGCAGCAGGGTTGACAGCAGTAATAATACGTTTAAAGACACGGGAACATGGAATATACATGGTGTTGACACGTTGTATTTATTGCACGGCAGCAACTCCGTTAAATATATAAAAACAGATACAGCTTTGATTCAGCTGGATGGCAATGGTAACAGGATAAGCGGGCCATTGGCCAGCAAGTTTATTCTACATAAAAAATAAATTATGTATCATCTGGTTCCATACTTGCATTTTAACGGCAATGCTGAAGAAGTGCTGAATTTTTATAAAGATGTTTTTGACGGTGAAATATTAGTCATTAACCGTTACGGTGACAGCCCGATGAAAGGTGATGAAAGTTTAAATGATAAAATCATTCACTCACGTTTAAAGTTTGGCAATAATATTATTATGATTTCCGATTCTTTTAACGGGCAGCTTGTCAACACAGATGGAAATATCCAGTTGTCTGTTGAAGTGGATGACGATAAAAAAATAGAGGAAGTATTTAATAAAATGGCTGAAGGCGGAAAAGTTACCATGCCGCTGGCAAAACAATTCTGGGGAGCAACTTTTGGAATGTTGCAGGACAAATTCGGTGTGAATTGGATGTTTAATTACGAAGGAAAAAAAGCTGAATAAATTGATAGCGTACAAGTGAGTGACACAACCGTGACGCCACGAAGTACTGAAGCTGATAACATAAAAAAATTCCAAAAAAGGAATGGCTATAAAAAAAGTTTTATTAGAAAAAGATCACGTTGAAGGCATCCGGTATTATGAAACATACCGGAGGGAAGGCGGTTACAGAAGTGTGGAGAAAGCGTTTAAAATGTCGCCTGCCGACATTGTGGAAGAAGTGAAAAAAAGCGGTCTGCGCGGTCGTGGCGGCGCAGGCTTTCCAACGGGTTTGAAATGGAGTTTTATTGCAAAACCCGAAGGTGTGCCGCGCCACCTTGTTTGCAATGCAGATGAAAGCGAGCCGGGCACTTTTAAAGACAGGTACCTGATGGAGTTTATTCCGCATTTGTTGATTGAAGGACTGATTGTTTCTTCTTACGCACTCGGCTCAAACACCACCTATATTTATATCCGCGGCGAATATGCTTGGATCGTTGATATTCTTGAACAAGCCATTGCAGAAGCAAAAAACAATGGCTGGCTCGGTAAAAATATTTTGGGCAGCGGTTTTGATTGTGAAATATATGTACAGCGTGGCGCCGGCGCCTATATCTGCGGCGAAGAAACGGCATTAATAGAAAGCCTTGAGGGCAAACGCGGCAATCCAAGAATTAAGCCGCCATTTCCTGCCATTAAAGGTGTTTGGGAAAGACCGACTGTTGTTAATAATGTTGAAACATTGGCAGCCGTCGTACCTATCATTAATGTGGGCGGCGAAGAATATGCAAAGATTGGCGTTGGCCGTTCAACAGGTACTAAATTAATTTCAGCATGCGGTAACATTAATAAGCCCGGCGTGTATGAAATTGACATGACTATTTCTGTTGAAGAATTTATTTATAGTGATGAATATTGTGGCGGTATCCCCAACGGAAAAAGATTAAAAGCATGTATCCCGGGCGGGTCGTCTGTGCCAATTCTCCCTGCCAATCTTTTACTGAAAACCGCCAAAGGTGAAACCCGCATGATGAACTATGAAAGTTTATCTGACGGTGGTTTTGCAACGGGCACTATGATGGGCAGCGGTGGTTTTATTGTGCTTGACGAAGACCAGTGCGTAGTGCGCCACACATTAACACTGGCAAGATTTTACCGCCATGAAAGTTGCGGGCAATGTTCACCCTGTCGTGAAGGCACCGGCTGGATGGAAAAGATATTAAAGAATATAGAATACGGCAAGGGTAAAATGAGCGATATTGATTTGTTATGGGATATCCAGAGCAAGATAGAAGGCAATACCATTTGCCCGCTGGGTGATGCAGCCGCATGGCCGGTTGCAGCAGCCATAAGACATTTCAGGGATGAATTTGAATGGCATGTGTTAAACCCCGATGAGGCCCAGCAGCACAATTATGGTTTGGCACATTATGCAGATGAATTGGCAGTAACAGCATAATCAATTCAAAAATAAAAAGTCAAAAATCAAAAAATTGGAGAACGATTATTTAATAGAAGACCCTCAGAAAACTTATAATATAAAGCATCGTGCTTTTCAGTTTTCAAAGGATATTCTATCATTCGTTTCCGAAACAAAATTTGAAAAAATATTTTATTCGATTTTTGATCAGTTAATACGAAGCGCAACTTCAATTGGAGTTAATCTTGTTGAAGCAAAAGCGGGCGCTTCAAAAAAAGATTTTTGAATTTTTATGTTATTGCTTTGAAATCCGCGAATGAAACAAAGTATTGGTTGTGTTTAATCAGGGATTCAATTCAATAAGATAAAAATAAAGTTGCCTATCTGTTACAGGAAGCAGATGAATTGTCAAAGATCATTGCATCGATAATTATTTCTGTTAAACAAGGCTGATGTTTTGGTTTTTGAATTTTTAATTTTGACTTTTTACTTATGGCAGAACAACAATTATTTAAAGTAACAATAGATAACATAACTGTAGAAGTTCCTGCAGGTACAACCATATTAAATGCTGCCCGCCAGATAGGGGGCGATGTGGCGCCACCGGCAATGTGCTATTATTCCAAACTGCAAAATAGCGGCGGTAAATGCAGAACCTGTTTGGTTGAAGTAAGCAAAGGTTCAGAAAAAGACCCGCGGCCAATGCCGAAACTTGTGGCCAGTTGCAGAACAACGGTAATGGATGGCATGGAAGTAAAAAATATTACTTCACAGCGTGTGATTGATGCAAGGAACGGCGTGGTGGAAATGTTATTAATCAATCATCCGTTGGATTGTCCTATATGCGACCAGGCGGGTGAATGCGACCTCCAGGACCTGAGCTTCAACCATGGTAAAGAGGGCTCCCGTTTTGATTTTGAGAAAAGGGTTTTTGATAAACATACTTTAGGCCCGCATATTCAACTGCACATGACGCGCTGCATTCTTTGTTATCGCTGTGTATTTGTTGCAGACCAGTTAACAAAAACAAGGCAACATGGAATTTTAGACCGTGGCGACCATTCTGAAATTGCTACATACATTGAAAAAAGCCTGGACAATGATT